>CAZVPD010000109.1:10210-12812 GCA_964628455.1 uncultured Lachnospiraceae bacterium
CTGGGAGCAGATAAGGTATGCGTTATTATAATAGTCGGGTATAAACAGAACTTCGGGATTCTGAGCCAGAATATTCGTAAGCTGAGCGTTAAAATCAACGTCGCCTTCTCCGTAACCTTCGGTAGCTACGATCGAAAGACCGAGTTCGCCTGCTTTTGCGGTTATGGAATCTTTCAGGCCTGTGGAATACGCGTCGGAAGTATTATAAATGATCGCTCCTGCTTTTGCTTTCAGGTAATCTGATGCGAAAGTGGCTATGGCACCGCCCTGGAATGGATCTTCAAAACAGGCGCGGAAATAGTTGTTGCCGTAGGTTGTAACGTCGGGATGCGTGGCTGTTCCCGTAATGCCGGGGATGTTCAGATTCACGGATTCCTGAGCGACGCCGAATGTAGGACCGCTTGTGACCGGACCGATGAAAGCAACCACTTTATCGGAATTTACGAGTTTGTTGTACGCGTTCATCGCTTCGGTAGGGTCACCTTTATCATCATAAGCGATGAGCTTGATTTTTTTGCCGTTAACCCCTCCGGCATCATTGAATTCCTTTGTGTAGAGTTCAACCGCTTCTTTCACGGCGTTGCCATAAACCGCAACATCTCCCGTCAAAGGTGCAATAAGTCCGACTTTAATGGAATCCGAATCGTCTCCGCATGCCGGAATCAGTGCGAGGACCATGATCAACATGAGAAGTATCGCCGTTATTCTGAAAATTTTCATAAGTCTCCTCCTTAAAAATAATATTAAAAATGATGATATATAAAATCATATCACATATTTTTTATTATATCATGAAAAGAAATGTTTGTCAATAAAAATTACATTTACAATTAACATCTTGTCTTTTAATTAACGGAAATCGGTGCATTTCGCAATCTTCTTTCGCGTGTTTTTAAAACCGAGGTAAAAAAACATGCGGCAGCTGGTTTTATATAAAACGAACTATTGACAAAAATAAAATCTTATGGTATTATATTCGATAGCATATAAGTACCTTTAGCTCAGGCGGATAGAGCAACTGCCTTCTAAGCAGTAGGTCGTGGGTTCGAGTCCCCCAAGGTACGCCATCAGGTCATTGATCGATACAGCCGGCATTTTTGCCGGCCGGCGATTTATTCTGATTATACGGTGGGTATAGCTCAGGTGGTTAGAGCGTTAGGTTGTGGCCCTGAAGGCCGTCGGTTCGAGTCCGATTACTCACCCCATACCTTAGGAAAAGACAATCCGGATGTTTCGTTCGGGTTGTCTTTTCCTGTTTTATTCATAATTAAAATGCAGTTCTCTGCCGTCATGGGAGGGGTTTGTTATTGTCAGATATTTATCTCCGAATTTTATTTTCCATTCTGTACGGGAACCCAGATACGGGGCGATAAAATCGATAAAAGCAGAATTCCGAAAATCTTTTGTTACGAATAATCTGTCCGAAATATCCGGATATTCAATAAACTCTTCGGAAAAATAATCGGGGATAACGGCTTTCGCACCGGCTTTTACACGATCTGCTATCACTTCGGCGGTTGAAGAAGCAAGCCTGCTGCCGCACAGGATGATAAGATTGGTATTGTTTATGTCGGAAGGTTTTACATACTGGTCGAAAACCAGAGTCGCCGCTATCGGGTGGAATATCGGATGACAAGTTTTTTCTCGTTCGATCCCGACTCCGTTGATCAGCGGCAGCGTTTTCAATGTTTCGGTATTGCGCGGATACGCGCCGGCCGGCCATTCATTAAACTCCGATTTATGATAAGTCAGTGACCTGTCTGATGATGTCTGATGAAGCAGCGCATACATCACATCGATAAAGGAATCGCTTTTTTTATCGGGAAGGAGAGAGGATGATCCGAACATTCCGCCGCCGTCGAAATTGCCGGATTTGGAAATATAGGAGTCGTCCGACCGGATGACCGCTATGTCGCAGTTCAGATCGTCAAAGGAATAATCCAAAGAGATATTTGCGGAATAATCTGTTTTGAATTTCTTGAATATTTCGCCGAATTCGGACAAACGGAAACCTTTTTCGGTATTTCGCGCGAGTATATCGATATTTTCAACAAACATCATATAAGGAGAAAGGCGCCATGCGAGTTCGAGTGCGCTTTTAAATTCTGCCGGTGAATGCGCCGGAAAACCCCAAAGCCGGGTAAACCAGTTCCCGACATCAAACCCCCATAAGTCGATGCATACACTGAATTCCATTCCGTATTGTTTCGCGGCTCCCATTGCGGCGGCAAGCTGAAGCGGGCAGAATTCCTCTTTGAGAATTTTCGGACACGGGTTCATCCCTCCGCGTGAAAAAGTATGGAACATAATGGGGAACACGTGCTCCGAAAAAAGCCGGGAACCGGAATACTTTTCCCGGACTTTTTTGATCTCGGCAATAATATCCTCTTCTATCCTGTCGGCGCTTTTATGATGGGGACAGGTCCATTCATATCCGCCTGTTTCGGCGCGGTAAATATTGCTGTGAATCTGTCTGTGTTCGGTTTCATCATAAAGAAAGCCTATGAACATTCCAGATGCAGCGGCTTTGGATGCTGCGGCCACAGAGTAGTCACCGCGTTTCATTCCTTCGGCATACGGACCGTTGATCGAGTAAAATTCA
>CAZVPD010000110.1:0-12755 GCA_964628455.1 uncultured Lachnospiraceae bacterium
CATGCATACTAACAGTATATCTTTACTGGGGTGCAGTTAATTTTACATTCTGCCCGGCTTTTTATGCCTGCACTTCGGGACTGAAACATATTGACAACTTTCACAAATTGAATTATAATAGACCAATGAATCTGTTCTGCCTGCCGGATGGTTCTTTTGGTTTTCTGATAGGATATGCGGCAGACCATAAAAATTGAAAGGTAAATATGAAATGCTCAGACGCTTTATAGCCTATTATAAAACGCACAGGCTTATTTTTACATTTGATATGGCTGCTTCGCTGATGATAGCCGTCATCGGTTTGTTTTATCCGATCCTCACGAGAAAAATGCTGAACGACCTGATACCGGATAAACAGATAAGGTTATTGGTTGTTTTCGGTTTCCTGCTTCTTTTTGTTTACCTGATGCGCATGCTTCTCCGCTATTATGTCGATTATTACGGTCATGTTGTCGGCGTGCATATGCAGAGCGAAATGAGAAGGGACCTGTTCAACAAACTCGAGTCGCTGCCGTTTTCTTATTATGACGACAATGAGACAGGCAAAATCATGTCGCGCATGACGAACGATCTGATGAATGTCAGCGAGCTTGCGCATCACGGACCCGAAACCCTTTTGATTTCCGGTATCATGATCATCGGTTCGGTCATATATCTTTCCACGATCGATCTGCTGCTGACGCTTATCATTTTTTGCTGCGTTCCGTTTCTGGTCGCTGTGTCTGTTCCTCTCCGTAAAAGAATGAGCGAGGCGTTTACGGAATCCAGAAAAAACATCGCTTTGATCAACAGTTCCCTGGAATCTTCGATATCGGGCATACGCGTGACCAAAGCGTTTACCAATGAAAAAAAAGAGGAAGAAAAATTCCAGGTCAGCAACAATGCTTTTGTCAGCTCCAGAATGAAAGCCTATAAGGCTATGGCGCAGTTTTTCTGTTCGACGTCGTTTATTACCGATGTTTTCAATGTGATCATTTTAGTGGCAGGCGGTATTTTTATCTCCGAAGGCCGCATCAGCGCGGGCGATTACGCCACCTTTATCATCTCCGTAAACCTGTTTATTTCTCCCGTGTCGAATTTAATCGGATTTATCGAACAATTTCAGGACGGTGTGACCGGTTTTAAACGGTTTGTCGAGGTGATGGACGAAGAACCCGAAAAAGAAAAACCGGATGCCGTGGATATAGGCAAAGCGGAAGGCAGGATCGAGTTCAAAGACGTCTCGTTCGCTTATGATGAGACAAAAGGGGTGCTGAACCATATCGATTTGACGATTGAGCCGGGTCGGAAGATCGCACTCGTCGGCCCTTCGGGCGGCGGTAAAACGACCATATGCCACCTGATCCCCGGATTTTATAAAGTGACCGGCGGGAAAATTCTGATCGACGGACATGATATCGATCATATAACCTATCGTTCGCTGAGGCAGAATATCGGGATCGTTCAGCAGGATGTCTTCCTGTTCAACGGAACCATTCGTGAAAATATTCTGTACGGCCGGCTGGATGCGACGGAAGACGAAATGATTCTGGCGGCCAAAAGGGCGAACATACACGATTATGTCTCATCTCTTGTAAACGGTTATGAAACCGAAATCGGTGAAAGAGGGATAAAACTCTCGGGCGGGCAGAAGCAGAGGATTTCCATCGCGAGGGTTTTTCTGAAAGATCCCGCCATTTTGATCCTGGATGAAGCGACGAGTGCGCTGGACAACACGACGGAAATATACATACAGGAAGCCTTGGATGAGTTGTGCAGCGGACGGACCACCCTGATCGTGGCTCATCGGCTTTCGACGATCCGGACCGCGGATGAGATTGCGGTGATATCCGAAGGGAATATCATACAGAAAGGAACTCATGCCGAATTGCTGAGAACAGGCGGGATCTATAAGGATCTGTATTCGCTTCAGTTCAGGTCAAGCGACCGTATCGGGTTCCTGGCCTGAAGCTGTCGGTCATGATGATTTTCGTTTTTATGGGACGGGTCGGAGGAGGGACACACGCATGCCGTATACGGAAAAAGAACGAAGTATTGAGGTCGCGGGCGAATATGATGTCATAGTGGCAGGATCGGGGCCTTCGGGGATCGCCGCTGCCGTTTCTGCCGCAAGGCAGGGAGCAAAAACCTTGCTGATCGAATGCAGCGGTTCGGTCGGAGGGATATCGACATCGGGACTGATGAGCCATTTTACGGGCAGCGTCGACAGTAAGCTCTTCCGGGAAATTTTGCGCCGTGCGGCGGATAAAAATACTTTAAAAGACACGGATAATACCGTGATCGACCCGGAACTGCTCGGGATCACCTATCTGGAAATGCTTCTCGAATGTGATGTCCGGATATTGCTCTGCACGCTTGTCTGCGGCGTCATGAAGGAAGGGAATAAGGTCACCGGTGTGATCACGGAAAGCAAAAGCGGGCGCAGAGCTTTTCTTGGGGAAGCGGTGATTGACTGTACGGGTGACGGTGACGCGGCGGCTTACAGCGGTGCGGAGTTTTTCAAGGGCAGGGAATCGGACGGTCTGATGCAGCCGGCCACGCTGATGTTTAAGGTTGGCGGAGTTGATTATGAAAGAGCGGTTTTCCCGGGATCTTTTGAGACTCTGGTCGAGACAGGAAAAGGCGAGCTTCAGGCTTTGGCGAAGGAAAAACTGCCTGCGCCTGCGGGGCATGTGCTTCTATATCGTTCGACACTTCCGGGGATCGTTACATGCAATATGACCAACTGCACCGGCATTGACGGCACCAAAGCGGAGGACCTTACCAAAGCGGAGATCGTCTGCAGAAGCCAGATGATTCCCATCGTGAATTTTTTGCGGGAATTTGTTCCGGGTTACGAAAACTGCTGTATCATCAGCGCGGCTTCGATGATCGGCATTCGCGAAACGCGGCACTTTAAAGGGGTCCGGCAGATCAATGAAAAGGATATCCTTACGGCTCGTATGTTCGGCGACTGGGTTGTCCGCGGCGCTTATTTTAATTTTGATGTGCATAATATGACCGGTTCCGGACTGGATAAAACAGGGGTTCAGCATCATTTCGGACAACGCGGCGGCTACACCATCCCGTACGGCTGTCTGGTGCCCGAAAAGATCGACGGTCTGCTTTTGTCGGGACGCAATATTTCGGGTACTCATATGGCTCATTCTAACTTCCGTGTCATGCCGATCTGCGTCGGTATCGGCGAAGCGGCAGGCACGGCGGCTGCTTTCGCTGTCCGCAGATCCGTGCGCTTAAGGGACCTTGATGTGAAAGAGATCCAGTCGGCTCTTATCTGATTTTTAATCGTGATCATAAAATGATCGGGAGGAAAGCGTTATGACGCCTAAAGAACGTGTATATTCGGTCCTGCTTCGCAATGAGATCCCGGATAAAGTTCCGTTTACCGTTTATGAATGCATGCTGCAGGGATTTCCCTATGAACGGGAAATCCTTGACATGGGCGCGTGCATCGTCAAGCGGATAAGTTCCGCGCGGATACATTGTCCGAACGTAAAATATTCATCCGAGGCCATTGTAAAAGACGGAATAAATTATAACAGGAATGTTATTTCAACGCCGTACGGAGACCTGACTTCCCTGACGCAGCCCGCCGGCTTTACGACCTGGACGCGCGAACATCTGTTCAAATCGCCGGATGATTATAAAAAATTTGCTTTTTTATACAATGACATGCAGATATCCGATCAGTATGCTTCTCTCGGCGAATTTGTAAAGCTCGATGAAGAAAATCCGAATTTCGTCATACGCGACGATATCGGACTCGAACCGATACAGAAGATGATCAATGACTTCGGAACCATGGAATTCTGTTATGAGTGGATGGATAATCGCGACGAAATTTTAAAACTGTATGATATCCTATGCGGCAAAATGTCGCAGATTTACCCGATTATCGCAAAGTCGCCGTTTAAATTCAGCAACTACGGCGGAAATGTCACGCCCGAAATTATCGGAAGAAGTGTTTTTGAAAATTATTATCTGCCCGTATACGCGGAGGCATGCGAGGTTTTTCACAGGGAAGGCAAAAAAATCGGCGTGCATTTTGATGCCGATAATAAGACTATTATGGATTTAATCGGAAGCACAAGCCTTGATTATATCGAGGCATACGATTTAACCAACAGTCCGTCGATTCCCGAAGCAGAAAAATATTTTAAAGGCAAAGTATTATGGCTGAATTGGCCGAGTGGGTGGCAGCTTCATTCCGAAAATGAAATAATCAGTGACACTAAAAATATTATCGAATCCGTCGGTTCAAAAAACAGATTTATAATCGGGATAACCGAAGATATACCGTATGATATACATAAAAGGAATCTGCAGGCGATATTGACTGCCGTGAATGCTTTTTGAACAGTATTGTTTTTTATTATTTCGCTTCCGCTGTTTTTACCATAAATGACCCCGCCTGTTTTTTAAAGGCGGAGTCATTTTATTTTCGTTATTGACCTCAAAAAGGTCTGTATATCATTTTAGGGCTGCATCGCTCCGAAAAGAACGAGCCAGGCAAGCAATGATTTGGCTATAAGACTGAGAACGATATATGTTCTTTCTCCGTAAAGGTAGTCTTTCCATTTTCCGACGCGTTTATATTGAAGTATCATGTTAATCGGGAATGTATTAAAAGCCACAAAATATGTTCCCACGATCGCCCAGACGAACCAGGGGACATCACCGAAATTGCCTGTACCGAACATATAAAGAAAAATTGCGATCCAGGGAGCGATACCTGCCGCAGAACCCCAGACAAAGGGCCCCCAGTTTACTTTTACTTTCTCTGTTCCTGCATTGATCTGTTCCATATCCAGACCGAAAAGATTCATTGACGCGTTCACAATAAAAATCAGAATCAGCGATGCGATATCATAAATACCGAATAAAGTGCTGATTAATACTATCATGACAGAAGATGAAAGGGCATATTCAAACCAGCGGAATTGGTTGATTCCCTTTTTCAAATCATTGGTATACTTTTCATTCGATAAATAAATCATGCCGTGCGCGGCTGCTGATATTAAAAGAAAAGAGGCTACCAAAATGCCAAACGGCAATTCAAACAGATCTTTACTCGAAGTCTCGAGAGATTTGGTCAGAGGGTTAAATTCCAGAAAAAACTGGGTGATTGTCGGCTTAAACTGCGCGATCTTCTGAATGACGGTTGTCGCCAGAAACAGCATGATGATGCCCTGCACAAGGTGTAACGCTCCCATGATAAGATTAAACGTTCTCAATTTTTTCAATGCATTTTCCATTATACCGATCTCCTTTAAAATTTATAAATTTTTTATACAACATATTATATCATTTAAAAGCAAACCAAAAAAGATAATTGCCTTTTTCGTTTTCTTGTTTCAACACACGAGATACCACAAATTTTCTGTCTTTGATGTATTTATTTCGCTTATTGATAATTTATAACAAGATTAAAATTAAACTATAACCGGCGAATGATGTAACCGCGGACAAAACCGAACCCCAGATCAAATCGATGACCGAGAGTTTCAGAGGCCATTCTTTGACGGTCGCGAGGTTGGTCAGGTCATAGGTCGCATAGGATATCAGTCCGAACAGAGCGCCTGCCATCAGGGCATACAGGGCTTTGCCTGCCGCCAAAGCGGGATTGACGACGAAAAACATCAGTCCGAAGATATACAGCAGATAAAAAACCACTGCGGCGGGGAGGTTCGGGTTTTTTTTCATCAGGTAACCGAGCATTCTGTTGTAAAACTTTTTTGCGATAAAACCGATCCAGGCTATATCCAGAACAAGAAAAACCGCAAGCAGTATCAGATAGCCGAGAATATTTTTTGTCATATCAGTTCATCTTTCTGCTGCCGGACAGCAATTTTTTAATATCCGAGCCGGAGTTTCTGAATGCCAGAAACATATAAAGGCAGATGGCCATACTTCCGCCCAGCATGATCGCGAAAAACCAGAGGATGCTTTTGGGTAGCGAATTTTCGCGAAATGCAACCCATACGAAGAAAACGGCAAATGCGATGTATATGTCGATAAACGTAAATCTGCCCCAATACATCTCAAGCATGATCGACCCTTCGGTTAAAATATCATATGCCGCGACGCCGTATACGATGGAAGCCAGTAGAGCCAAAAACCCTATAAAAAAGACGGTTTGGGCAAATATGAAAATTTTTTTATTCATTTGGCCGGTCCTTTCGGAAACCAGGGGATAAAAATACTCGTTCTTTTTTTATATTCTTCGAACCCCGGTTTTTTGGCAAGGTTTTTTTCGAGCATCGGGACGCCGGAAACATACCTGAGCATGAAAGTGATGGTGACCGGACTTATAACGGTAAACAACGGCGCTTTGCAGGAAACGGCGATGAAGAACAATCCCCACCACATGACGGCTTCTCCGAAATAATTCGGATGCCTTGTGTATCTCCATAAACCGGTGCTGATGATCTTGCCTCTGTTTGCGGGGTCCTGTATGAATTTCTTCAGTTGACGGTCTCCCACGGCTTCAAAGATAAAACCGATGATCCAGACAAGGATCCCGGCAATAAACAAAGGAAGGTATTTTATTTCGTCGGATCCGTTTATATACAGAAAAGAAAGCGAGACGAGAAACATGATCAGTCCCTGGAATAAAAACAGCTGAAAATAAGAACGGATGTAATAGGACCTGCCCCATTCTTTTCTGAAGTTTGCGTATCGGAAGTCTTCGGGTTTTTTATAATTCCTTTTGAATATGTGAAAAGACAGCCTGAGTCCCCAGATACCGACCAGCAATGCGGCGACAGCGGTATGCACGGTGATATTCTGAATAAAACCGGCAAGAACCAGAATTACAAAACCGAGTCCCCATCCGATATCGACGATGGAGGCGTTTTTTAACAGAAAGGCTGCGATATACCATAGGGTGAAGTATGTAACAATAATGACGGGAGCCTGTAAGAACAGATTAAACTCCATGAATTGTCTCCGATCTTTTTTTAATATAAGCGCATATGCGATATTATATTCCGCTTTTTATATAGGCGGCTGCGAAAGCGCCCGGACCCGAATTCAATCCTATGACAGGCGAAATCGGCTCGCAGAAGGCAGGCTGCTTTCCGGTGAGTTTGATCAGTTCATCCGTAAATCCGGACACATCGGACTTGGAATCCGAATAGACGACGGCGTATTTTTCGATTCCCTGTAAATTCATATCCTCCTTCATTTTTTTGAGTATTTTCTTAACGGCGCTTTTACGGCTGAATGTTTTTTCGCAGATGACGCCTTTTCCGGATTCATTGATGGAGATCACCGGTTTAAGATGGATCTTGCTCAAAATATAACCCTGCGTTCTTGAAATCCTGCCTCCTTTGACCATGCTGCTTAAATCGTTGATGGAAACGTAAATATGTATGTTTTTTATGACGTTCAGGAGCGTGTCGGCAGTATCCTCATGCGAAAGGCCTTGCCCGATCAGTTCCGCCGCTTTCATAACCAAAAGCCCCTCCGCCGAAGAATTGAGTTTAGAATCTATGACGGTTATTTTACCGCCTTTTTTTGCTGCGGATTCTGCGGCTCTTTTGGCGTTTTTATAAGTTCCGCTCATTTCGGCCGAGACGAAAATGCCGATGACCGAATCAAAATATCGAAGCAGGTCCGAAAACGTTTTTTCGAAAACGGCGGCGGTAGGCTGCGCGCTGGTCGGGTTCATCCTGTAATTCTTTAGATTTTCATAAAACTGTGAGGGTTTCATCGTTATTTTATCGAGATAAACATGGGTGTCGCAGATCAGGTTTACAGGGACGACCGTGATTTGTTCATCGTCAATAAAGCTTTGCGGTAAATCGGCGATGGAATCCGTAACGATGCCGATTTTGTTTTTTCTGCGGTGAATGATATCGGCGGCCAGTTTCATATCCTCGACTTTTTGCGAGAGGATGGATTCCTCTTTGATTAATACAGCCGTCACTTGTTCGGGATGATCGGTATGGATATGTATTTTAAGGCGTTTTTCCGCTCCGGTTACAACGAGTGAATCGCCGAGACTTTTCAGTTCGTTTTTAAAAAAATCCGGTTTCTTGTCGGTTTCAATGTAAAACTGGGAGCAATACCTGTTCGCGTTTACTTCGGTGTCTGTGATAATATGGATATGTTCTTCCGGTTTAAAATCTTCGGCATTTGCAGAAACAGGCGTTCTGCCGTTTTTTATATATTCCAGTATCCCTTCCAGAAAAAGAAGAAAACCCTTGGCACCGGCGTCGACGACATCGTTATCAAGGAAGACTTTCATCTTGTATTTTGTTTCTTCTACCAGTATTTTTGCTTTTTGCACCGATAATTCAAACATTTTATCAAAATCCGCAAGATTCAGATGGCTTCTCAGTTCCGAGGTCCAGTCCTTCATAACGCTCAGGATCGTACCTTCTTTCGGATTGACGACCGCGTCGTAAGCGTATGCGGCGGCTTTTCCGGCAATTTCGATAAATTCGGATACGGTCAGAGAATCCTTGTCCTTCGATTCTATGGCAAAACCATTCAGATACTGCGCGAAAATCATTCCGGAATTGCCGTAGGCGTTTTCGATCGCGGTTTCCGAAATGGATGTCACGGATTTATTGAAATGGTCATACTTTACGGATTTTGTGACGATGCTCTTCATGGTCAATGCCAGATTGGTCCCCGTGTCACCGTCGGCTACCGGGAAAACGTTTATTTTATTCAGATTGTGTTCA
This sequence comes from uncultured Lachnospiraceae bacterium, assembly GCA_964628455.1. GTDB lineage: Bacteria > Bacillota > Clostridia > Oscillospirales > CAG-272 > JAQVWU01. The sequence goes on from CAZVPD010000110.1 coordinate 8,694, forward strand.
TTGAAAATTAAATTGTTGGCACCCGAAATAAAGAAGTTATAAATACTCTGGCCGTCGATATTTTCTATTTTCAACGCAAATACCTCCTGAATTATTTTATTGATTATATAATACTTCATATATCGCAGATATTCCGTGACCGAATCACATAGTTATAAATCCGTTTAAACAAAATCGTATAATTATTCAAATAAATCTTGAAAGTCGTATCGTTTTATGATATATTTGATTTATGATTTATGTCCGGTAAAATACCGGTTTATGATAATAGAAAAGCATGCCTGTGTCTGCGGAAGAATTTAATATAAAGGGGAATGAGTATGACGGACCTGTATGTTACGATTATTATCATCGTTCTGACGGTTATCATTGTCATCGGCATATTTTACTTCACGAATAAAGCCGCGATGAAAGCCGGTGATGCGATCAGAAATTATTGTGCCGAACATCATTACGGCATCACGGAAGAAGATTTTTCGGGAGGCAAAAAAATGACGGTATCGTCTCCGGAATTCACGCTCCGCACCGAACGCGTCAGATTGTACCACGATGCTGCCGATGCTTCTGTCAACTGGTCGTATGACACGCGGGCTGATATTGCTTTTGCCTCGGATCTGAAATATATCATCGGAAGCGTCGATTCGATGAACGGTTCCGGCAGCGGCGGTTTGGATTATCATCAACTTCCCGCTGCCTTAAGGTCTATGATCGAAAAGAAAATCCTTGACGAACTGGATCTCCCCGAAGACGTCGGCATGCCCTGCTTTTCGTATAATGTCGGGAAAAACGGATTTCTGATTTTTGCGGAAAGCGCCGGGCTTTCGGAAACGATCCTGACACACTATAAGGATGTATTGGAAAACTGGCCTTCCGACAGGCGCATGGTCCTATTCTCCGACGGGAAAACGATCAGAGTCGAATCCAACAATCTGTATATCGAAAATGTCGAAATGCTCGATAAAGTGATTCGGATCGCGCTTCGCGCGAAAGAGCTGCAGGCCCCGTAAAATATTCGAAACATTTATCATAACAGAAAAGGAAGATTTGATATGGAGATAACATTCTCGGTACTGCCCCGGGAACCGGCTGCTTTTCGGTCGATGGAGGAGTTTCATCTCGATACGCCGTTCCGGACGGCAGCTCTGTTTATCATTGCCCTTTGCGCATATCATGAAAGCGCGGACGCTTCATACGAAATGATCGATATGCTGAAAGGACCGGAAAAACTCAACAGGCACGACAGGAAATTTATTGCGGACCGCATGAGGGAAAAGAGCGGTTATTTGGGGAAAGCGTATTTGTCGGGAGCCGAACCCGAAAACAATTACACGCCGGAAATACCGTATAAAGTCGGCGTTAACGAAAACCCGTACTCCTATGCGCGGGAAGGTTATGCGAAATTGTTTGTCGACACAAAGGGAGCCGACAGTCCCCGTCCCGTTGAACTCCGCAAGGTAAATGATCAATGGTTTCTGTGGAATTATTCGTCTTTATTATCGGATATCAGAAAGCCGGTCAGTGAGGAAATGTGGAACTGATGCGGCTGAGAATACTTTCGCCGGCGTTGAAGGGGGATGGTTTTATTATGAAATTTCACGGCAGGCGTCTGTCAGCGGTGCTGACGGTTGTTTTGCTTGTTATATGTTTTACCGCGTGTGCGGCTTCCGACAGTCTTCCGCCGGACTCCGTTTCCGTCGGCGAAACGAAAACCGAAGCGGATGAGACCGGCATCGTTTTTGAAAACCTGAACGGGTATGTCTTTCGGGTTTTGGTGCGCAACAACAGCCACCATCTGAAGGATGTTTATGCCGGATCGGAAAACGGCGACATCCTCAATGACGCGGTCTTTATCAGAAATCTCACCGTTGAAGATAAGCTTAATATAAAAATTGATGTTATTCCGGTCGGAGACTGCGACACGGCCGACCTTGTCAATAGCTTGCGCAGCTCGGTGAAGGCGGGAACGGACGATTATGACCTGGCTTTGGGACATACGCATCATATAGGCGCGTATGCGGCTGAAAACGAACTTTGCAGCTGGCTTGATATCGAAACGATTGATTATGAAGGTCCCTGGTGGAATAAAAATGTTATGAGCGCCGCGACGGTCGGCGGCAGGTTGTTTTTTATCATGAGCGATTATGTCCTGGATGCCCTTGACTACACCTATACGATGGTATTCAATCAGCGCCTGTTTGACGATTATAATATGCAGAGCCCTTATCTCAGTGTGAGGGACGGCACCTGGACAATCGATAAACTCTACGGCATGATACGCGGAACCGCCAAAGACCTGAACAATGACGGGAAATATACGGCCGAAGATTTTTACGGACTGGTTTTTGAGCAGAACAACGTTGCGAGCATCGTAAGCTTCATGTATGCCGCGGGTCAGTTCGTTACGGAAAAAGACGGCGAAGGCATTCCGCAGCTTTGTTTCAATACGCCGAAAATGGCCGATATAACCGAAAAAGTATATGATATCGTCTATACGGGCGGGCAGACTTTTTTACAGAATCCCGGAAACAGCCAGCTGGCGTTCCGTTCGGGCATGACTCTGATGGCTGCGTGTTTTGTCCGCGACCTTATGCTTTTGCGGGATATGGAGGACTCATACGGTATCCTGCCGTATCCGAAATACGATGAAGCTCAGACGGCTTATTATTCGCATGTGGGTGGGCATGCCTCGCTCATGTGCATACCGCTGACCGCTTACAACAACCTGGATACAATAGGGATTATTCTGGATACGATGTCGGCATTCACCTTACAGAATGTCATCCCTAAATATTATGAACAGGTGCTGCAGACAAAAGGGCTCAGGGATCCGGAATCGGAGTTGATGCTGGATATGCTGATTGCCGGGCGCGTTTTTGATTTTGCGTATTTCTATAACACCAACAGCGGACTCGCCACGCTGCTTTCGACGATGATTGCCGCTAAAAAGAACAACTTTTCGTCCGAATATGCCAAACTCGAAGGGAAGACAGTCGAATATTTTGATAAAGTGATCGCGTCGCTGACAAAATAGAACTATTTGAAAGGGCGGAACAATGGAAATAACGGCTGAAAAACGCGGAGAAATACTCGGGATCTTAAAAATCCGGTTTGAGAAAAACAGGCGGCGCCACGAAGGTATCCTTTGGGACGAAGTGCAGGCTGCGGTCGAAGCAGCCGATAAGCTTTGGCCGCTCAGTGAAATGGAACGCACGGGGGGTGAGCCCGATGTCGTGCGCCGTGACGGGAAAACGGGTGAATTTGTCTTTATTGACTGCTCCGAAGAAAGCCCGAAAGGACGCAGGAGCCTCTGTTATGACCGGGAAGCCCTGGAATCCAGAAAAGAAAACAGGCCGCTGACCAGCGTTATGGATATGGCTGCCTCCATGGGGGTTGAACTTCTGACAGAAGAGGAATACCGCGAACTGCAGAAAAGCGGAACATACGATACCAAAACATCCAGCTGGATACGGACGCCCCCCGATATCAGAAAACTCGGCGGCGCCGTCTTTGCCGATTTCCGCTACGGACATGTCTTTGTGTATCATAACGGCGCCGAATCCTACTATTCTTCCAGAGGATTCCGCGCGTCGCTCAGAGTCACAAGAAGATTATCAAAGATCATCACTGCCGGAAGCCGGTTCATTGCAGCCGATAAAAAACAACCGCCATTTGAGCGGTCTTAAGACTGTAAAAAAACATTTCAGGCGAAAGCCTGAGGGGGATTTTGTAAAATACAGTTGACAACTTCCAATAATGTGAAAAATCGTCTTTAAAACGGCTCCCTTATGCCGTTTTTTTTTTTTTTTCAACTCGCTGGTTTTTTCGGATTGTAAATTCTCGGAGTTAGTACCACGGTAGTAAACCTGCGGCATTTACACTGAGAAACGAGGGTAAATTAATTCGGGAAAGTCGAAAAAGCATGAAAAAGCTTTTTTAATACAAAAAAACTTCTGCAGACAGAAAGGGAAAATAAAAATAAGACTGTGAACAACATTTCTCAGTCTAAATTCCATAGCTGTTGAACTTCGGCCGGGAAATATTACTGCATAAAAATAAAAGATA
>CAZVPD010000111.1:0-12747 GCA_964628455.1 uncultured Lachnospiraceae bacterium
ATAACAGGCGGTAATTTCCCTTTTATTTCCGGGATCCCGAATTCATCGAGCAGCGCATCGTCGTAGGACCTGGTCCGGAGGTTCAAAAGATTCGTGCCGGATATATCCGTGTGTTCGGCGTTTACCGTATCTGTCAGGCAAAAGCGAATATAATCCTTGACCGACAATACCCAGCGGATCCGGTCGTATACCCCGCGGCGGTTATCTTTGAGCCAGCGCAGGAGTGAGACAGGCTGGCAGGCCAGCACTTTCTGCGCGGTTTTGAGATAAACCCGGCCGGCGGTCCCGTCTTTCTGCCACCGGAGCTCATAGGACAGAGCGCGCATGTCGGTCGAACCGATGCCGTTATATAGGATCCCGTTGTCCGGACCGAGAACATAAAGCCCTTTGCCGTGACCTGTCAGACCGACCGCGCTGATTTCACAGGCGCATTCGCGGGTGATCTCCCTTATGATCTTAAAGTTGGCTTCACGGATAGCCGTCATGTCACGTTCGGTAAATCCCTCTTCGTCCGTTATAAGAGGTATCCGAATGCTTTTTTGCAACACCTGGCTGCCCGATTCGTCAAACAAAGCCGCTTTGCTGACAGTCCCCCCGTTGTCGATCCCAAGCAGATATTTTTTCATAACGCCCCGATTCCTTTCAGGTAATCAATGTTCCGTTTAATATAAACAAGCGGATCGGTCCTGTTGTCATACCAGAATTCACAGGTAAAGATACCGACGCCGAGGTTTCGCAGCTCGCGGACAGAACCCGCAAAATCCACTCTTCCGCGGCCGTATTCCATATCGCGGAAGACCCCTTCCTTTGTCTCTTTCAGATGAGCGGCAACGATATGACCGGCGCCGCACCTTATATCGTCAAGAAAGTCGTCCGCCGCATTCCTGATATTGCCGATATCCGGATAGATCTGCAGCCAGGGCGAACGGATCAGGTCCACATAATACAAGGCTTTCCGGACCGTATTCATGAAATCCGTTTCCATCGTCTCAAAAGCCAGAATCACGCCCTCTCGTTCCGCCATTTCCACGCACTTCTTTAAGTTCACCAGAAATGCGGCGCGCGTGCCGTCGTCGCCCGCTTCATAATAAACGTCGTAACCCGCCAGCTGTATGATGCGGATCCCGGCAGCGCACGCGAAATCAACCGCTTTCCGCATCATGAAAAGGCTTCTTTCGGAGTCAGATGGATTTTTACTTCCGAGCGGATATTTTCTGTGACCCGACAGACACATGGTCTTTATCGGGAGTCCGGTCCCGGAAACCGCATTTATCACTTCGGTTAAAAATGACTCCGAAACCAGCCTTTCCTGCTTTTCTTCGCTTTCATCGATACTGATTTCCATAAAGTCCAATCCGGCCTGTTTTGTCAACTTAAGTTTGTCCATTATGCACATATCATTCGGCATGGCTTTTTCATACAGACCGACAGAATACGTTTTGATGAAGACCACCCCCTGTTTCCATTATAACAAACCGGCCGGAAAAAATAAATGAAATTATTCAATAAAAGATGGACAAATAAAACATAATCTGCTATAATGCAGTCAGAAAGCGGGGTGTTTGCCATGACCGGTCTTGTCTATATCGGAACGCAGGACGCGCTTACCTATTCCTATGAAAAACACAGGCATTCATGCTGGGAGATCACCTATTACTGCGAGGGCGAAGGCATGAATATCACAGGCGGGATCGAATATCCGTTCACTTCCGGGACGATCATATGTCAGCCCCCTCAGCTTCTGCACGAAGATATATCCGACAGAGGATATAAGAATATCTTTTTCATGGTAGAGAGCTTCAGCCTGTCGGTTTCGATGCCCGTCGTCGTTCAGGACACGGCAAACAAAGACTTTCTTTATATTTTAAAGCAGCTTTACAACGAATACTACACCGGAAACGATACGGAGATCACCGATGCGCTTCTCAATGTCCTGTATGAATATCTGCTCCGCAGGATCGGCAGCGGAATCGCCAACTCCTACGTCGACCTGCTGAAGCGGGAAATGATCTGCAATTTATCCAATCCCAATTACAGCATCCTCGAACAAATCAGGCAGTTTCCGATATCGGTCAATCACTTCCGCAGGCTTTTCGAATCGGATACCGGGATAGCGCCGCTGCAGTATCTGCAGTCCCTGAGGATGACCCATGCCAAAAGGCTTCTCGAAAACAGTTCAAGGCCCATCGGAGACATCTGTTTTTTATGCGGTTTTACCGATCCGTATTATTTTTCCCGCATATTTAAAAAATGCTGCGGAATAAATCCGTCGGCATGGAGAAAAAAGAACCGCAGCATCGGGAATATAAAATAAACCCTTTATCCGGAGGAAAACATGCAGTACTGGAACAGCAGGACAAAAGATGACGGAGCGGTCCACGCTATCGGAAACGGCAAATTCATCGTATACGGACAGGGTCCCGGCTTTTTTAAGATCGCGGGACCGTCTTATTCGTCACCGGATTACGGCTCCGCGGAGATAGACGGATGCGGAACGGAACTCAGCGCCGAAACCGAAAGGCTGCCGCATACGAATACATGGCGCAGCACGGTCCGGAGCAAAGCGGGCATCATGATCCTGACGGATGCCATGGACCCTGTTTATAACCTCTTCAAACGCAGGGTCACTTCCGAAATTACATGCCGGATGAAGATGAACCTGCACGGTTATGTGAAAGAATACACATTCGAAAATTATCCCTGCGGAAGGCAGAGCAGAACCTGTCATGTTTACATCATTCCCAAAGGCACCTCCTACTTTACGGGATGTCCTTATCACGAAGAAAACCGCCTGTTCATCATGACGGACGGCTGCGTGACTTACTCGCCCGAAAACAAATGCTTCCTGATCGCACCGGGAGAGGGTGAAATTACATTTGCCGCCGCCAAAACGCCGGAAACCGGGGAGCAGCTGGCTTTTGCCGTCAGCGGAGAGGATATTTTCGCGCGCAGTGAAGCCGACTGGAGACAATATCTGGCCAAAGGAGAAAAAGCGAGATCAAAGATCCCCGCAGGCCACCCCGAAGCCGGGCGCATGCATGCGGCCTTTGAAAGCATTGCCGCCGTCATCCGTTCCCAGCAGTCAGGCGACGGGGGGATCATGGCAGGGCAGTTTTATCCTATGGCCTATGTCCGGGATCAGGCAGGCACGATACGCGGGCTGCTGAAAATGAATTATATCGAAGAAGCGCAGGCTGTATTGAAATTCTGGCATCGCAAATGGCGGATTTTCGGGAATCTGCACAACGCCGAAACGATGGGAAACGACAACGCGCGCCTGATGTTTTCAAACGATGAAGCAGAGGTGCCGGCCTATGTTGTCCTCAGCGCATTTGCCTATTACGACGCTTCCGGCGACGATGAGTTTTTAAAAAGCATCAGCGATATGCTCCTATGGGCAGTCAGCGTTCAGATCCCCCATCTCGGCCACGGCATGACAGGCTTCAGCGCGGATGAAACCTATATCGCAGGGGGATTCTATCCGCGTCCGTTTATCTATCACGGGTCCGCGGAATCGACTCTGCTTTTTATCGAAAGCACAAACCGTTTCCTGGAATTTTCAGCCCGGCATCCTATCATGCCGGAAGAAGAGACCGGAAGAATACGGCAGGCAGTCCATGAAGCGGAAGCGCTGTATAAAAAAAATTTTGTGATAAACGGCGTCTTTTACGGCAATAACCCGGAAAGAGAAAATTATAACAAACCTCCCAGGTTCCATTTCGGATACTGCGACTGTGACATCATCATGAAACGGCCTTCTCCCCTGACCTGGCTCGAACGCGGGGAGCACGGCATTTACCGATGTCCGGCCTGCCTGCATGAAAAACCGGATATGCCTTATGACAAAACAAAACGCTATCGACTCGGTTCGGTCGCCCTTCTGCCGCCTTATTACCGGAGTAAATTATTCAACAAAGAGGAAACCGCTCAAAACGCAGATATGTATATCGAAACTTTCAAGCGTAAAAATCTGATCTCATCCAATATCGAAAGCGACCGGTCTCTGGGATATGATTACGGTCTGTTGCTGTATAATCTGGTTTATCTCGGCCATCCGCTGAAAGATAAAGCACTGACTTTCATGCTCGACCGGCTGGACAGCACGGGCGCCTGGGCTGAGTATTATGACTGCGGCAAACCTTATAACTGCCGCTGCCGTCCGTGGGAAAGCGCCATCAATATGGATGCGCTGGTCTATTATCTGGAGAATCTATGACGCTCAGTAAAAATAAGAAAAACGCCTGTTCTGCAAGGCGTTTTTTTAATACAAGTTGTTCAGTCTCCGACAAACGCATTTTCAAGCTCTTCGCTTGCCGGGGGAAGGTCCATACCCTTTTCCCAGATCAGAATCCCGCTGCCTTTCGGTCCGACATAAAACGAAGTGATTTCGGTTCCGCTGCCGTTTTCCGATTCATAAGCATTGCTTTCGCTCAGATCGGTCACAAAATAATCATTATACAGGCCTGTTTTTGTCATGCGCTTCCCTTCGATGACCGAACGATAAGGCGTATGATAATAACTTCCGTCCCTGTTTGCCGAAAATTTTATAAAGTGCAGGCTGCGCTGATCGGCCACATACAGATGATATACGATCCGGCCGTCCGATAAACGGCAGACATCCGATATTTCCAGCAGATCCGATGAAACGGGAATGATTTTCAGCTGCGTCAGGCCGGCGAAAGCACAAAAAATCAAAGCGGATGCGGCCAGAGCGATCAGAAGGCCTTTTAAAAACGACTTCATTTTGTCCTTTTTCCATACTGCCGCTATAGCACGCAGCGGACTTGTCTCATCCCTTTTTAAATCCGTAAATTTCATCTCTTTCCCGATATGATAGAGCTTCTCCGAGCAGGCAACGCAGTCCTTCAGATGTTCCTCGACTAAACGGCGGCTCTCTTCACTGCATACATCATCATGATAAAGCGGCAGCAGATCCCTTATGATCTCACATGATATTTTCATTCCAGATCCTCCCTCAGTTTACATTTTGCGCGGTGATATGTGACTCTCGCCCAGCTTTCCGTTTTACCGAAAAGCTCGCCGATCCGGCTGAACGGCAGTTCGCCGAACATATGCAGGCTGAAAACTTCTTTGTAAGGTTCTTCCAGCTTATGAAGCCTCTTGTGTATTTCAAAGGCGGTTTCCCCGTTTATGAATTCCTGCTCAAAACCGCTGTCTCCGTCATATTCTTCGATTGTAAAGCCGGCATTTTTCTTCCGGTTTTCATACATCGAAAAATAGGTGTTTTTTGCTATCTGGCACAGCCATACCCGAAGCCTACACTTCCCTCCGAAATTGTCGATGCTTTTGAGCGCCTTGAAAAAAGTTTCCTGCGTAACGTCTTCCGCGATCGCTTCATTCCGGCATAAGGACAGAACATATCTGTATACATCTTTAAAATACAGGATATATACGTCTTCGAATTCAGTCACATTCTCACCTCGTTTTCAGCTATAAGACCGCCGGAAAACACTTTCGTTACAAAAAAAAAAAAAAAATCAGGCATGCCGGTCCGGCAAGCCCGATACTAAAACATATTCGGTATTTCCGGTTATTTTCCGCTGTCTGGGAACAGCCGGCCGATCGTTTCAAGAATCAGATCGCGGTACTGCTTTTTGTGATGCGTCATAGCACGCACAAACGCATTCATTTCCTCTTTGCCGATCAGTTTCACACCGGTCACCTCATCGGGCTGCAGCGTCAGGGAACTCAACTCGAAATTCGCGATGATAAAATAGATATCGGCAAAAAGATGCGCCTCGGGCCAACAATAGCGTTTTATAAAATGCAGATTTTCCCTGCCCGTGATCAGGCCGGTCTCCTCACGTGTTTCGCGTATAACCGCGTCCTCCGAAGTTTCGCCGGCCCTAACATGTCCCATCAGAATGTCCCAGCAGCCCGGCCGGATCTTTTTGTCCGGCGAGCGCCGCTGAATCAGAAATTTTCCTTCGGGTAGGGCGATATATCCGTTTACACCCAGGTAATACGTTCCGCTGCCGAGAGGCGTTCCCATTTTTGCGGTCTGACCGGTCGGATTTGCGTATTGGTCGAGTATATCAAAATATTCCGTCATTTCTATTCCCCGCTGTTGTTTAAACGGATACGCAATCCGCACTGCGCCATAAACCGTGTTCCGATACGATCATATCTCGATTGCCGGAATTTCGGGGGTTTTTGTCCTTTCCCTGAGACGGGGGCTGACAACGCCGAAATTCTTCATATCGAAATTATGAAAAAACGGCGCGTCATTGGAAAAATCACCGTCTCCGGCTGCCCTGAACGAGCATCGCACTTTGACCGAATGCACATCTCCCTTGCTTATGCGGGACAATTCTTCCGCAGGAGACACGGTACCGGCGCCGGCATCATAAAGCATATTATAATCAAACAGGTCCCCCCATCGGGGTATATCCATCCCAATCGGCTTATAGGGTCCGAAAACGATATTTTCCCTGACGATATCCCTGCTTCCGGGATACCAAACATGCAGATGCAGCGAATTGTTGACGGTTATGTTGTTTTCAACCGTCCTGTAAAAACCTTCGCGCAGCTTTATCCCGCCGTTTAGGCAAAGGTTGTTTTTGATGTGATAACAGGAGGAACCGTCGTCAAGGTCGATGTCCCAGCCCCTGTCGCAGCGTATGCGGTTATTTCTTATGATATTCGTTTTTATACAGTCAAGATGAACATATCGGATCAGTTCGGCATCGGGCACATCGGAAAGCGCCCAGAAACGGTCGCGTCCCCAGGCGTTTATGCTGCCGTGGTCTCCTGTTTCCCTGACCGTGTCGAATATGTCGCAGTTTTCGATGACGTGCCCGCCGAATGTGCCTTCGGATATATTGATTCCTGCCCGGGGCACATCATATATGCTGCAGTGCGATACGGTGATATCCGCCGCCATGGAGATCTCCACGCCGGCCGTCTGTTTCTCTGTCCGGCCGATACGCGTTATAAGGCAGTCCTCAACGCTGCAGTTTTTCGGATAATCCCCGCCTGCCGGACCCGGCACAAGCGATATTTCTTCCAAAGACCGCTGTTTTTCAAAATCGCTGTATGGTGAACGGACGCTTTCCGTCCTGCCGGCAAAGCACACTCCGCTTGCCCCTATGTTTTCAAACAGACAGCCTCTGACCGTTATACGCTCATTGTCCCCGTCCGCGAACACCGCATTCGAACCGATACCGGTAAAATCGCATGATTCGATCAAACAGTCCCGTGAACCTGTGAAGTATAACGCGCCCCCGCGGTAAATCGTCCAGTCGCTCCGCAGAAGAGGTTCGTAAGGTTCCATAAATGTCCGTGCGGTTTTCCCGAACTTTATATTTTTTATCCGTATGTTTTTACAGTTCCGGAATTCGATCAGACAGGAAGGGACAATGATTTCGACTTCGCCGATATCCGCATCATCGAAAGGTATGAAGTATACGATCTTATTTTCTTTGTCAAAACACCATTCGCCGGGGTCAGTCATGCACTCGAAAATATTCTCGACGTATCTGAAGGTATCGTGACATCCGAGCTGCCGGTTATTCTGATGCCCGCCTTTGAGGATCAACTCGTCTCCCCCGGTTTTGCCCGTTATTTCAAAATGGTATCCGCCCCAGAGATGTTTATGCAGCGCATGCAAATAACCGCCCTTCGGGTCTTTCCAGGTTTTTACCCTTTCGCGCGAACAACAATCCGCGCTGTAACCGTTCAGAACGGGGATGTTTTCATCATATTTCGGGTAACGCGACATTTTATACTCGAATCCGTTTATATAAAGGCCGTCTGCCGGCAGGTCCGTGTAAAAATAACGGATCCTGCCGTCGTATTTTAAAATCTCCGGAAAGATCCGAACGCAGCCGGTCACAGAACAGCCGTCTTCTCCGATCAACGTGACGTTTTCCGCGCTGATTCGCAGAGGCTCCCGAAGCCTGTAAACACCGCTTTTCAAAAAAACCGTTTCGCCGTTTTTCAGATTTTTAAGTTCATCCATCCTATTTCCTTTTCAGGGCAGCAGCGTTATACCGCCGAATATCAGCTGCCACGCAGTATTTTGACGGGCTTATCCGTCTTTGCCGATATATACTCCCTGCAGCTTACTATATAATCATCATTCGCCGCGTCGATCTTCTTTCCGGCAGGCAGTCCGAAGATTTCGAATTTACTTTCTCCGAGTCTGTTATACGGCTCAAGATGAACTTCGGTGATACATGCATTCGTGCGGGCAAGTACGGCAATGGCATCATAATGATCGGCGCGGTCGTTGAGCCCGGGTATGACCGGACAGCGCAGGACCATCCGCGCGCCGCATTCGCTTAACCGCCCGATGTTTTCTTTGATCAGGGCATTTCCGGCTCCGGTGCATTTTTTATGAAGCGAATCATCACTCTCTTTGAAATCCGCAAGAAACAGATCGGTATACGGAATAATGCGTTCCAGACTGCCGAATCCGCAATAAAGCGAACTTTCAACGCAGGTGTGAAGACCTTCTTTTTTTGCGGCGGCAAGCAGCGCAGCGGTAAACTCCGCCTGAAACATGGGTTCTCCGCCCGAAACGGTGAGCCCCCCTCCCGAATTTTTATAATAATTCCGGTCACGCAATACGATCTCCATGATTTTATCGCAGGACATCTCCATGCCGGCAAGTTCCAGAGCGCCGTTTGCGCATTTTTCGGCGCATTTGCCGCATGCCAAACAGTTTTCGCGGGCGAAACGGTGCTTCCCGATGTTTTCCGTTTCCGAAAACAGATGACAGTTCATGGCGCAGACCGCGGCGCATTCCCCGCAGTCTCCGCACAACGCACTGTTGTATGAGATCACGGGTGTTCCGGATTTTGATTCGGGATTATGGCACCAGACGCAGTTCAGCGGGCATCCTTTGAGAAAGACCGTTGTGCGTATGCCGGGACCGTCATGCACGCTCATGCGCTGTATATTAAAGACGACCGCTTTTATCATCCCCGGTTATCCTTTATGACGGCGCCGGTTTATGATGTCATCCTGAAGAGCTTTTGACAGCAGGACGAACCGGGCGGAAAAACCGCCCACGCGCACGATCAGATTTCTGTAAAGTTCCGGCTTTTGCTGAGCGCGGACCAGTTCGCCGACATCCGTCGTGTTACCCTGCAGGATCTGACCGCCGTTTTCGCAGAAAACTTTGATAACCGCCGAAATAATTTCCGTTGAAGCCCATGAAGGATCCATATCCCACATGGTGGAAGCGCCGCCATTGAATTTATCCTGCGGCAGGGTCAGGCATGAATTGATCGCCGCGGTCAGCCCCCCGGTCATCGCAAAAGTCTGCGGCGTGACGCCGTGCGCGATCATTTTCTGAAATCCGGCCATCTGCCCGTCCGGTGAAGCACCCAGTCTTTCGGCCGCTTCAGGCGCCCAGACGAAAGTCAGTATGACGATTTTTCCCCTGCCCCCGAGGCGGTTGCGGCAGGAACTCAGATAATCGCCGATATTTCCCGCAAGCCTTGACATCATTTCATCGGCACCCGCATGCTCCTGCCCGTATTTGGGGAGAGCCTTCAGTTTATCACGCAAAACTTCATATCCGGCAAAATCCGATTTCAGCGCATCCGCAAGCTGCCGCGCGGTACAAATCCCGTCCTCGTACACGGCCCTTTTGACCGCATACAGCGAATCCGCCGCATTCGCAAGCCCCACAGGCGATGTGCCGTAATCATGATATCTGGCTCCGCCGCCGTGCATATTCCTTCCCCGCGTATAACAGTCGTCTATCATCGAAGAAAGCAGATAAGCCGGACGGACTCTTTCGGCACGCTCGCTCATGATATCCTGGACCGTCATAAAGGCTTTCAGAAAATATCGGATGTTTTTCATAAATACCGCATAAAACTCATCGAAATCGGCGAAGCTCTCAAGTCCGTCCGACTCGATGCAGCTGATTCTGCCGCCTGTCAGCAGGCAATGACCGCCGGTTATGACCAGCTCCAGGATTTTGGGCACGCTGAACCATCCGTTGAACATAAAATCGCTGTTCATGCCCTGTACGCCGACCTCCATGCAGCCGCCGGCAAAATATTCCGCAGCGTCTTTCGGAGTGACGCCGCTTTTTATCAGGGCATCCATAACCGTCCTGTCACTGAAAATCTGCGCGCGGTTGCCGCCGTTCTTCATGTAGGCGGCGCAGCATTCCAAATATTCCGGTGGAGGGTCTGCCGGCATACGGCAGTAGACCGACGGATGCGTAATGTCCAGCGCGGAAAAACAGTCGATCAGAATATAAGTCAGTGGATTTACAGCAGATTCGCGGTTGGCATGGCTTCCGCCCACGACGACAGCTTCAACCCATCCGTCAAGGTCATGGATTCGCTCGTCTATGCGGATGAAAAGCTCGCAGATGAGTTCACGTGCCTCATCCATGGTGCACCTGCCGTTTTCAAGATCCTCTTTCAAATAAGGCCACAACAGATAATCAAGCCTTCCTATACCGTTTCCGCCGTATGGATTTTCCGACATGACGACAAGGTACTGCATAAAGAATGACTGCAGCGCTTCATGGAATGTTTCCGCGGGATATAGCGGTACTTTTTCGCAGATATCCGCCATTTCGGTCATACCTAATTCCCTGAGCTTTTCCGCATGTTTCCGATTCCATGCCTCAAGCGCCTCAAGCATGATCACAACACCCGCATAATATTCCTTCGCTTTCCGGTCACAGGCAGACTCGCCGGCTTCGGAATTCAGCTTTTTCAGTCCGGAGGTACCCATATACAGGATCTTTTCCCAGGCCCAGTTGACATGTCCGATCCCGCCGCTGCCGACAAGGCGGTTATTCACCATTTCATCGTAATGCGGATAAAGGGCATAAATCTTTTCGGCCGTCTCTTCCGAACCGTGGTCGAAATCACGGCAGATTTCGCCGCAGGATTTTGTTTTTCCCTGATAGTAAACCCTTCCGATCAGCCTGTCATAGGGCTTTATGATCACTTCCTGACCGGTGACGGCAAAAGCCATGCTCCGCGCCGCTTTTTCCCATAAAGGCAGCTTATTATATACGGTGTTCGCCGAATGATGAAAATCAACATTAAAATGCGTTTCTTCATGTTCATGCCAGGCTTTTACGGAATCCTCTCCGATCTGCCGGATACGATCTGTCAGATGCATAAATTATCCTCCGTTAACATTTTTTATTTATTTTTTACAGATTATCGCTGCGGTTGGATGCTTCACACGATCCCATAAACCTAAAAGTATCAACTCCTGCGATTGCCCGAAATATTTCTTATATCCGGCACGAAGATCAAAATCCGGAACAATCCGATGATCGCCTGTTCCCGGGTTTGTAAATTTCGGCAGTCTTATTCCGCTACCCGGCCCGAAGTCGGGAAGTATCTGTTAGTCCTGCCGATCATCTGTAAATTCCGGGTTTCATGACATTGATTTAAATTCTTGTTTTTGTATATACATTTGCTTATATATTGATTATAATAATTATAGCTTAAATATAAAAATTATTCAACAGAAAAAAAACAATGCCGTAAAAAAGCACGTATCCGTAAAAAACGGCCAAAAAGCCGGATATACGATTTGATTTACTGGTTACAACAATTATTATTTCGAGGTGTATTATGTTAAATCACAACATTCTGTTTTCCGGCATTATGCCGGCGCTGGTGTCCTGTATAGACGAAAACGAGAAGGTCAGGGAAAACGATATGCGCCGTCTTATGAACCGGCATATCAAAGAAGGCGTGACCGGCTTTTATCTGACCGGAGCAACCGGCGAGGGTCCCGTTCTGCAGAAAGAGACCCGGAAAAGGATCGCAGAAATCGCCGCGGATGAAGCTGCGGGCCGCAGCAAACTCATTGTTCACGTGGGTTCGATCGACCTGAAAAGCGCCGCCGAACTTGCGGGACACGCGGCTAAAATCGGCGCGGATGCCATTTCCTCGGTACCGCCCTTCTTCTTCGGATACGGCGAACCCCAGATTGCCGATTATTACAGGGCTCTGTCCGACGCGTCGGGACTGCCCCTGCTTATGTACGCCTCCCCGCTCGCCGGCGTAAACATCACATGGGATATGGTTGAACGCCTGATGAATATCCCGACCATGATCGGTCTGAAATGGACAAACTTCGATTATTTCACGATGCACCGGATCAAAAGCCTGTTCGGCGGCAATATCAACGTCATCAACGGTCCCGACGAGTGCCTGCTCTGCGGCCTGGTGATGGGCGCGGACGGCGGCATCGGCTCGACGTATAATGTCATGCCCAAACTGATTGTCTCGATCTACGACAACTTCAAGGCAGGCAGGATCAAAGAAGCGCAGGCTGCACAGTTCAAAGCCAACAAGCTGATCGAAATCCTGCTGAAATTCGGCGTTGTCTGCGGTATCAAGGATATGCTTAGTATGACCGGATACGACTGCGGCTATCAGGTATATCCTCAGAAGAGATTTACTTCAGAGGAGCAGGAAGCATTCCGGAAGGAACTCAAAGCGATCCGTTACGAAGAGGAATATATTTAGAGAATAATAAACGACCCGATATGAGAATACCCGGAGTCATTTTACTTTATGACATGAATTTAACCATCAAAAAAAGCTTAAAGCTGCGAAAATCGCAGCTTTAAGCTTTTTGGATTTACCGTTCATGACGGCATTCCATGGTGGAGATAAGGGGGATCGAACCCCTGAACCTCTTGACTGCCAGTCAAGCGCTCTCCCAGCTGAGCTATACCCCCGGATGACTTTTGCAACCGTGAATATTATAACTCAAACTTGT
>CAZVPD010000112.1:0-6968 GCA_964628455.1 uncultured Lachnospiraceae bacterium
TTTGACTTCTTTAAAATCTTTTATTAAAAAAACCTACAATAACTTGACACGGACATTATATGACATGTCTATTGACAAAATGCGTTGAATTTGATATAATCGTACAGCATGCGCCGCAATAGCAGCTCTTTGAACTACTATGAACAAGACGGCGTTATCAGGCAGGAAGGGAGAACGGGAAATGAAAAACAAGGACAGAATATCGTTTATCCTGAAGTTTTTGCGGGGAAACGCCTATTGCTTTGTCATAACCGTCATCATGTCGGCGCTGGTCACGGCAACGGACAGCATCATACCGCAGATCATACGGTATACCGTGGACTCCCTGATCGGCGGGAAACCGGCGGAGCTTCCGGCTTCTGCCGTATCGGCTATCAACAGGCTGGGCGGAAACGAATTTCTGCGCAGTCATCTTTATTTTATTTCCGCAGCCGTCGTTATAACCGCATTGTTTTCCGCCCTGTTCGGCTACCTGTCCCGCGTTTATAATTCAAGGGGGTCCGAACTGTATGCGGAAAGCATGCGAAACGCACTGTTCTCCCATATAAAGCGGCTGCCGTTTTTATGGCACTCCAAAAACAATACGGGCGATATCATACAGCGCTGCACATCCGATGTCGAAACGGTACGAAGCTTTGTATCCGCGCAGCTCATAGAACTCATCCGCGTGTTTTTTATTGTCGCCGTCGCCCTTGTCATGATGTTTTCGATGGATGCCCGCATCGCGGCGGCATCCCTGGCTTTTGTTCCCGCGGTGATTTTTTACTCCGTTTATTTTCATATAAAAATTTCATCCAGATTCAAGGAAGCGGATGAAGCGGAGGGTGTTCTGTCCACGGTGGCTCAGGAAAATCTGACAGGTGTTCGTGTGGTGCGGGCATTCGGACGCGAGGCGTTCGAACGTGACAAATTCGAAGAGGCAAATGTGAAGCTTGCAGGAATGTGGTCCCGACTCGGAGGGATACTCGGAGCATTCTGGGGCATTTCGGACTTTGTTGCCGCGCTTCAGCTCATCTGCGTTTTGCTGCTGTGCATCCGGTTTGCTTCGGACGGTTCCGTTACGGCAGGCGACTGCATCGCTTTTGTCTCATATACAGCCATGCTGTCATGGCCTGTCCGCTCCCTCGGGCGCATCATCAGCGAAATGAGCAAAGCGGGCGTATCGATCGACCGTCTTGCCTATATATTGAATTCCCGGACCGAAGATTACGAGGATACCGAAGAGGGAAACCGCACCGATTTCCGGGGCGACATCGTATTCGAAAATGTTTCTTTTTCATATATAGAAGAGGGAGCCGAAATATTGAGCGGCGTCAGTTTTACCGCCGGCGGCGGCCGGACACTCGGAATCATCGGGGGCACGGGCTCGGGTAAATCAACCGTCGCTGCGCTCCTGTGCCGGCTGTATGACCTGCCCGAAGAATGCGGCAGGATCACGGTCGGAGGTGTCCCGCTCGACAGGATAGGACGACGGCAGGTCAGGAGCAATATCGGCATCGTTCTACAGGAGCCGTTCCTGTTTTCACGCACCATACGCGAAAACATCGCGCTGGCGGCGGATGATAACGATCCCGATTTAAACGAGCGCATACACCGCGCCGCAGCCATGGCCTGTGTCGACGAGGCGATCCTCGCTTTTCCGCAGGGTTATGATACCATGGTGGGTGAACGCGGGGTTACGCTTTCGGGGGGACAGAAACAGCGGGTCGCAATTGCTCGCGCACTGATAAGAAACACCCCGGTCATTATTTTCGATGATTCGCTTTCGGCCGTCGATACCGAAACGGACGCAAAAATCAGAGCCGCTCTGCGCGATCAGCTGAAGGGAACGACGGTGATCATCATAACGCACCGGGTCACTTCGCTTTTAAACGCGGACAGGATTCTGGTTCTCGACAGAGGAAAAGCGGTCGGGTTCGGCACGCATGACGAGCTTTTCGCCTCGTGCGGCCTGTACCGCGAAATTTATGAAATACAACAGGCGGGAGCCGCGGAAGCAGCCCGCACGGGGGAGTGATCTGGATGGACCACGAGGATATCGGATCGGGTAAAATCTCACTGCCTTTTTTCGGCCTGCCCAAAATTTATCCGTATATAAAGCATTATAAAGGCAAAGTGATCTTTCTGGTTTCGTTTCTGCTTGTAACCTGTATCGTCGACCTTATTCTGCCTCTGTTTATAAAATATGCGATCGATGAATATTTTACGCTGGGCAGGCTGACCGGCGCCGGCAGATACGCCCTGCTGTACAGTACGGCGGCGGTGATACAGACGATTGCCACCGTCGTCTGGCTTCGCACGTCGATCCGGGCTGAGGTAAACGCTTCGCGTGACTTAAGAAGGCTGGGTTTCAATCATTTGCAGACGCTTTCCTTTTCTTATTTCAATAAGAATGCCGTCGGATACATCCATTCGAGGATCATCAGCGACACGGGAAAAATCAGCATTCTGGTCTCCTGGGGTGTTGTCGATTTTGTTTATTCCGCGTTTTATTTTATCGGCGCCGTTGTGTTTATGATCATTCTTGACGTGAGGATGACGCTGCTGGTGCTGTGCGTCCTGCCTTTTATCATAGCGCTGTCCGTCTTTTTTCAGAAAAAACTCTTCGGCGCGCACCGAAAAGTCCGTGAGATCAACTCACGCATCACCGGAAGCATCAACGAAGGGATCACGGGTGCGAAAACCACAAAAACGCTGGCCGCAGAGGACAAAATGTCCGGCGCGTTCCGTATCCTTACGGGTGAAATGCGAACGGCCGCCGTAAGGACTTCCGTATATAACTCCGCATTTATCAGCCTGATCAGCGCCTTCTGCTTTGTCGCGATCTCGCTGGTCCTGTGGTACGGCGGAGCTCTTGCGATCGAGGACGCGATGCTTGTCGGAACGCTTTCCGTTTTTACGACCTATGCGATCGCGATGGGAGACCATCTGCGCAATTTAGCCCGGGTTATCGCCGACCTGATCAATATCAGCGTAAATATAGAACGGTTTACCAGACTTCTCGAAACCGGGCCCGATGTGACCGATACTCCGGCGGTGATCGAAAAATACGGCGATGTATTCACACCGAAACGGGAAAACTGGGAGCCCATCAAAGGGGAGATCGAATTTCGCGACGTTTCTTTCCGTTATCCCGACGGGGAGGAATATGTCCTCGAACATTTTAATCTGAAAGTCGCGGCCAAGACCAAAGTGGCCGTCGTGGGCGAAACCGGAGCGGGCAAAAGCACTCTCGTGAATCTTGTCTGCCGGTTTTTCGAACCGACCGAAGGCAAAATACTGATAGACGGAACGGATTACCGGGAACGCTCGCAGCTCTGGCTGCATTCGGGCATAGGATATGTCCTTCAGACCCCTCATCTGTTTTCGGGCACCGTGCGGGAAAATCTGGTCTACGGACGCGAAAACGCAACCGACGAAGAAATCGAAAGAGCGGTAAAGAGCGTAAGCGCCGACACGGTCATCGCAAGGATGGACAGAGGACTCGACAGTCAGGTCGGAGAAGGCGGCGATATGCTGTCCACGGGTGAAAAACAGCTGCTTTCGTTCGCGCGTGCCATACTCGCAGATCCCGCCATATTCATCCTCGACGAAGCAACCTCTTCTGTCGATACGGTAACGGAAAAGTTGATTCAGCAGGCGACAGACATCGTTCTGTCCGGCCGGACATCGTTTATTATCGCCCACCGCCTGTCGACTATACGCACAGCGGACATTATCCTGGTCGTTAAAAACGGAAAGATCGTCGAGAGCGGGACCCACGATGAACTGATAAACGCCAAAGGTTTTTACCACGGTTTGTATATGCATCAGTTCGAAGAAGAGAGCATCGCAAGGGCATTTAAAAAAGAATGATTTTTCAGTGTCCGAAAATGATTTCGGCGTAATCATCCGCTACCGGAACGGCGGAAACTGTTATGCATGCAAGTGAAAGATCGGCACGGTCCGAATAATAAACGAGTTCCGCCCGGGTGGTGTCGGGATAAAAAACCGTTTTAAGCTTCGGACTGTGTCCTCCGATAATAATGATATCCGCCGACGATGCATACAGGTCCGCGCAGGCGGCGTTTTCGGATTCATATACAGCCCCTCCCAGATACATGACCGATTTGTCTCCGCCGGAAATTCCGAGACATATGACGGGATGCGGGGAACGTTTTATTTCGGTATACGGAAAAAGTTTTATCGTCATCCTTCCGAATACAACCGCTGCACCTTCCGTTCTCGGATAAAGAGCGACCGCGCAGTTCCGTTCCGAGGCAAGAGCGGAAAGCGCCGAAAATATATCCTCTTCTTTTGAATTTACGGGTTCGGGAAGGCAGAGGATTTTTATAAACGTCTCATCCGTCAGTTTGCCAAACGTATGGATCATCCGGTTGTGGTAATGGGTCAGCATATATACGTCGATTTCACCGATATGATTTTCACGGCCGATATCGCATCCCTTGCCGGTTATGCCGTATGAGCCGTCCGAGATATCACAGACGAGGAGACTGTTTCTATCCATAATCGCAAATCCGTCGCCAAGCCCGTACCTGTAATAATACACATACGAACAATCATCCCGGGCTCCGTTATAAACGGAAAGGCATACGATAAAAGCCGCAATGCCGGTTAAAAAAGGAATAAACAGGATCCGCATCCGGCCGGCTTTTATTAAAATCAGCAGTAAAAAGAGGGCGGCGCACAGGACCGCGATGTATTTCACAAAACCGTAATTCAATGAAACGGTATAATCGGCTCCGCGTGCGAAGAAAGACGCCATTGAAATAAAAAGAGATGAGACAAGCTTCAGAACGGCCGCAAGAAAGGCTCCCGCGGGAGCGATCATTCCGAAAACGAGAAACAGCGGCGTAAGAAAAAGGATCACCGAGGCGAACGGTGTGAAGATCAGAGTCATGACCGGCGAAATAACCGAGACCTCGCCGAAAAAGATCCAGACAAAGGGTAAAGTAAACAAAACGGCGCTGAAAGACGATGAAAGACCCGCAAGCAGAAAGCGCAAAATCCGAAAATGAAGCTCATCTCCGCGCAGGGTATCGCTTATACGACTCCCGAGCATGGAACCTGCCGTGATCAGTCCGAGGGTCGCGGAAAACGAAAGCCAAAAGCCGATGTCCAGTACCGCGGGCGGATTGATCAGGCAGATGATCGC
The DNA here is from genome assembly GCA_964628455.1 of uncultured Lachnospiraceae bacterium. Classification (GTDB taxonomy): domain Bacteria; phylum Bacillota; class Clostridia; order Oscillospirales; family CAG-272; genus JAQVWU01. The sequence continues at coordinate 5,156 of CAZVPD010000112.1, forward strand.
CGCGGACAGCAGAAGCGAACCCGCGGGTTCCGGACGTTCACGGGCAAGAAGCACGGAATAATACAGCACCGTCATGAAAGCGCAGCGCATGACGGAAGGGGAAAGTCCGGTGATCCCCGTGTAAAAAAGCGAAAAAGCAATCAAAACAGCATAAATGACATAACGGTGCAGATTCAGTTTCGAGAGAATAAAGCTGATCAGCCCGAGCGTGACCGTCAGGTGCATACCGCTGACGGCGAGAATATGGGTCAGTCCCAGTCTGCCGATATCCCGCTTCAGTTCAAGCGGAGTATCTTCGCGGTTGCCGAGTGTCAGCGATGAAACAAAATCTCCTTCTTCATCACCGACCCACAGTTTTATCTTCTCCGATGCCAGGGCATTCATCCTCGACAACATCCGGGTCGGGTTAAAACCGCTGCTGCCCGTATTTATATAATCCGGATCAGCCGAAACGGCATGGATCAAAAAACCCGAAGCAAGGTGATAGCGCAGCAGGTCGGGTTTGTCACCCCGAATGCTTTCAAACGTCGCTTTCATGATGAATTCTTCGTTTTCATCCAGGTCGGAAGCATACTCCGTCTGCAGTTTTGCCTTTATATTTACCGCGCGGCCGTCTATTCTGCGGATCATTATATTGTAGCCGGAGCTGTATATGCCGGTATAGGTTTTCTTCAGGACAACTCCTTCGATTTCGGATTCGGAGCTTTTCGCGGGCAGCGCGTCGGCTTCCGCATATTTCACATCGAAATAAAGATAAGAACTGCCGAAAGCGGTGCATATGCAGAAAAAAAGGAAGGCCATGCAGATAAAAAACAATGGCTGCTCTTTATGCATTAAGTAAATAAAAACCGCCGTTCCCGCAAAAAAGAAGCAGAGAACGGCGGAGCATAATAAAAGGACAGCCTTTATTTCTGCCGGTACGGCATAACCGGCCGCAGCGCATAACAGAAAAGTCCCCAGAATGAAACAGCCCGCGTGCTGCCTGACAAACAACATGCTGAACCCCCGAATTCAGGACAAGGTTACGGCGGAAATACCCGGCAAATCAAATCCGATCCGGTAAAATCTATTTTATATCAAACGAAAAAATGTTGATTTTTTCGTTCCCGCCCCAGTCCGAATGCAGGATCAAACGGACCGAGGCGATTTTTTTGTTGACCGGAATCAGAACAAGTCTTTTTCTGTTATCCGAAAACAAGGTGTCTGAGGTCATTTCGCCGTTTTCCCCGAATGTTTCAACCGAAAATGAACGGCACAGCGTTTTCGGCATATGCATCACGGGGGAGTCCGGCTTGACGTTGGCCCTCATCGAATGGCCGCGCTCTACAGCGTCGCCGGGCAGAGTGGTGCGGTCAAGGTCGCTGTCAAAGACGACGCGCGCTTCGGTGACATATTCGGGCTTTTCAAAACTGTATTCGATATAACCGTCCCGGTCGCAGAGAAAACCGTTTTCGCGGTCGTTTCCGTCCCGGAGTGCGTCCACGTCGCCGTTGGAACCCGACAGGAGGGAGGAATTCTGAGTGAGATCACTGATGACCCGGCGGTTATACGGGAGCATGCAGTCATTATATAACAGCGTCTGCTTTAATTCGGGGATATGCCTCAAGTAAACTTCATCGGGAGTGCATGAATAGCGGTTTGCGACAGCCGCGGCCGTGCCGGCAGCCTGTCCGAGCAGCGCGCAGGTGGCCATCACGCGCGCCGATGATATGGCCGCGTGGGTCATCGAGATGTTCCGTCCCGCAAAAAACAGATTTTCGATGTTCACCGAATAAAGGCAGCGATAGGGTATACCGTACGGGGACGGAGTCGG
>CAZVPD010000112.1:6996-12625 GCA_964628455.1 uncultured Lachnospiraceae bacterium
ATCTGAACGCAGGGGTGTCCCGAAAAATAAAATCCCTCGGGGTCATGGTCGTCAAGCGGCCATCCGCCGTAAGCGACGATATCCTCAAAGACGCCGCCCGATGCGATATCGTTCTGATTCATCCTGTATTTTCCGGTCATCCGCCGTGATTCCCGCTTGCCGGGAAGAAAACCGACAAAATCAAGCTGCCATAAATCGGCCTCAAACTCACCGCTGTTCTTGATATAATCCCAGATGCCGAAAGCGAGTGCGACCAGGTCGTCCCGTATTTCCTCGGTATCCTTTATGGAATCGCGGCTGCCCCCGAGTTCGAGGTACCAGAAATTTTCTCCCGATGACTCAAGGTTGGGCCGGCGGTGCTTCATATCCTCGGGGCGGAGTTTTTTGGCCCAGTCGGGAGCTTTGAAGGTCACGGGGGCGACGCATTTGCGCGCCTGGATCAGGCAGCTCATTCCCATCGTTTTTCTGTCGGCCTGAACTGCGGAAATGACTTCGCCGAATTCCCTTGCCGATTCGCGCCCTACACGGAACTCGGCATCGACAAGGGGAGCCAGAACACTGTCGCCCGAACAGTCGGCAAAATACAGCGCATTCACCTTTATAAATTCCTGCGTGGTCATCTGCCAGCCGGTAACGCTTCTGATTTTATTGCCTTCGGTTTCCGCCATACAGCAGGAGCAGTTCAGGAAACTTCTGATATTGGGTTCGCCCCGGACCGCTCCGTATAAAACGCTGTCCCAGACGGAGTAGATTTTATACGGATTCCGGTATAGATTTTCAAGATTGATTTCCTCGAGGATCCCGGTTTCGCGGTTGTTGTGGCCGCCGGCTCCGCACACCCACATGCGGATCTCCGACGATGCGTTTCCCCCGAGCACGGGCCTTTCGTGCATCAGCGCGACGCGCATGCCCCCTCTTGCCGCGGACACCGCGGCGCAAATGCCGGCAAGCCCTCCCCCGACAACGCATAAATCGGCATTATAAATCAGCATAATCATCCCTCCGGAATCTTCATTTCATCTGCCCGCGTAAACAGCCGGCCTTCACGTCTTTCGTTCGCTGCCGGCACCCTTTATGCGGTCATTATAACATAACCGCCGTAAAAAAGTCAATAAAATCCCCGTATCCGAAAAAAGAAACAGAATTGGATCAAAATATTCGACGCAAAACATATTGACTTATATTTATACGGAGAATATAATAAGAATACTTCAAGAATACGATGATCCGGAGGCACACATCATGAAGAGACTCACTGTTTTCCTTATCCTCGCGGCAATGGCATTTACTTTTATTCCGGGCTGCTCGGAAGCGGCCGAGACCGGAACGGTAGAGACAACGGCATCCGTCGGGGAAACGACGGACGGAGCCGAAACGACGGCTGATGTGATCGAGCTCAATCTGCCCGATGAGAATTACGGCGGCTATGAATTCAAAGTGCTGACAAAAGGCGATTTTGACGTTCACTGGAAATCAAAAGACATTTATTCCGAAGAAATCACCGGGGACGCGCTCAAAGACGCCGTTTATACGCGAAACCTATGGCTTTTTGAGGAATACGGCGTAAAGGTCACCGATATCGGCGCGGAAGACCCTTATGCAGTAGGTTCGAAATCGGTGCTTGCGGGAGCCGACGAATACGACATGTTCTGCGTTCACATCGCTTCGAGGACCGCTTCCTTTGTTTCGAACAATATGCTTTTAAACCTGTATGATATACCGAACATCGACCTTTCGCAGCCTTATTACGATCAGAACAGCGTGAAAAGTCTGTCGGTCATCAACAAACTGTATTGCGTCACGGGCGATATGGTCACCATGGACAACGACGCAACCTGGGTTGTCCTGTTCAACAAGGACATAGCGGATGAATTGAAATTCGAGTCGGCCTACAACGGTACGTTCTATGACCTTGTCAACAACCTGAAATGGACCCATGACGTGTTCTATCAGACCATACGGGCTGCCGCGTCGGACCTGAACGGCGACGGCGTCATGGACGAAACAGACCAGTGGGGGCTCGAAAGCGAAGGATTCAACGCCTATGCGCTGCTTGTTGGGTCCGGAATGACGAGTTTTTCAAAAGACACAGACGATTATCCCTATGCTTCACTGTACAGCGAGACCGCGTATGAAATTCTCGATCAGGCCATCACAGTCATGCGGGACAAAACGGTCACGATGTATGTTTCGGATTGGACGTCGAAATTTCCGGATGTCTGGACCGACCTGATGGACAAAACCTTTTCGGACGGACGTTCGCTGTATAATTTCGCGGGACTGAACCGCGTTACGCTTTTCCGTTCCATGGATACCGACTTCGGCATCCTTCCCGTTCCGAAATATACCGAAGAACAGGACAGATATTACTGCCCCGTCAGCCTGTGGTGTTCGAACTGCATCGCCATACCGAAAACCGCGACGGACGTCAGCCGGACCGGACTTGTCATCGAAGCCATGTCATGGAAGTCGAAATATACCCTTCTTCCGGCTTATTACGACATCACACTCAAAGGCAAAGCTTCACGCGACGAGGAATCGCTTGAAATGCTTGATATGATCTTTGCGTCGACCATGTTCGACCTGGGAAACATGTATGACTGGGGCGGAATGGGTTCGGTTCCCGCAGCGCTCTGTGAAGCAAAGAGCGCGGAGAATTTCGCATCGAAAGTGACTTCCATCGAAAAAGCGACCGCGGCAGCCCTTGAAAAATTTATCGCAGGCATATCCGCCGAAGAATAACCAAACGGTCAATATAAAAACCCGTCCGAACGAACAGCCGGTTCTATACCGGGGGAGGAATTATGGGCACGATAGGCAAATTAACGCTGGACCTGCGTCCGGCAGAAAACAACCCGCGCAACAGCGAAGGCGCTTTTATCGAAACGGGTGACGGAGGGATCCTGTTCGCTTACAGCCGTTTTACGGGTTCCGCCGGGAACGACGACGCTGACTGCGATATAGCGGCCGTCATTTCCCGCGACGCGGGCGAAAGCTGGGGTGAACCCCGCATTATCGCGCGCGCGTCGGATTTCGGGGTAAACAATCTGATGAGCGTATCGGCCATGCGCATGAAAAACGGAGATATCGGTCTCTTTTTTCTGGTCAAAGAAAATGCGGGACCGACGGAATTCGCGCTTGCCCTCTCAAAAGACGGCGGCAATTGTTTTTACAGCGTAAAAAGATGTCGGAGAAACTTCATCGAGGGATATTATGTCGTAAACAACGACCGGGCGGAAAGGCTGTCCGACGGCAGGATCGTATTGCCCGCGGCATTCCACAGGCTGACAAACAATCCCGACAGTCACCGCATCGAGCGGTTTGACGGCTGGGGGACGGGTTTTTTCTTCGTTTCCGAAGACGAGGGAGAATCTTTTTATGAGGCGAAAGGCCGCATCGTTCTGGATGAAACCGCTTATTCCGACACGGGTATACAGGAACCCGGACTTGTCGAACGCCGTAACGGGGTGCTCTGGGTTTACGCCCGCACCGACAGGGGCTTTCAATACGAGAGTTTTTCGTTTGACGGCCTCTCAAGCTTCACGCCGGTCCGGCAGTCCGTGTTTACCTCCCCCGCTTCCCCGATGAAAATCAAGAGGGACCCGTCGACCGGAATTCTATATGCTGTGTGGAACCCGATCCCGAATTACAACGGACGCAATCTTTCGGAGGCCGGATGGGGACGTACTCCCCTGGCAATCGCAAAAAGTAAGGACGACGGACTCAGCTGGTCGCCCCTGAAGCTTATCGAGGACGATGAGAAACGCGGTTACTGTTATCCCGCGCTGCATTTCACAGACGACGGAAGCCTGCTTGCCGGTTACTGTTGGGGCGGAGCGGAAGACGGAATGTGCCTCTGCAGACTCGGCATTAAGAAAATCGGCCTGGACGAAATATAAAAAACAGGGACGCGCTGCCGGCAGCGCGTCCCTGTTTTAATTTAAAATCTGCCCCACAGAAGGTCTTCCTTGCGTTTAAAATAATACAGGAAGTTTTCAAGCGAGACGTCGGGCGGGACCGTATGGTCTACGGTCGGTATAAAACCGCCTTCTTCGATCAACGGCAAAAGGGAAGCGAGATGCGCATCGATGGCCTTTTTGCCTTTGGCAAGTTCCATTTTGTCCACAGCTCCCGAGAGTCTTAAGTCTTTTCCGTATTCTTTCCGGATGCGGACGGGATCCATACCGGCGACTCTTTCAAGCGGCCAGATGCCGTTCACACCCGCGTCCATCAGCAGAGGCAGCAGCATTTCACAGTTGCCGTCGGTATCGACAAACACATACTTCACGCCTTTCTGCTTATAAAAATCGGCAAGGCGCTTCATGTGAGGGAATATAAATTCCTTATATTTTGCGGGGCTGATCAGCGGACCGCTCTTCATGGACATGTCTTCGTTGATAAAAACATAATCGCAGTCGGTAACGTCAAAAAACGGTTTTGACATTTCGATCGTAAAATCGGCAATAAACTCCATCATTTCATGTACGAGCATCGGGGCGTCGTAGAGGGCATAGCTGATGCCCTCGGTGCCCATGAAATCACGCGTCCTCCAGTAAAAACCCAGAGTGCTGCAGTTGCAGCCGAATATCAGGGGGATATCCCTGTTTTTATACCCCTCGATTTGCGCGGGATCGTCCCATCCCGCGGGATATCGCCTGCCGATGTCGACTTCCAGCCGCTTTTTCATCCGCCTGAAATCATCTGCGTTTTCGACCGGGAAACGCAGATATTCATCCATGCACATGCGCGAACCGTGGGCTGTGCCCTCGATCAGAGCCTTTCTGGTCCTTCCCTCGCCGTCCGTGAAAATTTCGTAACGCTCCGTTTTTTCAAGGAGCTTATATTCAAAAGCCGGCATCAGCCCCAGATGCACCGGAAAGAAGCGGCGTTTGTCCATTCCGAAATAATCATCGCCCGTAAACCAGTCCCATGAAACCTTGCTTATATCAAGGCCTTCTTTCTGCCAGACGTCGACCGTTTGTCCCCATACCCCCGCTTCATAGTTCGGCACTTTGTCCACGGGTTTGTAATCCATCACGTTTAAAAAACGTTCTCTGCCGTTCAGTTTTTTATTGTTGAACATCATCAGGCTCCTTTATCTTATCCTGTTTCACCCGCCGCAGTGTCACGGGACCGATCAGCCCGCTGCTCAGGGACTCCTCTTCGAATTTCAGCGTCCGCGCATGATAAGGACCTATCTGCGCGGGGGTAAACATTTTATTCGCGTCATGGCAGACATATTCGTTCGCCGCGGTATTGGATACGCGGACAGACAGCCTTGCCGTCTTGCGCTCTCCGCCGGCAACATAGTAGGTATAGGGAGACATATTCCGGATACCCAGCGAAACCCCGTCCAGAAAGGCCTCGCAGGAATATTTTACCGTACCGAGGTCCAGTATGAATTCCTCTCCGCCGCATTCGATTTCCGTTTCATACAGGACATCGCCCGAAAAATCACGGCCGAATTCTTCCCTCCAGTCCCCGGTCCGGATATGCCGCGGCTTGTCGTCCGGCACAACGGAAAGCATGCCGCCGGAAGTCAGGACAAAACGGCGCAGGCATTTCGCGTCAAACGAAACGACTTCGGCAAAGACGTCTCCCGCAATGCGCCGGGGGACCGTGCGGATCT
>CAZVPD010000113.1:0-12617 GCA_964628455.1 uncultured Lachnospiraceae bacterium
CTCAAGGGAACCCCGGATGACCGTAATGGGTGTTTTCAGTTCATGCGAAATATTTGCCACAAAATCCTGTCTCAGCTTTTCGGACCTTTCGCTTTCCAGAGAAGAAAAATAAAGCCGTCCGGCAAGCACATCCAGATTGTCCGCCAGTGTGCCTATTTCATCTTTCTGATGAATATTGTTTTTTGCCGTATAATCGCCGGCCGTTAATCTGATTGCCGTATGGTTCATTTTATTCAGAGGTTTCGTAAAAGTAAGGCTGAATCCCACAGACAGGATGATTGCAAAAAGCAGTGCGATACCAATGCTCAGGATCAGCAATAAAATGCTTTTCGACAACGCGGAGTTGATTCCGTTGACCGGGGAGTGAATAAGCACAGCTCCGATGACCTGACCCCGGTCCGAGAAGATGGGAGTCCCGACGGTCAAGGTCGGTGTTTCGAGCATGGAGCTGAAATTTTCGCTGAAAGCGGTTTCTCCCGCAAAGACCGATTTTACGATTTCTCCGGCATTCGACGGAAGTTCGGTAATCAGAACCTGTTCGTGAAGTCCCGTTCCGTTCGTGATGATCTCCAGATTTTCATCGACGATCCAGACGTCTGTCATTGCGATGTTATTGATAAAATTGATATAAGTCCTGTAACCGTTTCCCTGCATTCGCATGAAACCGCCGTTCATGGCCGACGTCAATGTCTCGGATATTTTCACAGCCCTTTTTTCAAGGTCGATCTTATATATTTCAATCGTATTTCCCCTGAACAGCAATACAAAAATTCCGGTCATAATAAAAGAAAAAACAAGCAGCGCCGCGGTAAAATAAGCGGCAAGTTTGAGCGCGATTTTATTTTTCATCTTTGTTTGCTCCGCCGATCTCAAACTTATATCCGACTCCCCATATTGTTTTAATATCCCATTTCTCATGAGGGTATACATCAAGCTTGGACCTCAGTCTTTTTATGTGAGAATCGACGGTCCTCGTATCACCGAAATAATCGTAGCCCCATAAGCTGTTTAATAGATTTTCCCTTGAAAACACTTTGTTTTTATTTCCCGCCAGCGTCCATAAAAGTTCGGTTTCTTTCTTTGTCAAAGCAACATTTTTATCGGAAAGCGTGACCGTATAATCATCCAGGCTGATTTTAAGATTGTCGAAGTGCAGTATCTGAGAAGAGTTTTTGTCTGTATTTATTCGCCGGAGGACCGCGCGTATTCTTGCCATTACTTCACCCGGTGAAAACGGCTTTACGATATAATCGTCCGCGCCGATCTCCAGTCCCATGATTTTCTCAAAGTCCTCTCCCCGAGCGGTCACCATGATGATCGGTACATTGGACGTCTTTCTTATCTCCCTGCAAACTTCGAATCCGTCCATGACGGGCATCATGACATCGAGCAGAATAATTTCCGGACCGTATTGCTTGAATTTCGCTATGGCGTCGGCGCCGTCATACGCCGTTACGGCAGAAAAACCTTCTTTTCTGGCATATTCGGTCAATATGGAAGAAATTTGTTTGTTATCGTCGGCTATTAAAATGATCCCCATATCTTCAGCCCCCTTATGATATTCATATATTCCGTTCTCTTTATCCTATTATAAATTCCAATCATGGCAAATTTGTGTCTTTTAAATAAAATGGCAAAAGAAATAATCATTCCTTGAAAAAAACACAAAAAAAACACAAAGGACATATATAATGATACTGCAGCACAAAAGGCTGAATATATTTTAGAAGGAGGTTTTTATCAATGACTAAAATGAAAAAAGTATGGATCGTCGGAGCGGTTATACTGGCGGTTGCGGTAACGGCAATAACATCTTTTGCCGCTTCCGAATATAACAGTCCGGCAGAGGCGCTGGCAGCGCTGACCAACAAAACCGAGGAGCAGCTTATTCAGGAAAGACAGGAATCAGGCACTACCTTTGGAGCAATAGCGGAAGAAAACGGAGTTCTTGAAGCATTTAAAGCCGAAATGCTCCAGATCAAAAAAGACCGGATCGAAGCTAAAGTTGCCGACGGTACGCTGACAAGAGCAGAAGCGGATGAAATCATTCAGGCCATCGAGGAAAGAATGGCAGAATGCGACGGAAGCGGTTCCTGCGGTAATCGCGGACTTTTCGGAACCCGTTCGGGCCGGGGCGGCGGATGCCGTATGGGAAACGGTGAAGGACGGACCGGCGGTCAGGGCAGGGGCAGAGGTCTGTGCGGATCGTGCGCAACCGAATAATATCATGAAAAAAGGCAAAAGACGGCGCAGTGAAAAATGGCCGTCTTTTGTCTTTTTTTGAGGAATTGATGACTTTTATATCATTTTCTTCCCGAAACGGCTTCGAGCAGCTTTCTTCTTGCCGCGCGGAACTTTATCGGGTCATATTCGACATCGCGGAAGGACCGGAAGCAGCTTGAGCAGATTTCGTCTGCCGCCGTCTTGTCTTTTGCGGCGAGGAGTTTAAACAGTTCGTATTCTTCGGCGCTTTCGCGGTGGGCTTCAAGCCGGACAGACATCCAGGGTTCGCCTTCACCCGGATAAATGATATGCGTGTCACCCGGCGGAAGGAAGCATACCGCATCGGTGTTGTGATGCTCGGGGCAGTTGCAGGTAAACGGATCCTGACTGTAGGCCGTCCCGTCGGCAGATATGCCGTTCTGATAGCAGTTGGCCGCCCAATGCAGATAACCGCCGAGGTTATACATATAATTTCCCCAATACAGATAGCGCGTGGCCAGCAGCGCGTAGTCCATAAAACGGTTGATGTATCCGCCGTGTCTCGGTCCGCAGCAGACGTAATGCCAGATCTCATCGCCGTTTCCGCGCAGGGTTTCCATTTCTTTGCGGTGAACTTCATATTCGGCATTCAGGGGAACCCATATATCGAGTGCGCCGTGCAGATTGCCGTAGGACATGGCGTCGATCAGCTTGATGTCGGGAACGAATTTGCGGATCAGGCCGCAAAGGGCCCGGAATTCGGTGGCATTTTCCGTATTCGGCTCATCGGCTACGCCCATGGCGAAAATATCGAGCCAGCCGTTGCGCTCCAGCACTTCGTGCAGCGCGGGCAGGTACTGCGAAAGATAAAGATATCCTTCCAGGCTCATGCAGGGAATATTGCCCTTGACATAAATGGTCGATTCATGCCAGCTCTTTCGCCATCCGACACTCGGACCGTTGAAATATTTTATGCCGAACGAAAGCGCCTTTTTCATATTGGCTTCCATTTCGGAAAAGTCGAATGCGTATTTGTTTTCGCCCGTTTCGCTGACATGTACGCCTCCGACATACATCATGTTCTGTCTCATGCGGCGCAGCATTTTCAGGTATTGATCGTCCAGCGTGTCGAATTCGGGCGTGCCCTGCTTTACGTTGTGGTATTTGGCGACGCAGCCGCGGTTATAACCCATGATGATTTTCAGCGTTTCATCGGGTACAACGGCGGAAAAAACCTCGATTTTAACCGGGACGGACAGATCACCCGCTTTGATGCAGCCTTCGATAATGCCGGGCGCGGCATCTTTTTCGATTTTTAAAGCGATATAAAGTCCGCCTCTGCCGTCTGACGTTTTGATGGTTCCCCTGTACGGCATCAGGCAGTCATAGACAGAATAAGGCGCCCATCTTTCGGGACAGTGGGGGAGCGCGTTGTCCGCGTTCAGTCCCTGGTTTGCCTCGACGTATACCGGATACAGAGAGTAGATTTCGGGGGAGAATCCTTCGGCGGATACTTCGGTGACCCCGTCTTCCGGCAGTCCGTCAAGCAGCAGCTGAAAAGCCGCGTAACCTCCGCGGGGAGCGAAAAGATCCGCTTTATCCGAGGATGACGCATATTCCCGGATGTCCGGATAAGTAAATTCCGAGCTGTCTACGACCGTATATTTCATCATATATTGCCTCCGTTTTCTTTGTTTTAAAGTTATTATAGTCGGTAAAAGCATGAATTGCAAGATGTTTCCGCTGATATTTGCAGGGATTCGTATGAAACCGTGAAACAAAGGAATATAAAATCAATATCGGAGTAAAATGCGGACGGTTATACCGAAGCGTTATAAAACCGGAGGTACTCATCGCGGCAAAAAACGCGTCCGGTGTTTGCGCCGGGCACGGCGGGGCTGTCCCTTCGCGGAAGCGACGGACAGCGTGCGAATCCATGCGGCTCCGGATCCCGGAGGACCCCGCGAAGTGCATGCCGGTCGCGGCTGTATTCCCGCATAAAGCGATGACGGGCGACGGAGAAAGACTGCTTTCGGTTATGATCGAAGAGGATATGATCAACGGCACGGCGCACGGTAAGTGTATGCTGTCAAAAAACAGAAGAGATAAAAGCGCGGTTTTATCGCGCGTTTTTTATCTTCTGTCTATCCGGCCCTGAATGGTGGCGCGGACAAATATCCCGAGTTCGATGCTGATCGTTCCGTCCTCAAGAGCGGCAATGCTGTCGTTGCGCGTTATTTCGACATTTGCTTCGGCTTCGCCGATAAGACCGCGCCTGGCGGCTTCCGTACGGGCGGACGCTTCCGCTTCCGCTTTCGCACGGGTCAGCGCGGCTTCATATGAATGATAAAACGGATTGTCCTCAAGTGAAAGAATATAATAGCCTTCAAGGCCTCCGACTGTATAGGAAGGCCGTATTTCGATTTCATGCGTCACGCTGACGCCGCTGACCGCGGCGCCGACCGCGTTGGCTACCGCAGCGTTGGCGGGCACCACACTGCGGGTACCCAGTTTTTCCGCAACTTCGTGTATGAAAATATGCGTGGGCGCGCCAACCCCGATCAGGGCTGCGGAAGTCCGGAATCCGGCTGTAATAAATTCGTTCTCCCCGCCGTGCCAGGTTTTTTCGGCAAGATGGGCGATATCGGTGCTGTCTGCAAAGCCTGCGCCGTAGGTTTCCCGCATAAGAAGCCTGATAATTCCGGTATACAGCATAAGCCGGACACGGTCGAATATCAGGCTGCATAGCCCGTCTTCATCGGTTGAAAGCAGGCGTGTAAAATATCCGGCTCCCAGACGCGCCGCTTCGGTGTTATAATCCGTAAAGATTCCGGCCATATGCATGGCATCGGTAGGTGTAAAACCCGAACGCAGGATAATGCCGTATTTTTCAAGATTGTCGGGCCGGAAAGTGTAGATATCCTGATCCATCGCTTCAGCCAGCGTATCGGATGCCATGGGGCCGTTTTCAAGAAGACGGCAGATTTCACGCTCGCGCCGGGTCAGATTCAAACGGGTATCGGCGGAAGAGATAAGTTTGAAAAACTCGTATCTGCGCGACTGACCCTGGTAACGGGATGAATTCATGCGCCGGAGCTCTCCGACAACAGACGGGAATTCATCGGCCAGAATGCAGAGCGGTATTACCCGTTCCGGCCCCAATGAGACCGTTCCGTCCCGTTCGATTTTGACGCGGCTGTCTCCACCCAGACCGAACGTTTCTATATATGTGGCGCAGACGGTCGTCTGCCATGCTCCGAGAGACACGCCGTTTTCATTTTTTACCGGTATGCCGCCGCGGATAAGGGCAAGGTCGCATGTGGTTCCGCCGATATCGGCGACAATGGCATTCTGTTCGTTTGTCAGCCGCGCGGCGCCCGCGACAGAAGCGGTGGGTCCGCACAGAAGCGTTTCAACGGGGCGGAGCACGGCAAAATCGGCGCTCATCAGGCTGCCGTCGCTCCGGACGATATAGACCGGAGCTTCAATCCGAAGGTCGCTCAGAGATGACCTGACGGAAGAGATGAACTCCGCAATAAGAGGGGTCAGGCGTGCGTTGAGCAGTGCCGAAGACGCCCTTCGGAGATAATTCAGTTCATTGACCGCAAGGTCGCAGCTGCAGACAGTCTCGCACCCGAGTTCCGACAGGATGTCCCGTATGCGGTATTCAAGCGAAGGATTGCGCGAGGCAAGCATTCCCGCAACGGCAAAGGACCGGTCGGCACATGCGGCTTCGGAAAGAACGGTCCGTACTTCATCCCAATCCGGCTCCTCCGCAACCGTCCCGTCCAGCGATATTCTGCCGCCGATAAAGAGGATCTCCTCAGCCGGCGGAAGTCCGAACTCGGCATGCCGGTCCGAGACGATTTTTTTATCGCCCCCGGTGATCACAAGCCGTGCGGCAGCTCCTCTGCCTTCGATGCAGGCATTCGTGGCAAGCGTTGTGGAAAGCGCGACCAGATTGATTTCAGGGAGATAGGCTGCGTCGAGAGCGCGGATTGCCGAAAGAATGCAGCGCGTAAGATTTTCGCGGGTGGTCAGTGTTTTGGATGCGCAGACCACTTCTTCCGTATCATAGTTATAGATAACGGCGTCCGTGTAAGTTCCGCCCGTATCGATTCCAAGTCCTATATTCATATATAGATAAACTCCGTCTGTTATTTGATGATTTTAACGATTATAGCATGTTTGAAAATCAATTGCAAGAATATTTTAAAACAAGATATCGCATTTCTAATTATCATAAATCTATTGCATTATTATTTTCGTTCAGTTATAATAATCCTGAAGAACAGCGGTGTTCTTGTGTTCTGACGAAAATGAGGTGAGGTCATGATAACCCAAAAAGCAACCGGTTTTGACCGGGATGAAATCGAAGCGATGGTTCGGAATTCTCTTTCCGGCAAAGGAAAACTCGGCCGGATTCTGCTGCTGCCGCCGGATTATACCCGCATGTACTCGGGTGCGGGGATGCTGACTGCCATGTATTACCGTATTCTTACGTCGGATGGAGCTGCGGTCGACGTTATGCCGGCTTTGGGAACGCACGCCCCGATGACACGTGCGGAAGCCGAAATCTTTTTTGAAGGATCGGTTCCGTTCGGGCAGATCATCGGTCATGACTGGCGCGGGGGCGTTGTAAAGCTGGGCGAAGTGCCGGCTGCGTTTGTTTCGGAAGTATCCGAAGGTCTGGTCTCCGAAAAAATCGACGTTGAAGTCAACCGCCTTCTCACGGACGGGAAATATGATCTGATCATTTCCCTGGGTCAGGTTGTTCCCCATGAGGTTGTGGGTATGGCAAATTACTCGAAGAATATATTCGTCGGATGCGGCGGCAGTTCGATGATCAGCAGTTCTCATATGCTCGGAGCTTTTTACGGTATGGAACGCATCATGGGTTTGGATTTTTCACCCGTACGCCGTGTTTTCGATTATGCGGAACAGCATTTTATCGCCGGCATGCCCCTTATGTATGTCCTGACCGTAACGACCAACCGGGGAGAAGATGTTTTTATACACGGATTGTGGTGCGGGCGCAGCCGCACAAATTTCGAGGAGGCGGTGGCGCTGAGCCGGCAAAAGAATCTTACGTTTGTCGAAAGACCGTTGAAAAAAGTGATCGTAAATCTTGATGAACGCGAATTCAAAAGCACCTGGCTGGGGAACAAGGCGATTTACAGGACGCGTATGGCGATTGCCGACGGCGGCGAACTGATCGTTCTTGCCCCGGGGATCCGTAAATTCGGCGAAGATGACGAAAATGACCGCCTTATACGAAAATACGGTTATGTCGGCCGCGCAAATGTGCTGAAACTTGTGGAGGAAAACGACGATTTGAAAAACAACCTGTCGGTAGCGGCCCATCTGATCCACGGCTCGTCTGACGGACGGTTTTCAGTGACATATGCCGCACGGCATCTGACAAAAGAGGAAGTGACCGGCGCGTCATTCGGTTATATGCCGCTGGATGAGGCAAAGAAACGCTGGAATACCGATAGGCTGACCGACGGCTTCAATATAGCCGGCGGAGAGGAAATTTTTTACATATCGAATCCTGCGCTCGGATTATGGTCGGTGTGATAAAATAAAAGAATATGCGCCTTGCGCTTTTCGGCGTATAAGGTGTAAATACAAACAGACCGGGAGCATACTATGAAACGCAATGTTATCGTTTCTCAGTCGGGAGGACCGACGCCCGTTATAAACAATTCTCTTCGCGGTGTCATCGACATGTGCCGCAGCTATCAGGATATGGGGACGGTTTATGCGGGAAGACACGGCATCGAGGGTATTCTGGCGGAAGAACTGCTGGATCTGTCCGCACAGAGCGATGAGGAAATAGCGCTGCTGCGCACAACACCCGCGGCGGGTTCGGTCGGAAGCTGCCGCTATAAATTAAAACAGAATCTTACGGAGGATTTCGACCGTGTGATCGACGTCTTTCGCGCCCATAATATCGGCTATCTTTTTTATATCGGCGGCAATGATTCGATGGATACGGCAAATAAAATCGCCGCTCTGGCCCGGGAACGCGGACTTGAACTGGTTGCGACCGGTGTGCCGAAGACGATTGACAATGACGTCGGAGACAGTGAATTCAGGCTGATAGACCATACTCCGGGATACGGGAGCGTCGCAAAATACTGGGCGACGGCCGTACAGAACGCAAACGAAGAAAATGCAGGGTCCTGCCCGTCTGATCCTGTTCTCGTTCTGCAGGCGATGGGCCGTAAAATCGGCTATATTCCGGCCGCGTCCCGGCTTGCCGACCCCCGCCGGGAAATGCCCCTGCTCATCTACATGACCGAATCGTCACTCACCCTTCCCGCGATTGCGGAAGATATCAATGAAATGGTTGCAAGGCGCGGACGTGCCGTTGTCGTGGTCAGCGAAGGACTCGATGTCGGGGGTATAGGCGAACTCAAAGACAATTTCGGACACACGCAGTTCGGTTCATCTCAGATGACCGTTTCGCAGATCGTGGTCAATTATCTGAACGAACACGGATTAAAGGCGCGCGGTTCCGCGAGGGGTCAGGTTTCCGGGACCGATCAGCGCTGCAATATCAATACGGCATCCGCTGTCGACCTTGATGAAGCATATATTCTGGGACAGAAAGCCGTTCAGCTTGCGGCCGAGGAAGGCGGAGGCTATATGTCTACCATTCTGCGTCAAAACACCCCTTTCTATTCGGTGCGCTATGACAAGGTGCCGCTCGGACTCGTCGCAAATTCGGAAAGGGCTTTCCCTTCCGGATGGCTGAATGCGGCCCGCAACGATGTTACCGACGAATTCATAAAATATGCCGCGCCGCTCATAGGCAATGACTGGGTGAGTGTGCCGCTTGAAAACGGAATTATGCGCTTTGCCCGCATGAAACCTTTGTTTGCGGAAAAAAAACTGCCCGCTTATGTTCCGCAGGGATACAGAAAATAAAGAATCCCCGGGAAGGATCATTTTATGGATGAATTAAATTCGGTCATCGGTCATTTAATCGAGGTTCTTGCCTCCGGCCGCGACAGGTATGACAAAGCCTCCGGTCTGCAGTGCGATACGATACTGGGCTGTAAAACCGGCCGTCAGCCGCTTCTTTTGAGCACGACACACCCGCTGCAGAAAGAAACGCCTGCCTTTAACACGAAACAGACTCATTACGACAGCGAAAAAATGCTGGTCTGTGAACTCCGGGGAGCCCTTTCCTCTTCTGCGGGCGGACGCGAATCCGTACCGTCCGTGCGCGCGAACATGGGCTGCGGGATCGTTGCGGCGCTTTTCGGCGTCATGCAGGAACTGTTTGAAGATAAAATGCCGTGGGTGCAGGTTCATATGACAAAAGAAAAAATCGCCGGAATGACGGAGGAGGACATCCGCATTACGCCGGAATTCAGGGCGGCACTTGATCATATGGATTATTTTGCAGACAGACTGCGCGGCAGCGGTATACGGGTGTATCCTTTGGATATACAGGGCGCTTTTGATACCGCGCATCTGGTCCTTGGGGATGATATTTTTTATGAAATGTATGACGATCCGCCTTTTGTGCATCACCTGCTTGATCTTTCGGCTGCCGCCGTCTGTCTTGCACAGGACGAATGCCTGAAGCGTATCAAAGGCTCGGATCATGAAGTTGCCCACTACAACTCACTCGTTCTCCCCCGTTCGACCGGAGCTATAAAACTGAGTGAAGATACATCGACGCTCTTGTCCAGGGATCAGATCCATGAATTCGTCGTTCCGTATATACGCAGGATTTTCGCCCATACCGGCGGCGGATATATACATTACTGCGGAATAAATCCGCATTTGTACGAAGCCGTGATCAATGAACCGGGAGTTGCCGCGATTAATTTCGGCAATCCCGAAAAACATGATATGGAAAAAGTACTGCGCGACTGTGCAGAGAGGGGTATTTTTTATTACGGTTCCGTTCCGAAAGCCGGTGATGAGGATACCTGCGATTATTTCAGGCGCCTGATAAAAGCGGCCGCCAGGGACGGCAGAATTTATCTGCTTTTGCAATACGGCTGCTCTCCCGGCGACATTGATCCGGTAAGTGAAAAATGGGACAGGACAGCGGCGGAATATTTATTTTAAAATAATATAAAACGACCGAAAGGAAAATGATATGCCGAATATTTACGCAATACAGGAGATGAAGCGAAAGGCCGACTATCTCATATGCATCGATTCGGACGGATGTGTGTTCGATACCATGGAAGTCAAACACAAAGAGTGCTTTATTCCCAATATTATTAATTACTGGAATCTGCAGCCTGTTTCAAAATTCGCGCGCGAGACTGCCGAATACGTCAACCTTTATTCGAAATATCGCGGGATCAACCGTTTCCCCGCTCTTATCAAAGTTATGGATCTGCTTGAGGTTCGTCCCGAAGTCCGGAAACGCGGATTTTGCGCGCCGAATATCGATACCCTGCGGGTATGGGCCGAAACCGAAAAAAAACTCGGAAATCCGGCGCTTGAAAAATATGTCGAGGCAAATCCCGGAGACAGTGTGATGGCGCAGACGCTTCGCTGGTCGGCTGCGGTAAATGAAAGCATTGCCGGTCTTGTCCGCGGCGTTCCCCCTTTTCCGTATGTGCGCGAATGTCTCGATAAAATGAAAAACAGGGCGGATGTCATCGTAGTGTCGCAGACTCCCTGCGAGGCGCTTGAGCGCGAATGGACGGAGCATGGGATCGACGGTTATGTCGGGGTTATTGCGGGACAGGAGATGGGTACGAAGGCACAGTGCATAGGATATGCCGCAGAGCACGGTTATGAAGCCGGAAAAGTGCTGATGATAGGCGACGCCCCGGGTGATTATGATGCGGCAGTGAAAAATTCCGCTTTGTTTTATCCGATAAATCCCGGCAGCGAAGACGATTCATGGCAGCGGCTGCTTGATGAAGGCCTCGCGAAATTCTTTGACGGCACATACAAGGGTATATACGAACAAAAGCTGATTGCCGAATTCGACGGTTATCTGCCTTCCACGCCTTCATGGGAAAAATAATGATACTTGAAAACCAAAAAATCAGAAAACTTGAAAAGAGGAATGATGATGAAAAAATGTGATATAGGCCTTATAGGACTTGCGGTTATGGGTGAAAATCTTGTGATGAATATGGAATCAAAAGGATTTTCCGTCGCCGTATATAACCGCACGATTCAGAAAGTCACCGATTTTGTTGAGGGGCGCGCCAAAAATCATCGCATATATGGCGCTTATTCTCTTGAAGAGTTGGTTTCGATGCTCGAAAAGCCCCGCCGTGTCATGCTTATGGTGAAAGCCGGACAGCCGGTGGATGACTTTATCGAAAAGCTGCTGCCTCTGCTTGAAGAAGGGGATATTATTATTGACGGCGGAAATTCGCACTTTCCGGACACTATCCGCCGTACGGCTTATGCCGAAAGCAAAGGACTCCTGTTCATCGGAACCGGTGTTTCCGGCGGGGAAGAGGGCGCGCTGCTGGGTCCGTCGATCATGCCGGGCGGTTCTCCTGCCGCCTGGCCGGCTGTCAAACCCATTCTGCAGGCTATCAGCGCCAAGGTTGAAGACGGTTCTCCCTGCTGTGACTGGGTCGGTGAAAACGGAGCGGGCCATTTTGTAAAAATGGTGCACAACGGTATCGAATACGGTGATATGCAGCTTATATGCGAGGCCTACCAGCTTATGCGCGATTATCTCGGTATGACGGCCGACGAGATGCAGCGTATTTTTGCCGGATGGAAGGAATCGGAACTCAACAGTTATCTGATCGATATCACGGCCGACATTCTGGCTTATAAAGATCAGGACGGCAGGCCTGTCGTGGATAAAATACTCGATACGGCAGGGCAGAAGGGAACAGGCAAATGGACCGGCATAGCTGCGCTGGATGAAGGCGTTCCGCTGACTCTCATCGGAGAAGCGGTTTTTGCGCGCTGTCTGTCGGCAATGAAAGAGGAACGCGTGACCGCTTCGGACGTATTGGGAGGACAAACCGGCAAATTTACGGGCAGCGAAAGCGAAAAAGCGGATTTTATCGAAAATGTCCGATGCGCGCTGCTTGCATCCAAAATCATTTCGTATGCTCAGGGATATATACTGATGAGGTCGGCTGCAAAGACTTACGGCTGGAATCTGAATTACGGCGGGATCGCGCTCATGTGGCGCGGCGGATGCATTATACGGTCCGTATTTCTCGGCAGAATCAAAGAAGCCTTCGATGCGGACCCGTCACTGGCCAATCTGCTGCTCGACCGCTATTTTAAAGAGAAGATCACCTCGCTTGTTCCGGCATGGCGCAAGGTTGTCGCAGTTGCCGTCATGAGCGGCATACCTACTCCCGCATTCGCGTCAGCCCTGACTTATTATGACGGTTACCGCTGCGCATTCCTGCCTGCCAATCTCCTGCAGGCTCAGCGCGACTATT
>CAZVPD010000114.1:0-12495 GCA_964628455.1 uncultured Lachnospiraceae bacterium
GCACTCTTTCATTCCTATTTGTGCTGACGCATTGCGGCAGAATGGAAATTAGTATGTTAAAACGCGCGTTTGCTGCGTTTGCCGCGTTCATCATTTTGACCGGATGTTTTTCCGGCATATCTGCCGCCGGTCCTTCTCCCGACGGAATACCGGGAGAAACCGTTACCCTTATCATCGAAACGGGGAAAGATACCGCGCCGGTAAAAAAAGAAATTCTGTCGCTTGACAGCGGCGCTGTTATCATGGAGGATTATACTATAATCCTTTCGGGCTTTGCGGTAACTCTTTCCGAAAATGTTGCCGGTGCCGCGGCGGCGATCGACGGCGTAACCGGCGTCTGGCAGTCTTTGTCCAGAATTACCCTGACGGACAGCCAAACCACGCCTGCTGAAACCGGTCTTTCCGCCGAACTCAATCCCGGATTTGCATACCGCGGCGAAGGGACGGTGGCTGCAATTATAGACGCCAGCTTTGATGTAACCCATGAAATGTTTGTTCTTTCGGATCCCGAAAGCGCCAGAATAAAAGAAAAAGATATTATTTCCGCAATCGACGGAAAAATCAAAGTGACGAATTATTTTACGCACGGAGCCGGTAAAAACCAAAAATCACCCTGGGTGAACGCAAAAATACCGTATGCCTTTGACTACAGCGATTTTGACACCGATGTCGGTGACAGCGACCCTCACGGCACGCATGTTGCGGGAATTGTGGCTGCGAATAACAGAGGAGGATATGAGGACGGATTTGACGGAATAGCGCCCGAAGCGCAGCTTCTGCTGATGAAAGCCGGAAAAGACAATGCCGGAACGCTGGACGATTATGCGATTCTGTATGCGATGGAAGACGCGATAACACTGGGCGCGGATGTCGTAAATATGAGTTTCGGCTCTCCCGCGGGCAGTTCCGTGCAGGAATACGGAAGTTTCGACTATGAGAAAGTGATGAGAAAAGCGGAAGAAAAAGGTATTGTTTTTGTCTGTTCCGCAGGCAATGAAAATATGCTCGGAACGAGTTCGAATTATGATAAAAAATTCAATATCGGTCTGCCGCTGGCCGGAAATCCGGATTACGGTCTTGTCGGCAGTCCGTCTACCTTCCCGTCCGCGCTTTCCGTGGCAAGCGTCGAAAGCGAATATATCCTTTCGAACCGATTCATAGAACATGCCTCGGGCGTCCGGTTTATCTTTCTCGAACCGGATATGCCGACAGATCTTTCGGTATTCGGCGGTAAAACTCTCGAATATGTGCCTGTGCCCGGTGCGGGCGCCGTGCAGGACTTTGAAGGATTGAATCTGACCGGCAAAGTTGCCCTTATCATGAGGGGAAAGATCACGTTCAGCGAAAAAATAAAAAACGCGGCGGAAGCCGGAGCGGTTGCCGCCGTTATTTATAATAACGATCCGGTAAAAAGCGAACTGGTTGCCATGAGTCTCGCCGGTTCCGAATACCCTGTACCCGCGGTTTTTATTTATTATAAAGACGGTCTTACCCTTGCCTCGGACGCCGTAAAACGGCTGAAGTTCGTTTCCGGTTCGAAAGCGGTTTTCCGTTCTCCTTCCGGAGGAGAAATTTCGTCTTTTTCATCCCGCGGGATCACATCCGACCTGTCAATTAAACCCGATATTGCGGCACCCGGGGGACAGATTTATTCGTCTGTTCCGTCGGGGTACGGTTTGCAGAGCGGGACCTCTATGTCTGCGCCGTATATGACGGGTGCGGCGCTGCTGGTTCGTCAGATGCTGTCGGAAACTGGACGCGGCTATGATGATTCTTCGGAAATCCGCCGTATCCTTATGACGACGGCCGTTCCTTTGTCTGACCCTGAAACCGGTGTGGAATATTCGCCCCGCACGCAGGGCGCGGGGCTGGCGGATATTGAGGCTGCTCTTGCCTGCGGCACCGTGATTTACGGGAAAAGGATGCTTCCTAAAATCGAACTGGGTGACAGGCTCGGGTCTTCTTTCGGTTTTGACTTCATTGTCCGCAATGATACGGCCAAAGATGCCGTATATAAAGTGACCGCTTCGGTCACCGGCGACGAATATGAGTATCTTGCAAACGATCCCGACGACGGATTATATGGCGGAGAATATTTTATCACAGGAAGAACGGCAGCCTTTAAACGGTCCGTCATTCGAATCAGAAACGGAAGCGGTATTGATATTAACAAATACAAGAGCAGTCAAAGCGATGCGGTCACGGTGCCGGCTCATTCATTCGTAACGGTTTCGGTTGAGGTCGAAATGGACGGCGGAACTTATTCCCGTTATAAAAATGTCTTCAAAAACGGTTTTTTTGCCGAAGGTTTTGTCTGGCTTACCGCTGCGGACGGAAGAACGCTGTCTGTACCTTACGTCGGTTATTGCGGCGACTGGAGCGCTCCGCCCGTTTTCGAGGGCAAAGTCAATGATGACAGGCATTGCTTTTACACGCAGAAAGCTTTTTCCTACGCACTGATCGGAAAAGATAACTATACGTATAATCTGGGCTGCAGTATGTTTCGCGAAGCCGATCCGGTGAACGGTTCTGTCATTGCGATATCTCCGGACGGAGACAGCCGCGGCGACTATATAGCTCTTGCGCTGGCTCCGCTGCGCAATATCGCGGATATGCAGATTGTGATCGAATCGGAGGACGGTGAAACCGTATTCGACGCCCCCGAACTCGGCCATGCGGTAAAATCTTATTATAACGAGGATTCCGACGGCGTCAACCTTCTCAGCCTGCACTATATCTGGAACGGTGCGGACCTCAACAATGCCTCATATTCCATGCCCGACGGAAAATACAGGCTTTTTGTGTATACCGAAACCGAGTCGGGACGGGATTTGGGATCGTGGTCGATGCAGTTTTCGGTGGATACGGAGGATCCGGTTCTCGATGAAGCTTATCTGACGCGTGATAACGGCAGACTTTATCTGAACGTCAGCATAAGCGACAATTTATACCTTCAGTATGCCGGTCCCTATACGGCCGAAGGCGATCTGTCGGATCCGTATGCGCCTGCGGCGCTGGACGCCGTACCGGCAGCAGCGCTGAAATTCGACATAACCGGCGCGGAAGACGAAAAATACATTTATTTTGATATTGCCGATTTTGCGCTGAATATAAAAACGCTGCGCCTGATGATGAATGAACTGGAAATCAGGGACTGAATCTCCGGATCCGGTTTTATTGAACGATGACAGGGGACATGATGATGATAAAAAACAAAAAAAAGCCGGTTTCGGCAGCACTGGCGATACTGCTGCTGCTGGGCAGCCTGCTGTCTTTTCCCCTTTTTGCCGGAGATCCGGAAAAAACGGGATTGTTTGACGGAAGCGGAACGGCCGTCGCTGTTCTCAGCGGCGGGTTTTCCGGAATCGGCAACGAACGTTTTCATACGAACTTTTCCGGCAGCCTGACGAAAAAAGCCGTCCGCGACCTGTATCCGTCTCTTGAGGGAAAAGGGATCTATATAAACGCCCGGATCCCATTCGCATATGATTATGCCGGTGCGGACACCTTTCTTACGGGATCATCCAATCAGGGTATGACGCTGTGCGATATCATGGCGGAGGAGATACCGGCAGCGCAGCTGATGCCGATGAAAATTTACGATGATGCCGGAGAATTGAATTACGGTGCCGTCTGCAGCGCGCTTCGCGACTCGTTTCTGCTGGATGCGGCGGTTATTCTGCTTGATATCGACGAATATGCGGGAACGGGAGCCGGGTTTCCCCTTCCGGACGATGTTGTACATCTGATTGCCGAAGCGGATAAACGCGGGATCACCGTGGTCTGCGCGGCGGGGAATAACGGCCGGATAGGCGTTCAGAGCGTTTATCAGGGAAATTACGGGATCGCATATCCTTCGGCTGCCCGTCAGGATTACGGAACGGTTTCCGCTCCGTCCGCCATGGATTCGGTACTTTCGGTCGGAAGCCGCGAATCGAGAACCTATAAAGCGCCCTGCATTTCATACGGCAAAAACGGCAAAACAACATTCAGCGATACGAATTCGAGATATGATATAGAGGGATCGCATACTTTTACGACTTTTTTTGACGGCAGGACAATCGGATACGTACCGGTTGGAGGCACGGGAACAGAAGAGGACTGTGCATCGGCAGGTGATATGAACGGTAAGATCGCTCTCATAAAGCGCGGCGACCTGACTTTCACACAGAAAATAAACAATGCTGCCGGCTGCGGCGCAGTCGGAGCCATCCTATATGACAACATTGAAAACAACACGGAAAGCGTGCTGATGGCGCTTGAAGGGGCACTGATACCTGCGGTATTTATTTCGTATGAGAGCGGAATTGCGATGCTGGAGGAAACAGACCGCACTCTCTATATAAAAGACGGAGAGACGATCTCCCTTGAGACGGAGAACGGGGGAAGCATCTCTTTGTTTTCCTCCCGCGGCGTGACGCCCGAGCTTGAAATAAAGCCCGATCTGGTCGCAGAAGGCGGTTCACGCGACATCGTGCTGTTCGGATCGGGAAACGCGTCAAAGGAGACTGTGGGCAGCAGCACTTTGTTTTCCGCAGCGGAGACGGCTGCGAAAATCGCCGCACTCGCCGGATATTACCGTGCAAACGGAATAAAATACACTATATCCTCCCTGAAACTCGCTTTGATGAATGCCGCAAGTCCCGTCCCGGATGAAAACGGAGTGTGTTTTTCACCGAGGGCACAGGGCGCCGGCGCTATAGAAGATCTTGCCCCGGTGATACATGCCGATTCGCTGCTTTACGGTGCCGGCGGCGAGGGGAAGATCTCTCTGGGAGACGGGCTGAGGTCATCCTTCGAGGTGAAAGTGACGGCCGTCAATATATCCGAAAAGACATTGTCCTATAAACTTTCGGCAAATATGGCCGGTGACGGTTATATTTATTATAAGGTCGGGGATAACGGTCTTGCTTATGAGACCGATGATAAAAAGGATGCGGAACCCGGATTTCCGGCGTTTATTGCGCCATATGCGCGCCCGTTTACTTCGGCCTCGGTGACGCTGAGCGATGTCTGCGAAAACGGCGGTAACCTGAACAGTTATTCGGAGACCTATGCACCCGCCTTGATCAGGTTAAAGCCGGATGAAAAACGTGAATTGACTCTGCTCTGTGTTCTGGACGGTAAAACCTCCGGAGAATACGCTTCGGTCTTTCCGGACGGATATTTTATCGACGGGTATATTACACTGGTCAGTGAGGAAGGAAACGTATCCTCGGTTCCTTATACCGGATTCTGCGGACGATTCGGCCGTCTGGATGCCTTTGATCCGTCTGTTTATGAAGCGGATTCATATTACGGCGGGACCTTTTATTATTCGGAGATGAAGGAAGACGGAATAACTTCGGAAGTCCGGCTCGGATATAATCGAAGGATGACGGACATGTTGTTAAAAAAAGAACTTGTCGCTTTTTCTCCCGACGGAGACGGAAATGCCGACAGCCTGTCGTTTGCGTTCTGTCTGCTGCGCAATGTCTCCGACGTCAGAATCGAAGTGTATGATCTGAGCAGCCGTCTTTTCACGCTTCATGTGGAAGGGGATCTCGGAAAGAGCTTTGCCGACAAATTGTCTGTCAGCAGATACAGGACGGCCGTATGGGATGGCAAAGCGGCGGACAACACCTCCTTTACTTATCCGGACGGCAAATATAAAATGGTTCTTTCCGCCGCTCCGGCAATCGGTCCGGAACAGACGGTCAGTTTTCCTTTTGTCATCGATACCGAAGCTCCCGTACTCGACTCCTATGAAATTTATACGGGCAAAGACGGCGGACGATATCTTTCCGCCGAAATAAGCGACAATCATTACATCACCGAAGCACGGCTCTATACTTCGGGAAATGAAGAGGAGCGGTATGAATCCACCCGGATTTTCGGAGAATCTGTTTCCGAAGACACATGTTTGTTCGATATAACCGGTTTAACGCGGGAATTTTTATATCTTGAGATATCCGATTATGCATTCAATACCGAGACATACAGAATCGAACCGAATGATTAAAACAGAAAGTGTGGGAGAATATGAGTGAAATACGCGACGCCGCACTGGCGAAGAGCGGATGGGATAAAATAAACTGGGTCCGCAGCTATATGCCGGTCATGAATATTATCAACGATGAATTCTCACGTACGCGGCCGTTTGAAGGCAGAAAAATTTCCATGTCCATTCATCTGGAGGCTAAAACCGCTTATCTGGCACTCACTTTACGGACGGGCGGAGCCGAGGTTTACGTGACGGGATGCAATCCTCTGTCGACACAGGATGATGTGGCCGCAGCTTTGGCGGCGGACGGATTTGAAGTAAACGCGCGCCGCGGCGTTGATGAAAAGACCTATGAACGTCATCTGAAGAAGACGCTCTCGTTTTGTCCAGACCTTATCATCGACGACGGGGGCGACCTTACCCGGCTGCTGCACGGCGAATGCGGCGGGTATGCCGTTCACCTGATAGGCGGCGGTGAGGAAACCACGACCGGTATTCACCGGCTGTTTGCGAGGCAGAAAGCGGGACAGCTGCGCTTTCCCATGATCGATGTCAACGACGCCGACTGCAAGCATCTGTTCGACAACCGTTACGGAACCGGTCAGTCCACCCTTGACGGAATCATGAATTCGACCAATCTCATCGTAGCCGGTAAAACAGTGGTTGTTGCCGGTTACGGCTGGTGCGGCAAGGGAATTGCCATGAGGGCAAAAGGAATGGGCGGCATTGTCGCGGTCACCGAAATAGATCCCGTCAAAGCAATCGAGGCGAAGATGGACGGTTTTGATGTTATGACGATGGATGAAGCCGCAAAAAAAGGCGACCTGTTCATCACAGTCACCGGCTGCTGCGACGTTATACGCGCGGAACACTTCGAAGTGATGAAAGACGGCGTTCTTCTGGCGAATTCGGGTCATTTCGATGTGGAAATCGATAAAAAAGCACTTGCACGCATGGCGGTAAATGTCTGGGAACGAAAACCCAATATTACGGGATACCGCATGCCGGACGGGCGCATTCTTAATCTTCTTGCCGAGGGACGTCTTGTAAACCTGGCGGCGGGCAACGGCCATCCGGCTGAGATCATGGATATGTCCTTTGCGCTTCAGGCTAAATGCCTCGAATACCTCGTAAAAAACGGTGCTGTGCTTGAAAACAAAGTCTATCAGGTTCCCGCGGAAATCGACAGGGAAGTCGCGTTTCTGAAGCTGGCATCCATGGGAGTGTCCATCGATACGCTTACCGACGCTCAGGAACTGTATATCGGACAGGCCGAATAAAACCGAAAGGATATTTATACCATGCGCATATTCATCATCCGCCACGGGGACCCCGATTACAGCATCGATTCACTGACCGAAAAGGGATGGAGGGAAGCGGAGCTCCTGTCGCATCGATTGAAAAACGAACAGATCGACAAAATCTATTGTTCTCCGCTCGGACGGGCGCAGGACACCGCGCGCCCTACTCTTGAGAAAACCGGTATGGATTATCAGATACTCGACTGGCTGCGCGAATTTCCCGTACCGGTCACCGTTCCGTATGACAAGCTGGGCTACAGCGAAAACGGTGTGAATATATGCCCGTGGAACCTGTATCCGCAGTATTGGACACATGAGGCACAGCTGTATGACAATACTCTTTGGCAGGAACATGAAATATTCGCGGACGGGAAAATATACGCCGAATACAGAAAGATCACCGACGGCTGGGATTCGATGATTTCGTCGTTCGGATATCACCGCGAAGGTCAGATATACCGTTTTGATGACCATACCGCGCAGGATGTCACCGTCGCTCTGTTCTGTCACCTCGGGCTGGGTCTTGCGCTGCTCTCTCAACTCACCGGGATTTCACTTCCGCTGATGTGGCATACCTTTTTTCTGCCGACCTCATCGGTCACCACGATCGTGATGGAAAAACACCGTTCATATTTAAACGAAGCTCACGCGCGCGTTCTGCAGACGGGAGATACTTCTCATCTTTATAAAGGCGGAGAACCGGTTTCATCGTCGGGGCTCCATTCGCCGATAAAATAAAAAAAGAGATACGTTGTCGGTATCTCTTGAGATAAATGCGGGTCGGATCAGAAACCCGCTATCGCTTCTTTTGCCGGAGCATTGTCTGTTGTGATAAGAAGATACACATATTTTCCCGACGTGTATACTTCGGCGTTTGACATAACTTTTTCAAAACCCTCGGGATCATAAAGTTTTATGTCCCCGGCGTTGAGCATATCGATTCTGGATTTTAAAAAATTCTGGATCGAAGCTGTGTCGGCTTCATCGGCGACTTTTAAGATGTGAATTTCAAAAGCGCTCTTTCCGTCCGGAAGACGGATAGCGTAGCTTTCAAGCATGGCCATTTCGGGGGATTCCTCATAATTTCCGGTATAAAGATAAGAGGCATATTCCGGATCCAGATAGGATTCGTCGTCTTCGCCGACGCCGCTGATATACATTGCTTTTTGACCGGGTATATCGGGATATTTGGCTGTAATGGCATTCATGATCTCGGAAGGGGCTGCGGTTGTTTCGCCTTTCGGTTCACCTGTAACGTCGTTTTCGCCGCTGTCTTTTTCATCGCAGGCGATCAATAAAATACTGCCGCAGAGCAGTACGGCACATAAAACCAAAGCAATAAACTTTTTCATTCGGGTAACTCCATTCAAAAAATAGGCGGTATTGACCGCCTGAAAATACTGTCGCTGTGACAGGCCTGCTGATCGGTCCGGCCGTCACATGCTTATTTTACAATATTATTATACCTGTGTCAAGGAGATAAAATTAATTTTATGAAATATTACAGTCTCGGAACTATTCCCGCAGGGCTGCGGCTGATGGATGTGATGGCTGAGAATCATACGGAAATAAATTTGTCCGCTCCGTGCGGTGGCCGGGGCACATGCGGCAAATGCCGCGTCGGCGTTTCCGGAGCGGTGATGCCCCCCGACGAGACCGAACGGAAATTTCTGTCTGAAACCGAACTTTCCGCGGGAATCCGGCTTTCCTGCAGATGCATCACAGCCGGAGGAGAAGTAAAGGTCGCGGCGGATGAAAACGATACCGGGTCTGCCATTCAGACAGAAGGGACGATGAGTTCCTTTGTACATGCGCCGCTTTGCGCCGGTTACGGCATCGCCGTTGATATCGGTACGACAACGGCTGCCGTCTACTTATGCGACATGAAGTCCGGCCGAATCGTGAAGACGGGTGCGTTCCAGAATCCGCAGCGCTCATACGGCGCCGATGTCATTACCCGCATAGGCCGGATTATCGAAGACAAAGGCAATCTTGCGGTTCTGCAGAAGCTGATCGTCGGTGCGATCAATAAAACGGTGGCCGGTTTCGGGGTTTCGGCTCAAAGCATCAACGCAGCTGTTATAACGGGCAATACGACGATGCTGCATATCTTTGCGGGCTATGACCCGTCGGGCATCGCGAACGCTCCGTTTACCCCGGCTACTTTGTTTGGTTTTAAAGTTGCGGCGGCATCACAGGGTCTTGCGATAAATCCGGAAGCCGATGTATACCTGATGCCCTGCTTTTCCGCTTATGTCGGGGGTGACATCGCCACGGGAATGATTGCGGCCGATGTCGACAGGAGCGAAGGGCTGAATCTTTATATAGATATCGGAACCAACGGCGAAATGGGGCTCGGAGGGCGCGGCGGGATATGCCTTTGCGCGACCGCTGCCGGACCGGCATTCGAGGGTGCTCAGATAGAATGCGGAATGGGCGGCGTTGAGGGAGCGGTCGACACGGTCCGGTACGAAAACGGAGAGGTTAAGTTCGGAACGATCGGAGACGCTGCGCCGGCCGGAATTTGCGGCTCGGGCCTGATTGACGGGGTTGCCGTAATGATCGAATGCGGAGCGCTCGATGAGACCGGACGCATAGATAAGAAGTATGAAAACAACCGTTTTATGATAGACCCCGAAAACGATATTTATATCAGCGGAAAAGATATCCGTGAGGTCCAGCTTGCAAAATCAGCGGTATGCGCCGGTATTATGACGCTGCTGGACGACGCGGGCGCCTCGGCGGATGATATCAGGCGCGTTATTGTCGCCGGAGGGTTCGGGGCGCATATCAATCCGCACAGCGCCGCAAAAATCGGACTCATACCCGCGGAATTTGAAGAAAAGATAGAAATTGTGGGAAATACGGCGGGTACCGGAGCTGTTCTCTATCTTTTATCGGCGGATGCGCGCGAACGCATAAACAGCGTGCCGTCTGTATCAAGATATCTCGAACTGTCCGGGAATGAATTTTTTATGGATGAATATGTGGAACGCATGATGTTTTAAATATCAGACACAGAAAACATCTTCATTCAAAGATGCACCAATATACGCCGAATTTATCAACGAGACAAAAACAATTTTTACTGTAACCCGAATCTCCTGGAGGCTCGTGCGGCGACGCTCCTTCTTTCAGAACCTCATAGATCCTGTATACTTTTTCTGCGTTCCCTTCGCCGAAATGCAGACAAAACTGCATCGTGTTTCCGGGACCGGGTTCTTTCGAGTTTGATTCAGACAGAGCAAGGATTTGCCCGTATACATCCAGTTCTGCATGCATGTAGGTACCGTCTTCGTTGGGATAAGCACAGACAAGTTTTGCATCAAATGCTTTTTGATAAAACTCAATTGCTTTATCGCTTCCGGCAACAAAAACCTGAAACATCGACCTTAACATAGTATTACCTCTGTTTACATTCATTCTCTTAACTCATCTCAGTCATGCGGTGTGTACCGATTAGTATACGGTATATCCTGTACAACGACAATTGCATATATATCCGCCGCAAAGCGATTCGCTTTGCGGTTTATTTATAATCCAGGCAGGCTTTAATATAAGAAATGACGTTCTCAATCGGTACTTCGGGTTCGAGAACATGCGTCGGACAGACATACAGACCGCCTTTATCGCCCGCGATATCAAGATTTTTAAATACTTCCCTGCGGACATCGTCGGCAGTTCCGAACGGCATGGTCGACTGAGTGCCGATTGTCCCGTGGAACGAGATCCTGCTGCCGTATTTTTCATGCAGTTCGCCGAAATTCATGCATTCGGGCTGGACCGGATTCAGCACGTCGACACCTGCGTCAATCAGATGGGGGATGAAGGGCGTCACAAAACCGCATGAATGATAGAATATTATAACGTCGGGATTGTAATTTCGGGCCGAATCGATGACTTTTTTAAGCCTCGGTTTAATCCATTCCGAATACAGCTGCTCGCTCATCATGATCGAATGCTGCATTCCGATATCGTCTCCGAGAAAAAGGATATCCGCGCCGTTTCGGGCAAAGGATTCCGCGCGCAGGACCGCATTTTGTGTTACCCTGTCCAGCAGTGCTTCGGCCATGGGACCGTCGGTCAGCATATCCGACATAAGGTTCTCCATGCCGCGCATATACCATGCCGTTTCCCAGACGGTACACTGCATCCCTCCCACAGCGGCGCGTCCTGCCTTATGGAGTTCGTCCGCACGGCGTTTCTGCTCTCTGCCGTCCGATTCGGAATAGTCGGGAAAAGGATAGGCGAGTATCTGTTCAATGCTGTCAAATTTGTCCATAGGATGTCTCATATAGGTCATATGGTACGCCGCTTCGCTTCCGGGTTCGTGCGCAACCCCGTTTTGGTCGATTGTCGTGCCTTTTTTCAGTTCATAGGTATAATATTTTTCAAACACGGACGGGTCAGCGGGTTTCGGAGAAAGGTCGCTCAGATATCCTTCATGTACCGGTACGGAAAAATCGGGATTCGCCGCAAGATATTCACGATATTTTGCGGAAACCGCGGGAGACATGCTGAAGGAGACGGGAACTTTTTCATATCCGGTTCTCCTTGCGACGGAAAGATAATTTTCACGGCTTGTCATCATAATATTCCTCGTTTACTGTTTTTTGTCGTTGCGGAATTTTATCGTAAATTCGCTGCCCTTGCCTTCAATGACGGCGACGCCGATTTCGGCATTGTGGCGGATTGCGATCTGTTTGGCTATGGCGAGTCCCAGACCTGTTCCGCCTGTGTTTTCGGGCGATTTTGTTTTATAAAAACGATCGAAAATATGCGGCAGGTCTTTTTCGTCGATCCCCGGTCCTTCATCCCTTACGGACAGGATCAGACCGCTGTCCTGCGACAGTCCGATGGTTATTTTACCGTCCCGAGGCGAAAATTTAACGGCATTGTCGACAATCGTCATAATCATTTGCCTCAGCCTGCCGTAATCGCCCGTGACGGTGCAGCCGGCTGCGTTGTTTTCCACGATAAATTCTATGTTTTTGGACTGAGCCATGCTTTTGGCGCTTCGCAAAACATCGGAAGTGATATCGCACAGGTTTACCTCGGCTGTTTCGATTTTAAAATCCATATTCTGAAGCCTCGACAAATCCAGCAGATCTCCGACCAGTCTCTGGAGCCCTTTGGTTTCATTCAGCATCTGCCCGTAATAATTCTTTATTTGGATCTGATCCGTGACGACTTCGTCATTCAGCGCCTCAA
>CAZVPD010000115.1:0-12027 GCA_964628455.1 uncultured Lachnospiraceae bacterium
CCGTCCGCTTGTAATAGAAACAGGTAAAATGGCAGGACTCGCCAACGGCTCATGTCTTGTAAAATACGGCGACACCATCATACTTGCCGCGGTGACCGCAAGTAAAAAACCGCGCGACGGGATCAACTTCCTGCCGCTGTCCGTTGATTTTGAGGAAAGACTATACGCTGTCGGCAGGGTTCCCGGCAGCTATAACAGGCGCGAAGGCAGACCTACCGAAAAAGCGATCCTTACCTCAAGGGTCATCGACCGTCCTGTCAGACCTCTCTTCCCCAAAGATCTGCGCAACGATGTCGTTATTAACCTGACCGTACTTTCGGTCGATAACGACTGTTCACCCGAAATCGCCGGTATGATCGGAGCTTCCATTGCCCTGTCGATATCGGATATTCCATGGAACGGTCCGATAGGCGGTGTTTTTGTCGGAATGGTCGACGGCGCGCTCATCATAAACCCGACCTCGGAACAGCGCGAAAAAAGCGTGCTCGAACTTACCGTGGCAGCTACTTTCGATAAAGTCGTTATGATCGAAGCCGGCGCCAAAGAAGTTTCGGATGAGGATATGTACAGTGCGATCATGCTCGCGCATAAAGAGATCAAAAAAATCTGCGGATTCATTTCCGACATAACCGTAGAAATCGGCAAACAGAAGTTCGCGTATGAAGCGCATGAAATCGACTTAACCCTTTATAACGAGATAAAGGCGATGGTCTTCGATGACGTAAAGAAAGCCCTTGATACAGATGATAAAAATATCCGCGATGAACGGATGACCCCCATTACCGATGCCGTTCTCCTGAAATTTGCAGACCGGTTTTCCGACAGCACGGCAGCTGCTGCCGAAGTCGAAGAGATCCTATATAAAATTCAGAAAGAGATTGTGCGCCGCTGGCTGCTTGACGACGGAAAACGTGTGGACGGCAGACGGCTTGATCAGATCAGAGAACTTGAAGCGGAAGTTGCTCTCCTGCCCCGCGTTCACGGCAGCGGTATGTTTACCCGCGGTCAGACACAGGTCCTGACGATCGCGACCCTTGCCGCAATCGGTGACAAACAAATGCTGGACGGTATAGATGAAGAAGACAGCAAGCGCTACATGCATCATTATAACATGCCGTCCTATTCGGTCGGAGAAGCGAAAGCTTCCCGCAGTCCCGGCAGGCGTGAAATAGGTCACGGAGCCCTTGCGGAACGTTCTTTGCTTCCGGTTCTTCCTTCCGAAGAAGAATTCCCGTATGCTATCAGGTGCGTATCCGAAGTCATCTCCTCCAACGGCTCAACTTCGCAGGCATCCGTTTGCGGCTCTACTTTAGCTCTCATGGACGCAGGTGTTCCGATCAAAGCACCCGTAGCGGGAATATCCTGCGGTCTGATAACGGAAGGCGAACGCTGGATGACAATGATCGACATACAGGGACTCGAAGATTTTTACGGGGATATGGATTTCAAGGTTGCAGGAACGCATAAGGGAATCACTTCCATTCAGATGGACCTTAAAATCGACGGACTTACACCCGAGATCATCAGCGAAGCTCTGCGGACGACGCATGCCGCCCGAGATTATATTATTGACGACATCATCCTCAAAACGATTCCGGCGGCACGTCCCGAAGTATCGCCCTATGCCCCCAAAATGATCGTTTTGAAGATCCATCCGGATAAAATACGCGAAGTGATCGGGTCCGGCGGTAAGATCATTCAAAAAATCGTTGCGGATACGGGAACGAAGATCGACATTGAAGATGACGGCACGATTTATATTGCCGCAATCAACCGTGACAGCGGTCTTCGCGCCGAAGACATTATCCGCAGTATTGTCTTTGAACCGGAAATCGGCACGGTATACAACGGGACCGTCACACGCGTTATTCCGATAGGCGCATTCGTCGAATTCGCACCCGGCAAAGAAGGTCTGGTGCACATTTCGAAACTAGCTCATACCCGCGTAGAAAAAGTCGAGGATGTTGTCAATGTCGGCGACAAACTCGCAGTTAAATTCCTCGGGGTCGATGAAAAAGGCAGGATGAATCTTTCGCACAAGGACACTCTTCCCCGCCCGGAAAACGCTTCGGAAAAAGACGAACATCCTCACCGTCCGTATAGAAAACCGCCGGAAAACAAATAAGAACTTAACGGGAGAAAGTGAATTCATCATGAATTTCTTTCTCCCGTTATCCGCAACTATTTATACATGATTCAAATTTATCAAACCGATGAGGTGATGTAAAAATGCCGCATTCTCTTCCCGTTGTTCTGCAGCTTTATTCTGTCCGCGATTTCGCCGAGAAGGATTTCCGCGGAACACTGCGGAAAGTCAAAGAAATGGGATATGACTATATTGAAACGGCAGGACTTTACGGACTCGATCCCGAAGCCGTGTATAAGGACCTGTCCGATGCCGGTCTTAAGGCTGTGTCCGCCCATGTTCCGATCGACGAACTCCTGTCCGATACCGAAGATACAGTTGACCGTTATAAACAAATCGGCTGCAAATTTATAGCCATCCCTTATTTACTCGCAGGTATGCGTCCCGGCGATGAAAATTTCGATGATGTTCTGAAAAAGATCGCTGCCATAGGCAAGGTCTGCAAATCCCAAGGAACCGAGCTTCTTTATCACAACCATGATTTCGAATTCATAAAAATGCATGACGGAAGTTCCGGATTCGACTATATCTATGCAAATGTTCCTTCCGAATATTTAAAATCCGAAATCGACACATGCTGGATAAAAGTGGCAGGATACGATCCCGCAGAATTTATTCGCGCTTATTCCGGACGCGTCCCGATCGTCCATTTAAAGGATTATCACGGTTCGAAAACGGAAAATATGTATGAACTCATCAACACCGGCAAGAGCAAACACGTATCTGACGGTAAATTTATATTCCGGCCCGTAGGATATGGTTTACAGGATATCCCTTCTGTTTTAAAGGCCTCTCTTGAGTCGGGTGCCGAATATGTCGTGGTCGAACAGGATGAATCCGAGGACTGCACTTCTCTCGAAGCAGCCGAAAAAAGCAGGCTGTATTTAAAGAGTCTCGGCTGGTAACAAAAATATATACCTAAAAGCGGATGCAGACCATGCATCCGCTTTTATATCGTACCGACCTATCAACCGGAAAATACAAATATTAAATCAGACGGTCGGGCAGCAGGGCCGTTTCTTTTCGTATGAATAAATAATTGACGTTTTTCGACCGAAAAGAAACAAAAATATATATTTATTTCATATATTTATATTATTTTTCGGTTTTTATTGTAATTTTGACATTTATATGATACAATATATTAAAACAAATAGCAAAACAAGCGAAAGCTTGCGACGCAAAGCTATAGGATCTGTATTATAAATCGATTTCCCCGCCGTATATATTTGAACGATTCGATTTATAACATGACTGCCAGCTGCCGTACCTGTCTGAGCGAAACGTTAAGCGCCCGGCTTTTTTGGCGGCTTTTTTATTTTAAAGCGTTGCAATCGGTATTTCCCCGTTTCCCTTCCGGTATCGGACAGAGCAAATTTATATTCTACAACAGGAGTGATATAAATGAAGCCGAAATGTATATTTATCAGTCACGGAAAAAAACATACGGCCGTGTATCATACTGTTGTCAAGTGGCTGGATGATGCAATGAAACAAAACGCCGATTTCGCCTGGACGGATTATTCCCTTCCGGATAACAGTTTATTATGCGGTCCCGAAAGCGTTTCGGCAGGCAATCATGAGGATCTTTCCCTTAAAGAAAAAATCGAGAAGCGAATATCGGATGCCTTGATCTATATAGCGATATCCGATACCTATGCGGAAAATAAAAAGCTGACGGATTTCGAAATCAAAACAGCGAGGCATTACGGAAAATACATAATCGGTTTAAAATCCTGGAGAAATCTGATTCCCGTTCCGAAGAACATATTAAAAAGCGCGGACCGGATCATCAGTCTGTGCAGTCCGGATCTGTTGAATGCGATATGCGGTTACGATGATCCGTTTCAAACTTAAAACGGATCATTGCGTTTCATACTTTATAACGTTTGACAATATACTCATATCATGATATAATTTTCCCATCCTATTTTACGGGGGCTATCGAATGAAAATACTGATCACCGGAGCAAAAGGTTTTATCGGAAGGAATCTGACCGCCGTACTTCGGAATATAAAAGAACGCAAAGACAAAACCTATCATTTATCTCCGGAAACAACAATATATGAATATGACACCGACAGTGCACCGGAATCACTGGATGATTACTGCAGCGACGCTGATTTTGTATTTCATCTGGCCGGGGTGAACCGGCCTAAGGACCCGTCCGAATTTATGGACGGAAATTACGGTTTTACGGATACACTCATACGGACATTGAAAAAACACAACAGCAAAGCACCCGTGATGATTTCATCATCCACACAGGCGGCGCTTGATAATCCTTACGGCAAAAGCAAAAAAGCCGGTGAGGAACTGATGCTGACTTACGCCAAGGAAACGGGTGTGCAGATCTATCTGTATCGTTTTCCCAATATATTCGGTAAATGGTCCAAACCGAACTATAATTCCGCGGTCGCAACATTCTGTCACAATATCGCAAACAATCTGCCCATAACAGTCAATGACCGTTCATATGTTATGACTCTGGCCTACATCGATGATGTCGTTTACGAACTGATCGGTACGCTTATTGAAAAACCGTCCAAAACATACTGCTCCGTTCCTGTCACATACACCCTTACACTCGGTAAAATCGCGGATCTGATTTGTTCGTTCAGATCCGGCAGGGACGATTTGTCCGTTCCGGATATGTCCGATGCTTTCACAAAAAAGCTTTATGCCACCTATCTTTCATATCTGCCCGCAGATGCTTTCTCTTATCCTCTTAAAATAAATACGGATCTCCGCGGCAGTTTTACCGAAATCATACGAACTCCCGACAGAGGTCAGGTTTCCGTGAATGTTTCAAAACCCGGTATTACCAAGGGCAACCACTGGCACAGCACCAAAAACGAAAAATTTATCGTACTCAACGGAAAAGGTGTTATAAAATTCCGGCAAATCGGCAGTACCGAAGTGACCGAATATTATGTTTCCGGCGATAAACTTCAGGTGGTCGATATCCCTGTCGGATATACCCACAGCCTTATAAATCTCGGTGATACGGATATGGTAACCCTGATGTGGTGCAGTGATTGTTTTGACCCGGCAAAACCGGATACATTTTATGAAGAAGTATAAATTTATATAATATTCCTGATAACAAACATAAACCGCAGCCGTCAGCTAAAATCAAACAGGATCACGTTCAGATAAAGGCGTGACCTTTTCATTTTAGCATTCCGACCGGTCGGATCCGCTGCCGAATCATGTAAAACACCATCCTTTGTCGTTAACCCTATATACATCTGTTCGTCGATTCTTTCATTTAATATGGCTGTTGTCTTAACGGCATCTTATAACATGGAGTAATTCTGCCGGTATTTATGCCAGATATTAAAAATATTCTATTTTATTCGATGTCTGTCAACAGGACTGCCGGATTCTGCCTGCTGCAATAAATACCATCGCGTCACTTTTTTATGTCCTTAAAATCAAATAATACACGATCGGAATAATACCGATGAACCGGAGAAAAATCGTTTTTTCAATCATAATCATTTTTATTATAATGACCATGCTGTTCATTTTTCAAAACTCCCTTACTTCCGGAGAAGCATCTGCCGAAACGAGCGGCTTTATTTCGGAAAAAATACAGAAAATACTCGACCCGCAGAAAAAGATCGATCCGTATGATTTTCATGTATTCATCCGTAAAACAGCTCATTTTGCGGAATTTTCCCTTTTGGGAGCTGAATTAATGATTCTGACACTTCTGATGGAACCGTTTTATTATTTCAAGCTTATTTTTATGCCTTTGTTTATTTCCCTGCTGACCGGAACCGCAGATGAATATCTTCAGTCGTTTATGACCAGAACAAGTTCGGTGGCTGACATACTGATCGATTTTTCCGGCAGTGTCTTCGGAATCGTTATGATCATATTCGCATTTGAAACATTTAAATTCATCAGAAAAAGAAAACCTCACGGCGTTTAAAGCACAGGTGAGGTTTAAAAGTATCGGCAGAAAAACGGATCCTGTGTTTTTCTGCCATACCTGTTTTAATCAGCCGAAAACTTATCGGCGATTCTTTTTATTTTATCTTCCGGCGATTTTTTCGATGCGGAATAACGGGACTTTACAGGATATCCTTTTTTTGCGGAAGACCTGTAGGAATTGTAATATGTCTTGTAATAACGATTTTTTGAATGGTAATAATCGGGGAGAATTCTTTTTTTTGCGTTCAGGACACATCCGATGATGTTTGCACCCGAATCCTTAATGTTATTGACGGAATCGGCGATCGCACCCATCTCGGCATAATCATTTCTGATGACGAATAAAACACCGTCAACATAGGTATTCAACAGCAATGCATCCGAAACAAGTCCGACAGGCGGTGTATCAATGATGATATAATCGTTGCATTCACGAAGGGTCGTCAGGACATTTCCGAACGATTCCGTATCAAGAGGCGTTTCGTTGATATCGGTGCGTATAACCAGCAGATTATCATTGTATAAATCAAGCGCATCTTCTACTTTTGCTTTACCGGATAAAACATCCTGAAGAGATGCTATGTTCGTTTCAAGTCCGAGCAATTCGGCAACGGCGGGCCGCCGTGTGTCACAATCGATCAATACGACATTTTTTCCTTTGCCGGCAAGCGACAGCGCCAAATTAACCGACAAAGTGGTTTTTCCCTCGCCGCTGACCGTCGATGTTACGTAAATAACCTTTACCTTTTTTTGTACCGCAATATAGTTAAAAACCGAACCGAATACAGCACAGGCTTCACGGTATATAATCGACACCTCGGGATCCGATATGATTGGTCCGTCATCCGCATTTTTATGTGCGTAGGGTATTTCCGCGATCGTATTAAGCTGCAGGTAGTTGCTTATATCCTCCGTTGCGCGGACTTTCGGATTCAATATCCCCAATAAAACCGCAGCGCACATACCGATGACAATTCCGGCAGCTGTGCAGATCAGAATATATTGGACATAGAATTTATGTATGGGATATGTTTTGGATGCGTAATCGACCACCGTAACGCTTCCTATATCAAGTTTTTCGATCATCGCATGAGGAAGCGCATCCATCAGTGCGTTGACGATCGTTATACTCTCCTTTTCATCGGGCCAGGTAATCGTGACTTCGATAAATGCGGTTTTTTCGATCACTTTGCAGGATACAAATTCACTGAGTTTATCGGGAGTCAGTTCCGTATCGCCCAAAGCGCTGATAACCAGATCCAGCACATAATTGCTTTTAGCCAGCTGAGTCACTGTCAGCACGAGATTCTGGGCAAAAGTGACATCAGATGCGGACGGATTATCGATGTTTCCGCTTGCCTGATAAGTTCCCTCGGCATTTTTGGAGGTGACTATCATCGTTGCTTTTGCATAATAGAACAATTTCGGGTCATTTCCGGTAAGAACTATCTGGATAATAATTCCGGTTATTATACCGACAATAACACAGGCGATGACAAGAACCTTATATTTTATGACGCTTGTCAATATATCATTTATTGTCAGATTAGAATAATCCTTTTTTACCGCTTTGCCAGTATCCATTTCAACCTCTTCCTGTCGCAAGAATAATTATAACAAGGCTTCAATCAGTATACTACAAAAGAAAATAAAAGTAAAGACTTTCGCAGCAAGTAAATTACGAAAGAAAAGCCAATTTCCCCGTGAAAAACAGCCTGTTTTTTTATTATTTACAGTTTATACATTTTCAAAAAACATCCCGGATTTCCCTTGACATATTTTATTTTCCGTGCTATAATCATAAAAGTATTTATCTTTATGTTTGACAATTTTTACAATTATTACTATGAGGTGAAAAAATGAAAAAATTCAAGCGGATCGCATTGTTTTTACTATCGGCGCTTATATTTGCTTCTTCGTTTGCTTTCGGTGCTTTTGCGGCCTCAAAACAGGAAATAATAGATGCTGCCCGATCTAAAATACCTGCGGGTTCCGAGTTTATTTACATGATTCAACTCGAAAATATTCTCATGCAGGTCGAACTGACACCGGAACAGGGCGACCGAGTGATCGAAATAATCGGCGAAATGGATAAAATCGTCCGCGAAAACGGTCAGCAGCTGCGTTTATACAGCAAAGACTTACTGGAGATCACCACGGGATACGTGTATGAAATCTGTGAAATGGCGAATCTGACTTATGAATATAAAGTTGCCTCGCCCGCTTCCTACGCCGGTGATGTTGTCATTGTCATCCGTGATGCCGGAGGGAATTATTTAGGCGAATTTGACGGAAGCAAGGAACTTCCTCTTGTGAAAAAGACGAACGCAGCGGTTCTGCCCGATACATCCGTTTTACTTCCCGCCGCGTCTGCCGTTATCCTGGCTGCCGGTATATTTTTAATAATAAGAAATAAAAAAGTTCTCGCCTGATCATTACAGAGATAAAGAACCGGATCCGATGTCCGGTTCTTTTTTTTTGTTTTTGGATTAAATATATAAACCGAAATTTTTTATTTCCATCGTATGGTCAAAAGAGGCGATGGTTTCCCAGCCTATATTCAGACCGCAAATATCTATGTCAGCGGCAGTGCGTATATTCTTTAAATAACCGTCCCGTAAACCGTAAGCGATCATGTCGTCGATATGGGGCTGTAAATCAACAGAAAAATCCAGCCACCTGTCACTTACACACGGTAAGCCGTTTTCCCAGAGACTGCTTCCCGAAAAGATACTGTGTTCTCCGATACTGTAAATGAGCGCCTGAGAAGCATCCGCTTTACCGCCGTCATATCCGATGTATTTATCGCTGTATGCCGCGCGGCTGTCAAAAAAATGCAAGCCGAACCAGACAAAGTCGTTTCCCGTTTTGGAGCGCAGATACAGAAACATTAAAAACTGTGCGGCGCGCACATAATCACCGGACACAGCTGTTTGACGGTAATCCAGAAGCCGAAGTTTCCCTTTGACAACAGGCCGGTTTCCCGCATCGGCACGGAATCCGCTCTGTTCGATCAGCAGATGAGGCCAATACATACCTGCCTTCGCCGGTTTCCCCTTATAAAATGCGGATGTATCCAGCCTCAGCGCAAGAGATCCTTCGGCGGGATTATATCTGACAGATCTCGAAATGCCGTCCGTGAGCATATATTTATCCGACGGAATCCTGGTGGTCCATAAACACGGACCCGAATCCCACTGCGCGAGTCTCCAGACCGGTTTTTCGTCACCGTAAACAAAAAGTCCCGATTCCGAAACCATATTGTTTTTTTCATGGTTTTTCTGGCTGAGAACAACAAATCCTCTTTTAAAATGATTATCCGGAATGATCTGTGTCATCATTAAGCTCCTGTAAAAGTATAAATAACGGCTCCCGCAATCCCGGTCAACAGTATCATCAAGACATAATTGATTTTTTTTATGCGAAGAATAAGAAACGCCGCCGCCGATAATGCCAAAGCTGTAAAATCCACTGTTTTAATTTCTCCGATCACATTTGTTCCGAATAATGCCAGACTTATAATAGACAATCCCGCACCCGCTATAAGAGCCGTCACTGCCGGCTGGATACCGCCGAGAGCTCCGCTGACTGCCGTCACGGCTTTGTATTTTTTATATATGTATGCCAGAAGCAGAACGATCAAAAACGAAGGAAGCATGCAGGAAAACGTCGCAAGCGCTCCTCCGGCAATACCGCCCATTTTCACTCCCACAAAAGTAGCCGAGTTTAGGGCAAACGGCCCCGGTGTCATTTCTGCGATGGTTATCATATCCATATATTCCGTCAGCGTCAGCCATCCGCGGCCTTCGACCACCATCGAGTGGATCAAAGCTATAGAGGCATGTCCACCTCCGATACTGAAAAGTCCGATCTGAAAATAACAGATAAAAATTTCAAGATAATTCATTTCCTTTCATCCGCCTTTTTAACCATCAGACAGACATAGGAATATATGATTCCGCAAACCGCGGCGATCAGGATAATATAGATGGCGTGAAATTTAAAAAAAAACGAACCGATAAAAGCGGCAGCCATGAGGACGATCGCCGTCCGGTTTTTTCCTTTTTTGGTGACATTCCGGGTCATATCGATCACTATGCTGATAATGACGGCGCCTACACCGGCCCTCATGGCGCGCAACAGATTATATGCAATGATATTGTCACAGAGCGATTTATAAAAAAAAGATACAACGGTTATGATGACAAGCGGCGGTATGATGCTTGCGATCATGGTAATAAATGCCCCGAATACGCCGGCGACATGATATCCTGTCAGCATGACGGCGTTGCCCGCTATAGCTCCTGGTGCAGTCTGGGCAATGGCTATGTTTGCAGTCATATCGTCGTCGGAGATCCAGCCGTATTTTTCGACAAAATACTGCCGCAGCAGTCCCAGAATGATCACACCACCGCCGAAAGCGACGGAACTCATATAGATGGTCAGAAAAAACAATCTGACGCATTTCTGTTTATAAGTCATCATACACCGCTTCCGATCCTGTATATCGAACCGTTTTCAATCTGGAATGGTAAAAGATGTCCCGGAAGACAGGTCATTTTACGGTACTGTGTGAAAGCGGGAAACCGCCGGCGAATCGGCACGGTTTTTTCCGGAACACGGACAATGATCGCCGCAGCAAAAACCGGCGCTGTTTTACAAGCAAACAGCGCCTTTATCGCATATATGATATAAAGTAATAATCTATTCATGACAGAAATTATATCCTTGTAAAATGAAAAAGGAGAAGAAAAGCAAACAGATCCGGTTAAAATATCCGCTATTTTTTTATTTCAAGCAGTTTGGTGCGCAGCTCGCCTTCTATGCGCCGAAGTTCGGCTTCCGCATTGCGGCGGCGTTCTCTGCCCTCATCCTGAATCTTTAATACTTCGTCCAGGGTATTGATCAGCGATTCATTGGTATACTGCAGCGTTTCTATGTCGATGATCCCCCGTTCGGCTTCACGAGCTGTTTCGACCGTACCCATTTTCAGCGCATCCGCATTTTTCTTCAGCAGTTCATTGGTCATATCGGTAACGGCTCTCTGTGCAGCCAGAGCCTCCTGCGAATGAGCAATCCCCAGTGCGATGACCATCTGGCTTTTCCAGAGCGGTATCGTATTTACCAGCGTCGACTGGATTTTTTCGGTCATAATCGTATCATTGTTTTGAACGAGTCTGATCTGAGGCGCCATCTGTATGGATACCATACGCGTCAGTTCCAGGTCATAAATACGTTTCTCAAAGCGGTCACAC
Source organism: uncultured Lachnospiraceae bacterium (assembly GCA_964628455.1). GTDB lineage: Bacteria > Bacillota > Clostridia > Oscillospirales > CAG-272 > JAQVWU01. The sequence continues at coordinate 11,345 of CAZVPD010000115.1, forward strand.
AAATCGGCAAAGTCGTGTGCGGCCTGAGCATCCTCGGGCAGATGGGTTTCTTCGGCGCGCCTGATAAATTCCGCCAGTTCGTTTTTACGGGCGGAATCGAGTTTCATTTTACCTGCGATGATATACATGGACAATTCTTTGAAGTTCTGCAGATTGACCTGGTATAATTTATCGAGTACCGCAACGTCTTTGATCAGCCTGTCTTGATGCCCTTCAAGCACTCCGCAGATCTTATCGACATTCACTTCCGCTTTGTCATACTTGGATTTCATAGCTGCGATCTTATTGCCGGTTTTTTTAAATAAACCCATGAAGCCTTTTTCGTCTTCATCCACTCCGAAGCCGCGCAGTTCAACTACAAGACTGGTAACAAGCCCGCCGACCTCACCGAGGTCCATAGCCCGTACATTCCCCAGAGCAGTATCCGAAAAGTCGGCGATCTTCGACTGGGCTCCCGATCCGTACTGCAGAATAACGGCGGAATTTGTAAGGTCGATTTTATCGGAAAAATCTTTTACCATCTTCTGTTCTTCGGCGGTCAGCGTTTTTTCATCAAAAGTAACCTGTTCTATCGTAGCACTTGCAGCCTGTTCGGGTGACGGCGCCGAAACCGGGGTGATCGTAATATTCGGGGTAAGCGTCAATTCAATACTTTTATTTTCCATGATTTACTCCTGTTTGAT
>CAZVPD010000115.1:12037-12368 GCA_964628455.1 uncultured Lachnospiraceae bacterium
CTCGTTACCGGCCATTTTGCTTTCCAGCACGGCGATATCAGTGGAAATATCAAGTTCGCGGTCCATAATCAGTCTGTCAAGCTGTTTGTCGAATACTTCTTTCATAGCCGGTATGAGCTTTTCGATTTCCGCAGTTGTCTCACGAGCGGCGTTGTGCGTTTTAAATTCGATATAGGAAAAGAGGAGTTTGTTTATCGTCGGGAGATAATATCCGAAGAAATTGCGCGCAAGGGGCATCCTGTCGGGATTTTTCGATAGATAAGAAAGAATATTATACCCTTCCGAGATCAGCTGTCCGATTTCCTCCGAGAGAATTTTATTCAGGGACCCG
>CAZVPD010000116.1:0-3024 GCA_964628455.1 uncultured Lachnospiraceae bacterium
TTTTGAGGTAAACAAAAACACACGTCCCTCACCGCATCCGAGCGAAAGGGCGACCGAAGAAGACGAGGCGTAAATATTCCCGCTGACCGGGTCGGGTTCGTAGGCGGGAAGGCTTTCGTCGAAAATCACCGCAGCTTCCGCCGTATCAAATCCTTCGTTGTACAGGATATAGAGGATATCCCCGTCTTCTGCTTCGCGCTTCGAAACGCGCATGCAGCCTGCCGACGGCTTCAGGGTCACGGTCGGCGAAGCGGCCGCGAAATGTTGGTACAGGTGTCCGCCCTGTTTCTCGAATGTAAGCAGACGGCTGCGGACATCCGCGGGCATATATTCGCATTCGGGCAGATAAACCGTGTCATAAACCGCCGATCCGGCGGTAAAACGGCCGTTTTCGGGCGAAGACCCGCGGATCAGGTCGTCGTCGATGATATCGAAACCGGCAAGCAGGCGCTCGAGTTCGTTCCCGATGTGCTCAAAGCGCGCGGCCGCCTTACGCGCTGCGTCGCCTCCCGCCCAGATATCGCGCACGGGATAATACAGGGCGGACCGGTGAACGGGTCTGCCGACCGCCGCAAGCAGGGAAAGCCGCGCGGTAAAATCGTTGAAAGAAGCGATGTCGCCGATCCCGGGCATCTCCGGACGGAAGCACGGGCGCTCCTGCGAAGCGGTAAAACCGCTGTTGCCGTAGCTGATCAGCATAAAGTTGAATAAATTGATCCCCCGAACCGCCTGAAAATACAGCGCAAAGCGCATTTCGGCATACGTGACGCCCGAGCCGTAAACCGCAAAGGATTCCGAAGCGGCGAGTATAGTGCCGTTCTGCGCCGCGGCGGAGGAAGCGAACCTCGGGAAGAAGTTGTTCACGGCATTTTCCGAAGGAAAAATCTGGCGCCAGATGGCGTCGACCGCCGGAATATCGAAGCAGCGCAGATGCCGCAGCATTTGACCGCCGTGTGTGCGGACTGTGAGAAAATTATCGTCTCCGTTCAGATGACCCGAGGAGAGGATGCCGTTCTCGGCGCACCAGGCGCGGATTTTTCCGTAATAATTCACGGCGGCTTCTTCGCTGTAATAATCGCAGTAATCGAGCCGCGCCGCGGTCCCCTCCTCCCTCATGTCGTTTCCGTCAAACAGGGCGGGCAGGCGGTCGGTCAGAGGATATCCGAAACGCCTGTAAAAGCCTTCGGGATCGTTCGGATATACGGGGTAGTTCACCGAAGGTTCGTCAGTGAAAGCCGCGAAAAAAGAAGTACCGGCATCGCCGTCCGCCGCTTTCTTATATCCTTCATGCGTCAGCCGTATGAACTCGCCGGTCGTGTCCGGATTCAGAAGGTCGGGGGCGCCCGTGTGTACTATCCGGTATATCAGGATATCCGACGCTTCGGAAACCGTAAAAGGCAGGGCGAGCCTCCGAAAATCCGCGGTGAAAACGGCGAGCAGATCCTCCTGATCGGACAGCGTTTCACCTGTGGTCAGCGTTCTTTTTTCCTGCCGGATAAGCTTCTGCGCCAGAGAGGGATCGTTTTTTACGACCTGTCCGCAGGCGCTGCCCGAAGGCCAGCCCCCCTCGTCGTAAAGCCACATCGACATACCGCGTTTTACTGCGGCTTCGGCCGTATATGCGATCAGGGCAAAGAATTCGCCGGACAGGTATTCCGGCTCGAGCGATGTGACCATCGACGATGGCCGGAAATGCTTGGGTTCGGGCAGCACGTAAAAAGCGCGTATGTTGCACCGGGCCATAAAATCGAGCTGGCTGTCGATCCCGGCGCGGGTCACAGGTTCATTCCAAACCCATGTGTAAACCGGAGCGAACAGACGCGGCGGTGATTCAAACGCCTGCTGCGAAAAAGTCTGCGGTTTCAAATCCATTTTTTTCACCTGAATTTCAAAAATAAATAAACAGGGGGACAGCCGTAAAACTGTCCCCGGGATCCGGTTCGGGACTTATTTAAAGTAACCGAGGTAATCCTTTCCGGCTTCAAACATCTCGTCGACCATCGCTTTTGTCTCGGCCATCGAGCAGACAGCCGAGGTCAGCGGGTCAAACAGGACCGCGTGGAAGATCTTTCTCCTGTCGCCTTCGGCAGCCCCTTCGACCGCGAGTTCCTCGCAGCGGGCCGACGTGTTGACAAGCACGGCGAGCTGTTCGGGCAGTGGACCGACTTTGATCGCCTCGAGGCTGTTCTTCGAAGCGAGAACGGGGACTTCGACGCAGCAGCCGTCCGGCAGATTGTCGATCAGCCCGCGGTTGCGGACGTTGCCGTTGAATTTAAACATGGCGTTGTCGCCGAAGCAGGCGTTGAAGATATAGGCGGCGTATTCCTCTCCGCGTGAGATATCCACTTTATCCTGCGCCAGCCAGCCGGTGATGTCGTTGATCCAGGTGTTTTCGCGCTTGAAATATTCGTTCAGAATATAGGCGTATTCACCGGGATTCCAGTTGGTTCCGTGCGTGCAGTATTTCTCGATCAGGTCGGGACGCTTGCGGAACCAGGCATTGTATTCGGAGTTGTGGCCCGAGGATTCGGTCACGTAGTAGTCGAGATGGAGGAACATCTCGTTTCTGACCTGTTCCGCGTTGTATACTTCGGGTCTTTCCATCGCGGCGCGCAGGGCCGGATACGCGTTCTCGCCTTTGACTTTGAAATCAAGGTAGAAAGCCTGGTGGTTGATGCCGGCGCAGGTATAGGTCACGTCCTTCATGTCCGCTCCGACCCAGGAGGCAAGCATGTGGGCGGTCCCCTGAACGCTGTGGCACAGACCGGTGACGTTCGCTTTTGTCTGACTCTGCAGGAAACGGCAGAGCATGGCCATCGGGTTGGTGTAGTTCAGGACGACTGCGTTCGGGCAGTATTTTTCGACGTCGCGGCAGATCTCAAGCATCGGCGGTGCTGTGCGCAGAAAGCGGAAAATCCCCGAAGGGCCGCGGGTGTCGCCGATGTTGATGTCCACACCGTATTTTTTCGGGATCTCGATGTCCGTGCGGAAAATCTCCGGACCGCCCGACAGAATGGTGATCAG
>CAZVPD010000116.1:3034-4948 GCA_964628455.1 uncultured Lachnospiraceae bacterium
CCGCGCCCTCAAGGGCCGTTTTGCGGTCGAGTGTCGCCGTGACCGTGGCGGGATAATTTCCCTGCGCCACGATCTTGCGGATAGCTTTTTCGATATAAGCGAGGCGTTCGGGGTCGATGTCCATCAGAGCGATCTGCGCGTCGCGGAAAGCGTCAAACGTCAGTATATCCTTGACAAGGGTGCGGGTGAAGCCGAAACTGCCGGCTCCGATAAAAGCGATTTTTTTCATTCTGTAAAACCTCCGTATATTTGTTGAACGAAACATAGCCGGGTATCCGGGGACATGTTTACCCGATTATAACATCATGCGCACGATTTGTAAATAGAAAAAAAGGATAATATAAAAAATAACGCATCCCCGCATATTCTGTTCAAATGTAAATTAAATATTCAAACCACTTGTAATTTAGACAGGCAGGTAGTATAATAACAATGTCCGTTATAAGCCGTCAAAAAACAGGAGGAAACAATGAAGAAAAAATCTAAAATTACCGCTTTTATTCTTGTTATACTGATGATATCGTCGCTGATGACGGCCGGTATATCCGCATCTGTGTTCAGCGATGTGACCGAATTCGAGAAGGCCATCGATACGCTGAACAGCATCGGCGTTATTGCCGGTCGTTCCGCTACACAGTATAGTCCCGACGACGACGTAACACGCTGGCAGATGGCTCTGCTGATGACAAAACTTCTGACAGGCGATACAAACAACGCAAACTGGGCTTCATCGGAAGATGAAATGGTTTTTGACGACGTGGTCAACAACATCCGGCATTACGGCGGTTCCATAGCTTATGCCGCAAATCAAAACCTGATCATAGGGCGTTCCGAAAAAATATACGCCCCCGAAGACGGGATAACCCTGCAGGACGGGGTTACCATAGCGGTCCGTGCGCTGGGTTATCCGCGTTCGCAGTATGACGCGGGTTATCCGGACTCTTATATAGAAAAAGCGGACTCACTCGGCCTGTTTGAAGACCTCGAGAGCGTTTACCCGACCGAGACCCTGACCAGAGGGGAAACGGCGCAGTTGTTATACAACACTTTCAGAGCCCCGAAACGGATCGGGAACACCATTGCCGAGGATGTATTCGATTATTCAGACTCGGTCATCGTGCTGACGGCGACGGAAGATATGAGAATCAGCTCCAGGGTTTCCGCAGCCGAAGACGGTAAGCTGGTATTCTGCGAACTCAGACCGGACGGAACACCCGACCATTCCGCCGCGTTTTCTCTCGATGCGGCCGATTTCGGTTTCGACGACCCCAATCTGTATCTCGGAAAATCTTTCCGCGTCTCTTCGATCTTCAATTACGAAAACATTCTGACGATCGAAGAATGTGAATATGAAGTATTGACTCAGACCATAATCTCGGACCTGCTTAAAATCGTCGGCAATACGGGCGACTATATAAAACTCGGCAGCGTGACTTATAAAGTCGTTCCGAAATATTCATACGATCTGGAAGAGAACAGCACGCCCTCGGCAAAAGAAATCATCATCTACGGCGTCGGTGAGTCCTACGAGACCTCATCTCCGCTTTCCGCTTCGGATATATACGGCACCAACGCATATTACACCCTGACAGCATATGACGACAACGGCGACGGATATCCCGACCGTGCGCTGTACCGCCCCTATTCCTTCGCCTTTTACACAAACAACGGTATCGATATAAAACTAGAAGGAGCAATGACGCATAACCTGAAGAAGAACGCCGTATCGCTGACGGGCAGCGCCGCGGCTACGGGAAATTACGTCCTGTATTCCTATATCCCCGACGCTTCCGTTGTCGATATTTTAAAAGTATTGCCAGTAAACAGCGGAATCGTCGTAGAATACGATGCCTACAGCATCAACATCAAACCCGTCACGTCGACAGCCGCGTCGGGAATCGATTACGACTACGG
>CAZVPD010000116.1:4958-12264 GCA_964628455.1 uncultured Lachnospiraceae bacterium
AGTTGCTGCCGGGAGCTTACCCCGAGACGGTTATGAGTGTCTTTACAGCCAATCCGAACGTTTCCTACACGGGCAGCACCGTGCAGTACATCACCGAAGGAAACGCCGTGCTGATGTTGGACTTTTCCGGTTCGCAGGGAGGCGGCAGCCAGACGGGGTATGTTTCGAGAAACGACTGCGCCGTCGTGCAGGCGATTGATACGAGCAACGTGATGAACGGATATCTAACCCTGGGAGTTTTCCGCATGGACGGGACCACAGCGGAACCGCTGCACGTAAAAGTCATCAACGGGGTCCCGGTCAGCGCGCTGACCGCGGATAAGATCGCGGTAAGTGACATCATCGAATATACCGTTTTTCAGCCGGGAGCGTCAAACGCAAGCACGTTCTACAGCATCGTCAATATTTCGTCAAAACCCTTTGTACCCGGTGCATCCAACGCGGCGCATACCTATTATATAGGCGCGGATACATTCAATATCGGTATAGGCTACAAGACCGGCGCAGCGCAGCCGGCAATCACCTATCAGGGATCGCTTCCCATGGGTACCCCCCTGACGGTGATTTACTACAACGGCTATTATTTTGAAAATATTTCCAATGATATCGCGGGCAAAACAAATTATCAGCAGCAGATCATTGCCAACTGTTCCATGTATGCCTCCTACGGCGCTGCGGGAAATGCAGCTAAATTCGTCTATATCAGACCGAAGTATATAGCACCCGCAGACACACCCGGCGCAGCGGAATTTACGAGAATCGTCTATCTCAGTTCTTTTTCCGTAAACAACAAGGACGGAGTGGACGGCGTCGTTTATTACCCGGAAGCGTTTGATTTCATCGGAGGTAAAATCGTGACCGGTGCATACGGATCGACACTGCTCTACAATAAAATGCCGCAGACCGCCGGATTTTACAAGGCGGGCGTCAACACGAACAACGAACTCATGCTGAACATCACGGAGCCCGACCCTCTGACGGCCGATATCACCAACACAAGCATTGTGTATGACAAAGAGACATCCATGACAAGCTTCAGCAAAACTCTTAATACATATACGGTAACCATCGGCGGAGTCACTTACACCACAAACAGCTTCAGTATGTACAAATACGGAACAAACGGCAAAATCGAAGAAATCAGCTCAGGTAATATCATGAATAACCAGCTGTATCCGGTTGACGTTTTCATGGTACCGGCGAACAACGCAAACACTTCGGCGAGGATCGCACTGCTCTGGCGGCAGGCATAATACCAGCGGAAGACACGGGGGCTGCAACGGAATTTTGATTTCGTTGCGGTCCCCGTGTTATTCTGCGGAATATAATAATTTTAATATTGCAATAAAGTTACATTTTCAAATAAAGGTTGATAAAATTTATCTTTATGATATGATATAAGAACAGGATAATATGCTTTCCGATAACCGGCATCATGGAAGGAGCCTGGTCCTCGAGGGAAGACCGGGCAGCCGAACGGACCGGGGACGGCAGGCGGAGAAGCCTGTAAAAATAATTATTTTTTAAAGGAGAACACCCGAACATGAGAAATCTGAAAAGATTCCTTGCCATGACGCTGACCATGCTCATGGTGATCGGCAGCTTCTCGTTTGCATCGTTCGCACAGGATTTTGACGATGTATACGATTACGCCGACGCGATCGACGTTCTTTCGGACCTCGGGGTCATCTGGGGATACGAAGACGGCACGTTCGGTCCCGACAACACGGTCGAGAGATGGCATATGTCGCTCTGGATTGCGAAGATGGAGACCGGCAAAGTCACCACAGATGATTATCTGACCATCTGGAGAGCGGAAGAGAACTACACGGACTTCACGGACGTAGCGGTTGACCAGGCGATCGGCGCCATCAACTACGCGGCCGACGAAGGCATCATCATCGGCACATCGCCGACGACATTCGCCCCGACCGCAGGCATTATGTACCAGGACGCCCTCACCATGGTAGTGCGTGCCCTCGGCTTCGGCGGCAAGGCAATGGACGCGGGCTATCCCTGGAAATACATCAACAAGGCAGCCGAACTGGGCCTTGAAGAGGGAATTTCCGGCGTAGCATACAAAGACGTACTGACCAGAGCCGAAACGGCGCAGATCCTTTACAACGCGCTCTATACCGTAGACGCGGACGGCGAGACCTATGTATCCGACGTATTCGGCCTTTCGACGGTCGTCATCACCGGAACACCGGCGTACAAGATCACCCAGTCCGAAGCCGTCATCAAAGCCGGCTATGTGGCCTTCAACGTACTCAACGGAGACGGCACGCTCAATACGGACGTGACCTACCACCTTCCCGCAGCGGCATTCGGCCTTACGGCAGCCAACGCGGACAGCTACGTGGGCGCATCCTTCAAAGTAACGACCAAGAACAACTTCAAGACGCTCGGTGCGGTCATCGAGAATCCGTCTGAAGTGTTCGAGGCAGCCGACATCGTCGGAGCAGGCGCTGCGGGCGCACCGAGCGCAATGCTGACGCTTGACGGGACCTCCTACCAGGCAGTGAACAAGTTCACCGCTCTTTACAACACGCAGGGGATCAAGGGCAACACCGACGAGATCCTTGTATACACGACCAACCTGACCCAGAACACGGCTGACGGCTACTTCAAAGTAGACGCCAACTACAACGTGCTCGACGCGGCGGGACACATCGTAGCCCACTATGCTCCGGCCATCACCGGTTCGTACGCGGCTCCCTATGTCAAGCTTCTGGGCAACAACACCTATACACCTTTCGCAAACAACAACGACAACCAGAAAGCCTCCATCATCGCCGCGGGCGGCGTATGGAACGCAATGGTCGCCAACACCTACGCTCAGACAGTCGACACCTATGACCTTGTGAAGAACAACAAATACGCGACCGCGAAAGCCTATGACGACAACGCGGACGGCATGTATGACAGACTGTTCTACACATACCAGGAATTCACGCAGATCTCGTATGACGCGGTGACGCTGATGTACAACGTCAACGGCGGTCAGAAGGCAGTAGCCAAGTTCATCGACGGCACGACCGGCGAGGCTCTTGCGGCAGCTCCGACGGGCTTCATCCGCTACTCCTACAATCCCCTTTCCAAATATCTGACGGTCTATGAGACCTACACCTACGGCACAGGCCTTGTCACCACCGTGAACACCGCAGCGGCGAAGATCGTCATCGGCGGAACACAGTACACGGTAGGATTCGGCAACTTCCCGGGCGCAGCGTATGCGAATTCGGGCGTTGCTCTGGCTCTTGTAGGCAAACAGGTCAACTTCGTACTCGTTGACGGCGTGGTCGTACGCGTATTCGACGCGGCGGTAGCCACCTCGTACATCGTATACGACAACATGACCGGCATCACGTCGCAGGGTTACGGCACGGCGCTCGTTTATGTACAGGCACCGACGGCATCCGTGATCACGATCGCGACGATCAACGGCTATTCGTTCCAGCAGTACTGGCTGTTTGCGGAACAGGGCAGTCTTGCGAACATCATGCCCCTTGAGACAGGCGACCTGTACATAGGCACGAAGGACGCACTCGGCTTCTGGCACCTTCAGACCCAGGCTTACAACTACAGCGCAAACTATGTACCTCAGGATGATGATATACAAGCCTCTGTGGCCGGCGGTATAATCGATTTTGAAAACGGTATCGGAACCGGATTAGGTTTCACACCTGCGATGGCGCAGTTCGAGACATCGGCTGACTCCGTCTACATCGTATATGACGCTACACACGACAGATTCTACACCCGCAAGGGCGTTCCGACCGACGGATCGGCTATTCTGGTTGACGGCGGTCTGTTCCTGAATCTTGTGGCGGGAACCACCTGCGCGAACTTCATCTATGCAAACGAAGGCTGGTTTGACGACTTCGGCATCCAGGCGGCTCCTCCCGTATTCGCATCGAGCGACACGGTCATCTACGTGAACAAGTCCGCGGCGCCCACGCTGATCACGAACAACATCGGCAGCACAGGCACGCTGCTCGGAAACACCTATCAGTACGGCAACGTCCTTGATATGATCACCGGCAAGCTTGTGACCGTTCAGGCCAACTACAACTTCACGCTTGAAGGCGGATGCTTCTACAGAGTATACAACGGCTACATCGAAAACAAAGTAATACCCGACCATACTTATCTTGAGGAACCTCATGCAGCCATCGACATTACGACCGGCTGGCTCAGGTATTACACCGCATACACCAGCGGAATCGATACCGCTGACGTAGACCAGGATGCGGACAACGTCGAAGGCAGCATGAAGACCCATATCTACAAGCTGATCAACGGCGACGTAGAGCTTGACGCAAACGGCGCGCTTGTGAACAGAGCCGTCACGGCTCCTCTCGCAGCTCTCAATTCCAAAGTATACTTCTACACCGGCGGACAGTACAGCAACAGAGTAATGCTGATCGACGAGACCGTCAAAGACCCGATCATCGTTCCTCCGGATCCTCCCATGACAGGCGAAGTTGAGATCACCGGCGGCTGTTACGTCCCGCATGAAGTTTATGGACAGGCCTACCTTGCGGACGTACTTGAAGCGGTAGTGACCGGCGCCCCTGCCGGAGCGACCTTATCCTATCAGTGGATGAAATCGACCTTTGCCAACGGCGGAATGAACTACTATCCGATCGCGGGCGCAACCGGTTCCACCTACGAACTTGTAGACGATGATAAGCTTTGCTTTATCAAAGTTGAAGTCTCTGCGGCAGGATATTCCGGCAAAATCGTCAGCGATCCGAGAGGATTTATCCTTGTAGACCAGGACGATGAAGCAGAAGAAAGCGATTAATCGCTGACAGACAGCATTTTTCAGAGACTCGTAAAGAAAAGCACCCGCAGGGGTGCTTTTCTTTTTTTGTAATGCTTTTCTGCTCCATTAACGGTTGAAATTTTAAATATACGGAATATAATTTATAGATCATTCAGGTATAATGCAAAATCATAAAAAAAATTATAGAAATAATTGACAAACTAAATTAAAAAGAATATAATATGTATCATATCATAATGCGGTATTTATTTTTATTACGGTTCGTGTATTTTTATTTTTTCTATATGAAACGAGACATATGATGCTCATAATTCAATAAACAGGGGTAATTCTATGTATAAAAACACCCGAGTTTGACAGTTAAATTAAAAACAGAGCATAAAAAGGTAAGAAAAGCAGTTAAAACAAATGATCCTGTTTTTGAAAAGCCGAAAATGTAGTACAACATATTTTTAAAAAGTGATCAATATATATTGACAAAATGGTATAAATATGGTATAATATCCGTATCTGAAAGATACTGGAGTGGATATAAATGTTCGTAAAAGCCACAAAAGCAAAGGGATATACATATGTCAATATCGTAGAATCCTATCGCGATGAAACCGGCGTGTCCCGGCATAAAATACTGTATAACTTCGGAAGGCTTGACGAACTCAAAGCCGACAAAAGCTTTGTAAGCTGTATCAAAAAAATATGCAGACTGATAGAAATTCCTTTGCTTGAAGATCGTGAAGAAGCATTCACAGCAGGGGAATGCAGCGAAGCCGAAATGATGAACTACGGATATTTGGCGTATAAAAAGATATGGGACATACTCGGTATACGTTCCTGCCTGGAAAGAACAGGCGAGACCGGACGTCTGCAGCTGGACCTTGAGAAAACAACCCTGCTGATGGCTATACAACATCTGCTTTGTCCAAGGAGCAAGCTGTCTGCATACGAACATCAGGACATATACTACGGACTGCCGGAAATCCCCCTTCAGCATCTGTACCGTGCACTAGACAAGCTGGCGGAAAACAAGGAGAAGATAGAGCAGGAACTATTCGAAATAAATCATCTGAAACTGGGACAGGAGGCGGACATCGTATTTTATGATGTCACCACATTCGCATTTCAAAGCATAAAAGCTGATGAATTAAAAGCCTTCGGATTCAGCAAGGACTGTAAGTTCAGTGAAGTGCAGGTTGTGATGGGTCTTCTGCTGGACGCCGACAGTATGCCGATCGGATACGAATTGTTCCCCGGCAATACTTTTGACGGCAAAACAATGGTGAATTCACTGGAAAATCTGAAGAAAAAGTTCAATATCCGAAAAGTGGTTATTGTAGCAGACAGGGGACTGAACAGCAAGTGCAACCTTAATCTGATTAAAGAAGCGGGTTACGGGTACATCGTGGCATGCCGGCTAAGAAGCATGAGTAAAGAAGTACAGGGAGAAGCTCTCGATGAGGCTGATTATATAAAAGTAAGCGAAGCTTTTAAATACAAAACCGTTCCTTATACCAATATATTCAAGGATGAAGGCAAGAATCTGCATAAGCTTGATGAATCGCTTATTATGAGCTGGTCTTCCAAACGGGCAGCCAAAGACGCTAAAGACAGGCAGCGGCTAACGGACAAAGCCGAAAAGCTTCTGAAAACACCGGCATCCATTGAATCTCTGTCAAAACGCGGCGGTAAAAAATATCTGAAAGACGACAGCGGAAATCAACCGAAATGGGTGCTCGATGATGACAAAATCAAGAATGATTCTTTGCTTGACGGATATTACGGCATCCAGACCAGCGAGACGGAAATGTCGGCAGCCGATGTCATGAACGCCTATCACATGTTGTGGAAAATAGAGGAATCTTTCCGAATCATGAAGAGCACTCTGGAAGTCAGGCCTGTATTTCACTGGACGCCGGACAGGATCAGAGGACATTTTCTCATGTGCTTTCTCGCATTTATGATGGAAAGAAAACTTGAGAGTCTCCTGCCGGAACCGGCTGCAGATGACGATGAAACCAATTCACCCGGAAAGATCCGGGAAGCTCTTAACTCTATGCAGCTGGCCAGGGTTACGGTTAATGGCGACACCGTGTATTTTAAGACGAAGAACCTGCCGTTAGGTTCGAGAATTTTCAAATCCGTCAGTGTAAAAACACCCATGAATGTCTCCAGGGAAGAGCAGCTTAACGAACGTTTCTTAATCTCGGAAAGCAAATTCAACGGGCAGATATCTTTCTTCTGAAGGGTGTCTGTAGTGACAACTTTGCCTTATTCGGTTAAAAATATCATTGTTTTTAAATGTTTTTTTTAGTTTAACTGTCAAACTCGGGATAAACCATATCAGGCAGTATAATTTTCGGGTATCTCAAGGTTTTATCTGCAGACCTGATAATAAAATGACAGGATATTTGTATTTTATTTTTGAAAACGAATAATCCCCGAATAACCAAAAAATGAAAAAACGGCAGAATGTAAAATTAACTGCACCCCAGTAAAGATATACTGTTAGTATGCATG
>CAZVPD010000117.1:0-12248 GCA_964628455.1 uncultured Lachnospiraceae bacterium
AGTTTTTCAAACATATTGATAATCTGAGCCTGTATCGAAACATCAAGCGCCGAAATCGGTTCGTCGCAAACAATAAATTCGGGATCAACAGCCAGAGCGCGGGCAATACCGATCCGCTGGCGCTGACCGCCCGAAAATTCATGGGGGAAGCGATTGGCATGTTCGGAGTTTAGTCCCACATGTTCAAGCATGCTTATGATTTTATCATGTCGTTCAGCTTTACCGGAAGCAAGACGATGAATGTCAATCGGCTCACCGACAATATCGCCGACTGTCATACGCGGGTCGAGGGAGGCATACGGATCCTGAAATACAATCTGCATTTTACGGCGATACGGAAACATTTTAACTTTTGTTATGTCTTTGCCGTCATAAATGATTCTGCCTGCAGTCGGTTCATACAGCCGAAGGAGTGTGCGCCCCGTCGTAGTCTTACCGCAGCCGGATTCACCCACAAGTCCGAGAGTCTCACCCCGTTCGATATAAAAGGATACATCATCGACAGCTTTGACTGTTTTGCGGCTGAATATACCGCTTGTCGCGGAAAAATATTGCTTTAGATGCGAAACTTCGATCATTTTATTCATGTTTCGTCTCCTGCGCCTTCTCAAAGGACTCTTTCTGACGAAGCCAGCATGCGGTATAATGTATATCATTTATATAAGTATAAACGGGTTTTTCACGCAGGCAAATTTTCATACATGACGCGCAGCGCGGCGCGAAAGAACATCCCTGGGGTAATTCAAGCAGGTCAACGGGAGTACCGTCAATCGGTATGAGTTTTTCATGCGCTTCTTCATTCAATTTCGGAAGGCTGCGCAAAAGGCCTTTGGTATATTCATGTGAAGGATTATAAAATATGTCATCAATAGTGCCGTATTCCACGATTTTTCCGGCATACATAACCGCGATTTTATCGCATATGCTTGCGACAATACCAAGGTCATGCGTGATCATGATGATCGACATGCCGATTTTTTTTCTGAGATCCATGATCAATTCAAGTATCTGCGCCTGAATGGTAACATCAAGCGCTGTCGTCGGTTCGTCTGCGATCAGAAGTTTGGGTTCGCAAGCGAGTGCAATCGCAATCATCACGCGCTGGCGCATTCCGCCGGAAAGTTCATGAGGATACTGATGAAGCCTTTTTTGTGGTTCGTTGATCCCGACAAGTTCGAGAAGCTCGAGTGCACGATCGTTGGCTTCTTTTGAACTTTTATTCGTATGAAGCTTTATGACTTCGGTGATCTGATTGCCTATCGTGTAAACCGGATTTAAGCTGGTCATCGGATCCTGGAAGATCATACTGACTTCGTTGCCCCGTATTTTACGGAATTCGGATTCGGTAAAACGGTCAATCTGATGACCGTTGAAGGTGATTTCACCGCCTGTCAGGCGCCCGGGGAAAGAGGTGAGGCCCATAACGGAATAAGCTGTAACCGATTTTCCCGAACCCGACTCGCCCACAATGCCGAGAACCTCACCGTCAGCGAGTTTGAAAGAAACATCGTTCAGTGCCCTTACTTCCCCCGCCGGCGTAAAAAAGGACAGGCATACATTTTTCATTTCCAGTAATATATTGTTCATGTTTCCTCTCTTTCTAATTCTTTAGCTTCGGATCAAACGCATCACGGAGACCGTCGCCGAATAAGTTGAAAGACAGGATGATGAGCGATATGATGATAGCGGGAGCCAATAATCTGTATGGGTAAGACTGCAGACCGCCGATAGCGTCAGACGCCATGGAACCGAGAGAGGGCATCGGTGCGGAAACGCCTAGTCCGATAAAAGACAGAAAACTCTCGGTAAAAATAATACCCGGGATCTGAAGAGTGGTAGTGACAATCAGTGTTCCGATACAATTGACAAGCAGGTGACGGCGAATGATACGTCCGCTGGATGCTCCCAGTGCCCGCGCAGCCGTAACAAATTCCTGCTCTTTCAAAGAAAGTATTTGCGAACGTACAATACGCGCCATCCCGACCCAATAGAGCAGCGCAAAAACAATAAAAATACAGATAAGTCCGACACCGATGATATTAATCCAGCCGAACCAGGGTATATTATCGGCAAGTGCCTTCAGCGGATACTTCAATGTGACCATTAAAAGGATGATGATCAGTATATCGGGGACAGCGTAAATAATATCGACTACCCGCATCATGATAAGGTCCGTCATTCCGCCGAAATATCCCGCTATAGCTCCGTAAAACGATCCGATAAATAAAATCAGAAACGCAGCAATGATCCCGACAATAATCGAAATGCGGCTGCCCATCATAAGCCGGACAACCGTGTCGCGGCCGAGTGTATCGGTACCTAGAAGATGAGGAAAGATATCTTTCCCTTCCGGTTTAACCAGGTCGATGTTCGGCTGTATAACGACGGTACCCCCGGAGGGATATCTCTCAGAGTTGACCGGAACCGTTCCGCTTCCTGAATTTGCGTTATATGTAACCGTATATTTTAATTCACCTTCGTTGTTTGGTTTTTCGGTATTGCCGTAAACAACAGCCGGAACAGAGAAATCAACCTCACCGTTTCCGTCGGCGTCCAACCCCCAAACCGCATAAAGCGTTGTATTTGATTTAATTGTCAGTAAACTGCCGGCAATTTCTATTTCATTCAGTTCTTCTTCTGTCGTGATGAGCCCGTTTTCCTCTCTGCTCCAGCCTAAAAAAGCCGCGGATTTCATCATTAAAAGCTCTTTTCCCGAATATTCCAAAGGAGCCAGGTTTTCACTTCCGCGTATTTGCTGCTGATAACTGTAAGGGTACACTTCCGGTCCGATGAAGGCCAGAAGTGAAATGACAATTATAATCAGGAAGGCGGTCATTGCGATTTTATTTTTGCTGAAACGGCGGATTCCGTCACGCCAGAATCCGATGCTTTCCCGAAGAACCGTCAGTTTTTGCTTCTCTGTCTCATCTGCCGGAAGAAAATCGGAAACATCCAGCTGCATGCCGAATAGATTCTTATGTTTATCCATTATATTTAATCCTAAATTTTATTTTAATTGGATGCGCGGGTCTATATATTTGTTTATAATATCGACTGCCATATTCATGATTATAATAAGAGAAGCAAGGAAAATCGTAAGTCCCATAATCATAGGATAATCGCGGTTTATTGTGGAACTGATAAATTCACGTCCGATTCCGGGTATCGTAAAAATCTTCTCCACGACAAAACTTCCTGTCAGGGTATAAGCGAGCAGCGGTCCCATATATGTCACGACCGGGGTGACGGCATTTCGCAGGGCATGTTTAAACAGAACGACCGACTGATGCAATCCTTTTGCTCTTGCCGTGCGCATATAGTCCTGTCCCATAACATCCAGCATGGATGAGCGCATCAGACGGGTAATATAAGAAACCGGATAAAATGACAGCGCGATCAACGGCATGATATAATTTTTAACAGTAGAAAGCCCGTATGTAGGCAGCCAGCCGAGTTTAACGGAAAATATATACATAAGCACGGTGGATATGACAAAACTCGGTACGGCAACCCCTGCGCTCGATAACAGGATTATGCAGTTATCAAGCCATTTTCCGCGTTTTAATGCGGCAATACACCCCAGCGGAACCCCCGTGAAAAAAGCGATGAAAATCGATATGCCGCCCAAACGAGCCGAAACGGGAAATCCTGCAGCTATAATATCGTTGACGGTTCGTCCTCTTTGCTTGAGTGAAGGTCCGAGATCGCCCTGAAGCAGTTTTACGATATAATTTTTATATTGTATAATCAAAGGTTTGTCAAGTCCGTATTTGGCATTTAAGGCGTCCAGTGTCGCCTGACTCGGTGCTTTTTCACTGAGAAAAGGACCGCCGGGGACAAGATACATGACAAAAAAGGTTATCGTCGCCACCAAAAAAATAGTAAGCACCGCCATTAATGCTCGTTTGATAATATATTTAAGCAATTAATCACTTCCAGTTTGCAATTTGTTTTAAATTATATCACATTGCCACAATTATATAATAATTATAGAACAATGTCAAGCCATAAATTTATTTTGTTAAAAAAACATGTCGCTTTTGTAAAAATATAAATTCAAGAACAGATCGGATTTATAAAATAATCCGGTTTTCAATGGTCAAAACGCCGGTTCGATGACAAGTTCAAAGGCGAACCGTTCGGCGCCGCAGTTTTCGAAACCGTCACCCAGATAAATAATACCGCAATATTGATAACCGTTCTTTTTCAACATATTCTGCATCGGCATATTATTACGGTGGGTATCTATTTTAATGCTGAAAACTTTTTTTTGAATGCAAAGATCACGGATCATATTCATAAATAAAGAAGCAATTCCGATGCGCTTATCACTTTCGGAAACTGCCAGACGGTGCACGACCGCATAGACTTTGTCGTTCAGCCATTTACCCCCGTATATTTTTTCGTATGCGGGTTCTTTTTCAAAAGATAATGCCGCTGTCGCGACAATCATATCATCTTTCAGCAGCACATAGGAAATTCCCTTATTTATGTCGCCGGCAATAACCGACTCATTCGGATAATTGTTTTGCCACTGGTCGATCCCCATATCCCGAAGAGATTTCTGCGCCGAACAAATGATCTCCATCACCCGGCTTATGTCCGAATGCGTAGTTTTTCTTAACATCATATGCTTTTATCCAGATGAACATCAAGCTGTGGAAAAGGTATTTGTATATAATTCTTGTCAAATTCCTTTTTTACACTTTCGATCAGATCAAAGTTTACCGTCCAGTAATCACCATTGCCGCACCATACGCGCAACAGAAAAAACAATGCGCTGTCCCCATGTTCTGTCAGATAAACAATCGGCTCGGGCTCTTTTAAAACAAGGACATTCTCCGATGCAACGCGCATTAAAATATCTCTGACTTTATCGATGTCGGAATCATAGGATACCGAGAATTTTAAATCGATCCGGCGCGTGGGCATTGCAGAAACATCGGTCACGATTTGATTGGATATCAAACTGTTTGGAATATGAGTGCGTTTATTATCCGGGGTCAAAAGAATCGTATAAAACAAATTAATATCTTTTACAATCCCGGTGTTATCTCCGACTATAATAAAGTCGCTGACAGCAATCGGTTTAAAAATAAAAATAATAAAACCCCCGGCGATATTGCTCAGACTGCCCTGAAGCGCAAGACCGACTGCCAGTCCAACCGAACCCAAAACAGCTATCATCGATGTCATGGGCACACCGATAATGGAAGCGACCGTAATGATCAGTATGATCTTTAAAGCATAATCCAGGATGGTTTTAATAAAATGCCGAACTGTCAGGTCCAAAGAGGTAAACCATTTGCTTTTGAATAACAATTTAATAACGAACTTAATTAATTTAAATCCGACTATCAATAAAAGAATCGCGCCGATCAAACGAAGACCCTGATCAAGTGTAAAGGCGGTCAGAGTGTTTATTAATGTTTCCAATAAAGACATTCATATCTCTCCTTACAGATATTTATTTTTTCTATTCTTTATTTTAAACGATGATTATTACCTTAATATTAATAAAGTTGATTTATGTATATTCAACAATCGAAAATTTAATTAAGTGTAATTTTCACATTAAACAAATAAACACATAAAGAGAATACCATACAGCCATATACGCGTATTATTTATGCACAGAATAACAATATGGAGGTATTTATATAAATTGTTTGCAAAAGTATATTGAAAAAAACACGCGTTTGTATTATAATGTTTCATATAAAATTATTCGGAGGCAAAAAATGCTCAATATAAAAATCGAACCGGCTGCCCGGCGAAAAGAAAAACCCGACTGGAATAAACTCGGATTCGGAAATTATTTTACGGATCATATGTTTATCATGGATTATTCGGATACCATAGGCTGGTACGACCCGCGCATCATACCCTTTTCCGATCTTTCGCTTTCTCCCGCTGCCATGGTTTTTCATTATGCTCAGGAGATGTTCGAAGGGCTGAAGGCATATAAGACGCCGGACGGAAGAATACAGCTGTTTCGTCCCGAAAAAAACATCGAACGCATGAATAATACAAATGACCGCTTGTGTATTCCGAGGATCAATCCCGAAGACGCTCTTCAGGCTATTTGTGCTATTGTAAATTATGACAGGGAATGGGTACCCGATCTGGAGGGTACATCCCTTTATATACGTCCCTTTATCATAGCGACAGACGCCCATCTGGGTGTTCATGTAGCTCATACCTATAAGTTTATCATCATTTTGTCACCTGTCGGCTCCTATTATTCCCAGGGAATAAACCCTGTCAAAATTTATATCGAATCGGAATATGTCCGCGCCGTGAAGGGCGGGACAGGCCGTGCCAAAGCCGGAGGAAATTATGCGGCATCGCTTATAGGTCAGCAGAAAGCGGAAAAATTAGGTTATGCCCAGGTGTTGTGGCTCGACGGCGTAGAACATAAATACATCGAAGAAGTCGGTGCCATGAATGTCTTTTTTGTGATCGACGGCGAGGTCATCACCCCTTCTCTGACGGACGGGAGCATATTGCCGGGTGTGACCCGTGCCTCATGTATTGAACTTCTTCAAAAATGGGGTTATCAGGTTAGGGAAAGAAAAATAACGGTTGCGGAATTATTCGAAGCCGGAAAATCCGGCAGACTGAGTGAAGGATTCGGAACGGGTACTGCAGCAGTCATTTCACCTATCGGAGAACTGAATAACAACGGCGAGATCATTCAGCTGAACAATGGTAAAATAGGTTTGATATCGCAGAAATTATATGATAATCTGACAGACATACAGTGGGGAAAAACCGATGACATATTCGGTTGGACTTTAACAGTCGGCAACAAATAATCACAAAATAAAGATGGAAATAAAAATCGAGCCGCGTTATGACGGCACAACCGTCCGGGAATTCGTCAGGAATGAGCTGGGACTGTCGCGCAGTTTATTGACACGGCTTAAAAAAACCGAAAACGGCATAACCAGAAACGGGATCGGAATAACAGTCAGAGCACTGCTTTGTTCGGGTGACACACTTTCCCTGGAACTCGGCGACAGCTTCGCCGATGTGAATGAATTTATATCGCCCTGCCGTATTCCGCTTGATATTATTTACGAAGACGGTGATCTCATAGCGGTCAACAAACCCTCGGGTATGCCTACCCACCCTTCGCACGGCCACAGAAGCGACAGTCTTGCAAACGCTTTGTCCTATTATTACCGGTCCGCAGGGATCCCTTTTGTATTTCGCGCGGTCAACCGCCTTGACTGTGACACAAGCGGTATAGTGCTGGTGGCGAAGAACCAGTTGACCGCTTATAAATTATCATGTCAGCTCATCAGCGGAAGCATAAATAAAAATTATATCGCCGTCGCCGTGGGAAAACTCCCGGCAGACGGCGGCGAGATCATAACATATATCAGACGCAGGAACGACAGCATTATCCTGAGGGAAGTATGTCCGCCCGATGACAAAAACGGATCCTTCGCTCATACCGTTTACAAAACGATTGCCTTCAATGAACAATACAGTGTGGCGGATGTTGTCACACGAACCGGCCGAACCCATCAGATCCGGGTGCATTTTGCCTATATAGGGCATCCGCTTGCCGGGGATTATCTTTATGGCACAGAAAATGAACCCATAATACCGCATCATGCGCTTCATGCACATACGATATCCTTCACACATCCCGCAGACGGAAAACGTATGACCCTGTATGCATCACCTCCTTTGAAAATTCTCGATTTGATGAACAATATAACGAATCATGAGAAATGACATATGTTTAAAACAGTTTACGGTAAAATAAATAAATACTGTCCTATACCCGCTGTATATATATTCTGCGTTTTTTTTGCTTCGGGCATCATACATCTTGTTTCGGTCCGCAGTGTGAGTTTTTCCGATTTTTTTAATCGCTATATCAGCTCGTTCATCCGTATGGCTTTGGCAAAAATCACGAATCTGTTTCCGTTTTCTTTTGCGGAAACTATTATTATCTTTCTGCCCGTATTACTCGTAATGATGTTTGCGGGCGGTTTGAAAGCATCGGAAAAAAGTAAAGTATACGCTGTACGATATATATGCTCGCTGTTTTCGGCTGTAACGCTGTTTTATTCTTTGTTTGTATTGGGATTCGCAGTATCCTATCAGGGGTCTCCTCTGGAAAATAAACTCGGTATCTTAAGGCAAAATGTTTCTGCGGAAGAATTATATGACACATCGGAAATCCTGCTTGAAAAAATTCATGAGCTTGTTCCGGATATAAAATATAAATACGGTTCGTTATCGGCTAAACCGTTTACTTTGTTTGAAATGAACACACTGCTGAACGAATCTTACGAATACACTGCCTCCAAATATCCTTTTCTGCCTCTTCTGCGTTCCAACGTGAAATATATCCTGCTTTCCGAGCCTATGACTTATACACATATTTCGGGTGTTTACACTTATTATACGGGTGAAGCCAACATCAATATAAACTTTCCCGACTACACGCTGCCTTTTACAGCTGCACACGAGATGTCTCATCAGCGCGGAATAGCAAGAGAAGATGAAGCGAATTTCATGGCTTTTCTTGTTTGTATCGGCAGTGAAAACAAGTATATTCGTTACAGCGGTTATTTGAATATGTTTGAATATGTATCGGGAGCCTTATACAGCGCGGACAAAGAAGCATATAATAAAATACTGGATAAAACGGATTTACGGATCAGATATGAAATGATCGCTTACAGCAAGTTTTTTGATAAATATCGCGAATCGGCCGTTTCCGAGATAAGCACGGCGGTAAATGACACGTTTTTAAAATCACAGGGACAAGAAGAAGGAACAAAAAGTTACGGAAAAGTCGTCGATCTTGCCGTCGCGTATTACAAATAATTACCGAGTGAGTAAAGAAAATATCTATCGGATTTGTTTACGAAAATTAAAGGTATAATGACGCAATACGGAAGAAAGGACATTTTATGAAAAAAATAACGGCAGCCGTAACGGTGTGTGCCTGTTTTGCGGTTTTGCTGATTATTATGATGTCAAACTCCATGCTTTCTTTCGGTGCGGAGGAAAACCTTCCTACCATGTATGTAAACGACGAACCCTGGTACAATGAAGCTCAGTATAAATGGATCAAAATATTTCTGGTTGACTATATGCCCATATCGATTCTGGAAAAAATAGAAGGCATCGAAATAACTTTCAATAAATATCTCCGTAATGTCATGATCAGTTACGGAGAAGATAAATATATGACTTTTGATATCGATACCAGTACGGTTTATACGGCAAACGGAGAGGTTTTTTCGGTTTCGACCTATCTGATCTACGGCGAAAGATATATACCGGCGAAACTTGTCTGTAATTATCTCGGTTTGCGATTTGAGATGACCGAAAATGAAACGGCAATGCGCATAAGTGACGGAACGGAAAAAATGAGTTTCAATGAACTTTTATTTATTTTTAATCCCGCTCTCGCCGAAACAGAAACAACGGCACAAGATACGACTGCTCCGACAGCCGGCGAAACAACGGCCGTTTCGGAAACAACAGCACCGCTTGAAACAGAGGAAGAAATCGGCAAACGGACGATTTATTTTACTTTTTCCGACTGTCCCAATGTATATACTCCCGAAATTATGGATATTCTGAATGATTACGGTTATAAAGCTTTGTTTTTTACGGATGAAGTCAATATTATAAAAAATCCGTCAGTCATAACAAGCATGGCGGTTGAAGGACATATTCCGGGAATTATCATCGATCCTGCTGATTATGACGATGAAACCGAAGTATGGGAAGAAATAACCGCAAACCGTCTCTTATATTATATCATCAAGAATAAAACTCGTATAATAGGAGCAGAAGATACAATCAATGACGAAAAAAAGCTTGGTTTTGAATCCGCAGGATACATAATCAGCGAATATAACAGTAAAATGCCGGAAGAGGATTCTGTTTCCGCTGAAAAAATAATAAATACGGCTAAGAAATATATACATGAAAACGAAATTGTCATATATCGTTTTTATTCGAATGAGAATACCGTTTCGGCTTTACCTGAAATTCTGGATTATATTTCTGATAAATCTCAGTTTACGGTTAAAATACCGAATGAAACGGTATTACAGTCTTCGCCGTGAATAGAACAGGCTGCAGATATGATACACCGGTTTATGATCTGATGACCGGAGAACGGATTTGTTTATGGCAGAAAAAACCGATAAAAAGCGTATACTCATAGTAGAAGATGAGAAAAGCATCGTTCAGGTTCTGGCTTATAATTTAATGCAGGCAGGATATGCTTTTGATATTGCCGCAGACGGCGCGGAAGGTGTAAAAAAAGCCTTATCCGGTGATTATGACCTGATCCTGCTTGATTTGATGCTGCCTAAAATCGACGGCTTTGAAGTATGCAGGCAAATCAGAGTTACATTGTCTACGCCTATCATCATCGTCACCGCCCGGGAGGAAGAGATTGATAAAATACTCGGACTTGATATAGGAGCGGATGACTATGTGACAAAACCGTTTAAAATCAAAGAACTTCTTTCACGAATCAGAGCCAATATCAGGCGTTCCTCCAATGAAGTCGTTCTAAATGATACTTCCGAAAAAAGCTCGGATATTATTGAGATACGTTCGCTTGTGATCGACAATTATAAATATCAGGTCACGAAGAACGGCGAATTGATATCGCTGACAAAAAAAGAATATGAACTTTTGGTTTTCCTTGCGCAAAACGCGGGGAAAATATTCACGCGTGAAGAAATACTTGAAAAAGTATGGGGATATGATGGATTTTACGGTGATCTTCAGAATGTCGACGTAACAGTCAGCCGACTTCGAAAGAAACTTGAAAAAGACACCGCAAATCCGGAGTACTTTTTTACGAAAAGAAACATGGGTTATTATGTAAAATAATATCCGGAGAACAGAATGTACAGAAGTTTATATTTCAAAATCGTTCTCATATTTGTCATGTTTATGATTACCGTAATGGCCGTGGTGGGTACGGTCTTAATAAACAGCGTTTTTAACTTCTATACAGATGAATTCGTAAAACAGATGGAGCGATATTTCGGCGGTGATCTGAGGCAGGATTTAATCAATGCCATGACTGCGGAGAATTATGCCGACGAACAAAAAAATATATTGAAGGCCTACGGAGCATCATTGGGCATCGATATTTACCGTAATTATTATATTCTCGATATGAACGGAGATATCCTTGCCGGCTCGGTCGAACAGCCCGAAAACGAACTTCCGATAACCTCAAATATCTTGTCTGCCATGAGCGGAAATGACGGGAAAGCACAGCTGCTGGGCAGCAGTTATACGGATTATGCGGTATATCTGAAAAGCGGTGACAGCGAATGCATTGTTTATATCGAAGACACGCAGGAGGAGATGCAGCAGTTGAGCTGGCAGCTGTTTTCAATCATTCTGCAGGCGGTATTTTTCGGATTGATCATCGCGGTCATACTTTCTTTCTTTCTGGCAAAAGCTATAACGGCACCGATCCAAAGTCTTACTCAGGGGGCTGAGCTTATTGCCGAAGGTGAGTTTGACAAAGACATCGAAGTTTATAGCAAAGACGAAATCGGGACACTGACGAATGCTTTCAATCATATGGGACATGTTATAAAACATATGCTAAACGAAATTTCAGGTGAAAGGCAAAAGCTGGAAACCATTTTTTCTTATCTGAAAGATGCGGTTATCGCATTTTCGGATTCGGGAAAGGTATTGAATATCAATAAATGTGCGCTTGAGTTGTTTGGAAACAGTTATAATTCGGATTTTACAATCGACATGATGTTCTCTCTTTTATCGGAAGAATATGCCAGGTCGTATATCGGTTCCCTGAAAACGGAAAACAGCTATGTCATACGGGATGTTGAATACAACAATAAAGTTCTCGATATCAATATCGGTATTTTGCGTTATATCGAAAACAACACCGTGCATACAGGCTGTATCGTTGTTATGCATGATATAACAAGCCGGTATGAACTCGATAAGGCACAGCGTGAATTTGTTGCAAATGTATCCCATGAATTGCGAACGCCTCTTACAAGCATTCGGGGGGCGACCGAATCGATCCTCTTAAATCCCGATATGAGTATGGAATTCCGCAACAATTTTCTGAATATGACGATAGAGCAAAGCGAACGTATGATGGGCATCATCAATGACCTGCTGACCCTTTCCCGTTTTGACAATAACAAAACACAATGGCAGGTATCGGAATTCAATATAAAAGACACCTTGATTCATAT
>CAZVPD010000118.1:0-12190 GCA_964628455.1 uncultured Lachnospiraceae bacterium
TCAGGTCGGAAATATCCTTGATGGCAGTCCGGAACAGATCAGAAAGCTTCTCGAATATATTCCTGTCCTCGCTGCCGCCTTCCATAGCTCCATTGAGTTTATCGGCGCCGGCTGTGGTTTCGCTGATCGTTTCTTCGACATAAGCGGTAAGGTCGGCGGCGACATAATTTGTTACGAACGTACTGCAGGGAACTACAAACACCACAGTCAAAGCAAGGGCGCAAAGCCTTATTGCCAAGATTTTGAGCGCGTTGTTTCTGAAAGCGGCAGAGAATGCGCCCAAGACACATGCCGACGGGAGAAGAATCGCAAAAGACAGCTTTATACCATACAATATAATGATTTTTTCCAAAAACAATACGACAAGTATGACCACGAAATAGATGTTCATATCCGCGAAGGTATTGGCTAACGGAGACGCGAAATCGTCGGGCATCGCAGAAATTGCCAGCGATATGGATAGTGTAGCCGTGGAAAATATCGTCACTGTTTGGCTGCTTTCCTCCACACTTTCCAATGATTCTTTTACGAAGTATGTGTCGGAGAACCACTTGGCGGCAAAGAAGAACGAAACAGCGGCAATGAGAAGCAAAGACAGGATTTTTATTGCTAATTTAACATGTTTATCTGATGGCATAAAAACCGCTCCTTCATATCATGATGAGATCAGGTGTTTTTCCGCGAAACTTTATTTGTGCGGTCCGTTTCCTCCTTGTTTCAAGGCAACAACGCTTTTGTGACCCGATGTGTTGTTTTTGTTCAGTTTTTCCGACATGAAACTTCCGTTCTTTATTTCGTCTTTATTCTTTTTCGGTTATGCGTGATTTATTTGAACATCGTTTCTTTGACGCAACCGCATGAGGTTCAATGGTGCCATTTAACACCGGATGCCGTCCGTTCGATTTCTTTACCGCAGTCGCAGTAAAAAAGCCGGAAACGGCCGAACATTCTTTTGATCTGCCTGTTGGTTTGACAGCTGTCAAATGGCCGAAACACATAAGCGACCTTATATTTTTCTTGTTCAAACAGGACAGACCGGCTTACAACTCCTTTCAAACATTTGTTTCCGGGAAGGATGCTGACGAGATTTTTCTGTCAGATGAGGATAAAATCAATCCCTTCCCGAGAATCGCGATCGGGATATAACGAGAACGGATCCCGAATTCAACGCTTTATCGCATATGCAGCGCAATTTTTCCGCAAACACGGATGCAGCAACGTTTCCCATGCGTCTTTTGAGATACTGCCTTCAACCGCTGAAACGACGACCTGTAATGTCAAGCGTCAGTTTTCCGACATACATCCGCATGATTCTTTTAAGCCTTTGTTATCCTTTTGTTTTTCGTTTTTTCATTCCCCAATCTCGCATTTACTTAACCATTTACCGCCGGGAAAACATTTGATTGCAGTAAGGTGACCAAAACGGCGATCTTCAAGATCATACATGATCGTCTCCCCGATGTCTTGTTTTCTGTCTGCTAACATAATATAACAAACATAAACAAATTGCAACATTATTTTTCAAGTCCATTGACATTTTTGGCAGATAATATTATAATCTGAAATATTAATGGTTTATTAAATATGCAAGGTCTGATATAAGATGAAAATGATAAGCAGCGGTGTTTTTTTTGTGGGATTATGTTGATAACATGAGGAATGCTGCAGTAATACACGCCTATATTAACCTTCAATAAGCTATAAAGGTGTGAAAATTCCAGAGCGTATTAACCTGAAAACGGAGACTGTATGATCATCAATGAAAATACAGATAAGGACAGAGCGATTTACCGTGCGTTGCCGGATCATTCAAAGCTCTGTATATAACTATCGGTAATAATAAGGTTCTTGAGCGCAATACTATGTTGGCAGTTAGGTTAAGGGAGTAATAAGATTTCATTAATCTCCGCCGATTTGGCTTGTTGATATAATCTTAATTAAGTTTAAATAAAACGATGAAATATTATTATAAAAATGACCAGGTAATTTAATGCATCAGAAGACATACAACTCCAACAGAAACATGAATACATGTCAGCGCATGTAAACAGCCAAATTATGGATATGTAAAAAAGAAAAACGTTTGAAAACAGAATACGGTATCAGGATATGGGGCTTTTTGAATTATTCAAACAAAAACAGGTCCGCATCACACCAGAAAAACAGGTAACCGTAGAATACATAAGAGCAAAACAGCTATCAGGACCTATACTACGGGTTGCCGGAAATAACGCTTCAACATTTGTTCAGGGCACTTGACAAACCGGCGGAGAACAAGGAAAAGACAGAGCAGGAGTTATTCGAGAGCAATCATCTGAAACCAGGGCAGAAAGTCGATGTGGCATTCTATGATGTCACCACATTCGCTTTTCAGAGCGTAAAAACAGAAGAAATGAAAGACTTCGGGTTCAGCAAAGACTGTAAGTTCATTAAAGTACAGGTCATGATGGGTCTTCTTCTGGACACCGACGGCATACCGTGAGGATATGAATTGTTTCCCGGAAATACATTTGAAGGCAAAACGTGGTTAATTCTCCGGAGAATCTGAAGAGAAAGTTCAATATAAGGATGTCTGTAGTGACAACTTTGCCTTTTTCGGCTGAAAATATCATTGTTTTTAAATGCTTCTTTTATTTTAACTGTCAATCTCGGGAAAAACCGGTCCGGCCGATAAATACCGACCGGACCGAATAAAAACGCAGATGCGATAATACATTCATACCCGATAAACAAACCGTAAAACAAGAGGATATGCAGACGGTCATTGCCACGGCAAATACAGGTCTTTATTCTATAAGTAAAAATGTAAAAATTTATTGTTTTTATCACAAATACTCCAGAACGCCAGGGCCTTTATCGAACTCCATCT
The DNA here is from genome assembly GCA_964628455.1 of uncultured Lachnospiraceae bacterium. Lineage (GTDB taxonomy): Bacteria > Bacillota > Clostridia > Oscillospirales > CAG-272 > JAQVWU01. The sequence continues at coordinate 2,870 of CAZVPD010000118.1, forward strand.
TCCGGGTTCGTTTACCACGAACCGATAGAGTAACCTGTATTCGTATTTGGCAAAAGCCTGTAACAAAAAACCGATTTTAATCATCGTTGTAAGTTCATGAGTCATAACTGCCCCGGTAAACGGCCAATAGATTCCTTGTCCTGTCTGAAAATTTACCAGTAAAGCATTTGCCAGATCAATCTCCGAATCTGTAAATAACGACATTGCCGCTTTATTTTGATAAATTTCAGCAGCGTCTTCTTCATTCACTAAAATAAAATTAATACCATTGTATGATTCATAGTCATCTTCATATAAAAGCCAGTTGAAAGTCTCATAGTTCTCGCTGCAAACCGATAAAATTTTTATCAATCCGGCTATGGAAATTCTTGACCTTAATTCGGCTTTTTCAAGCGCAGATAATCCCTCTTCGTAATCACCCGTATATTTATTCCCTTTAAAAGCATGATGCGGTATATTGTTTTCCTCTGCCCATTTTTCCGCATAGGATCCCGGCGGAGATACAACAAGCATAAGGCCTTTAAATTTTTCTCTGACTTCCTTTTCTATGCTGATCACAGTTGCCGGAATAAAAAGCACCCGAGTCCAACCATCACCGTATTTAATTCCCGAAGCGATTATGCGTTCGGTGCCATCGGGGATTCTTCCGAAGATTTCTTGCTCGTTGTATTCGGTTAAAACACCTTCGGTTATTGTATTTTTCGCATTTACGAACGCATCATCTTCGACAAAAATGACGGTTCGGGGTAAAATGCTCCTGTCCAGGTGAATGCATCCTTTAAATGCACGATATCCAATCCTCACAACACTATCCGGAATTGAAATACTCTTGAGGTTTTTACAGTTGCTAAACGTATTATTCTTTATTTCCGTTATTCCGTCCGGTATGACAATATTTTCAAACCCACAAAAACTAAAAGCGTCGTTCCCGATACTTGTGACGCTGTCCGGTATTGTTATGCTTTCAAGATAGGAACCAGCGAAAGCAGAATTTCCGATACGCCTTACGCTGTCGGGTATTGACACATTCCTGATATTATAATCCATCGAAAAAAACGCATAGTCGGCTATGACTTCAACTCCTTTGGGAATGCTGACATTTTCATTCTTTGCGTTTTTCCCTTTTTTCGGTATGAAGCCGTATACCGTTTTATTGATAATGATCAAACCGTCTTCGTTTGCCAGACCGCTGCATTTGGCGAAAGCTTCACACAAATGCCGGTGCACACCGGATGATGATGATATCGCATTAAAAGAATCGGGAATCGAAAGAGTCTGAAGATTTCTGCAGTTATAGAACGCTTTCTCTCCTATTCCAGTCAAGCTTTCGGGTAATTTTACGGAAATGATATCTTTGCGGTCCTTAAAACAAGACGGACCGATCTCCTTGATTCCTTCGGGAACAATAACATCAACATCCGAACCTTTGTATTTTGATAATATATCCTTTTTTTTGATCTTAAAACTGGAATCCGTCACAGGATCGTTTTTTTTCATATTTAATGCTCTCCTTGTTCATAAAAATCAAACGTTTGTTGGTGAAGGCAACAGATAATTTTTTGTATTAAATTTAAGCAGACAGTTTAAGCTGTTATGAAGTATTTAATTTGCGTTCCCATTATTCATCTTTCAGACAAACCGAACGTCGGTTCTATGCCTTTTATGATAAAAAATCATATCCTTCCTCTGATCTTCCCGGCCTGCAGCAGCAGCTCCGCTTCGGTTTTTTCATGGAGAAGCTTCATCTTTTCGTAAACCGGACCGATATCACGGGCCGGAATACCGCCGGTCCGGAGTTTTATTTCGTTTGCGCAGTCGAGCAGCCTGTCCACGCTGCCGATAAAACCGTCCCCTTTAAACGTTACCCTCGCGTCGATAAATGCCGCAAGCCACTTGAGCCCGTACCAGAAGGCGTTGACATGCGGCAGAAAATCCTCGTCGAAAGACCCTTCGTAACGCAGGGCGTTTGCTTTTTCCATAGAAGCGGCAACTTCTCCGAAATCGGGAAGGGGATCGCTTTCCTCCGGCTTTCCCTCCTCCCCGCCGTAAAGATCTTTTTTATAATCCTTGCTCCGCCTGATCTGTCCGTAGCCGGAGTCGGAGGGAAAGGCGGCAAACATGTTGTTCTCGCTGACGCACCGCACATATTTTTCATGGGCGGTCAGAACCGCGCCGTACAGGCTCATCAGCTGTACGGCCGGGTACACGATCCTGATTTCGTCCGAATCGACGGACAGCCCGCCGCAGTGAAATTCGCAGCCGGTGATTTCGGCAGCCTCCGCAAGCGTGCCGCGCATTTCCTCGACAGCCGCGGCGGCTGCCGATCTGAACGCCCCGCTGTCGGCCGCGGGTTCGTCGGCGATCAGCTTTCTGATGTCGTCCAGCAGCGCCCCGACTCTTGCCAGCAGAATTTTGCGGCCGGCGCACTGCATGACTGCCGCGAACCTGTTTGCGTAATCCGTCTTTTTGACTTCGGGAAGAACCGCGATCAGCTTCGCCCGGGCAATGCCCGCGCCTGTTCCGGCGATTTTGCCGATCAGGGATTCGATTTCCTCTTTCATTTTGCCTCCCTCATCCGAAGCCGCAGGAGCATCGGGCAGGGGAGGCTGACTTTTTCTGACCGCGTTTTCGGCCAGAACCTCCCCGCAGTAAGGGCAGAAGAGGATCGTGTCGGGAAATTTAAAGCGCTTCAGGCAGCTTTTGCACCGGTAAAGCATCGGAAATTCCCCCTTTACTCTGTTTCCAGCGCTTTTGTGGCCGCTTCGGCCGGATTGTCGTAAAATACGGGCCGGATCCTGGCGAGAAGGTCCTTCGGTATTTTCTGCATGTCTTTGATGCTTGCCGACGGGAGCAGGATCGTGCGCGCGCCCGCGTTGACCGATACGCGGATCATGTCGGTCAGCTTCGCGATCTCATTGAGCGTGCCGCTCAGCTTGAGTTCCCCCGCGATGACCATGGACTCCGCGACGGGCGTGTCCGAGATCGCGGAGCACAGACCGATAAATTCCGCGAGCGAGACCTGGTCGCTCTGTCCCTTGTTCTGGGTATCCGAATAATAGAGCAGATAATCGTAGTCGAAAACCCGGGATCCCGGGATGATCCGCTTCGCGTTTTCCTGAAAATACGCCCATCCCGCCTCGATGCACTCCCTGACGGACTTATGGCTGCCGACGCCCTGCGTTTCGATTTTGCCCGTTCCGCGGATCACTTTGTTTTCAAGCCTGTACACGCACATGTCGCCGCTGTAGATATTCTGCCCGACGGCGAACACATGGCCGGGCTGAAGCTTCACGCCGGGGATCAGCGTGTCGGAAGCCTGTTCCGGAACGCCGACGACCGTTCTGTTTTCCGGGTTTTCCGCTTCGGAATAGCCTAGGTTCACGTCGATGAATTCGATCCCCGCCATGATCTTCAGCTGCTCCTTCACGCGCCTGCGGCCTTCGACCGCATAGTCGAGCAGCCTGCGCGCGTCCTCCCGGGTGATCTGCCTGTCCGGAAAGAGCAGCTTGGCCAGACCCGAAAAAGTCTTTCGGACCGCAATTTCGTCCCTCTTGTTGAAATCCCTGTTGAGCGTGTAATACTCGTTGAAAAGATGGGTAAAATCCTGTTTGCGTATCTCTTTGCAGAATTCCGCCAGGCAGTCCGAAATCAGCCCGTATTTTTCGGTCAGCAGCGAGGACCTCATTTTGGGGATCTCCCAACCCGGCAGATAATAGTGTATCCGGTCGAAAAACGCGCTGTCGTTGTTGAACTCGCCGGGAAACGGATTGAACAGATGCGTGGTTTTCAGCAGGCTTTCAACCGATTCGTTGATATTGCCGATGTATACCACGCTGGCGTCCGCGCTGATCATGTCCCTGCCCCGGGCAAAGGACCCCGAGGCCATATAGTCCTTCAGGATCTGTATGGCGTCCATGTCCCGGAAGTGCATGCCGGCCACCTCGTCAAACGCAACGCAGTCCCAGTGCCCGACCAGTCCGACCCTGCGGGCGCTCATATTATAAAAGAGATTCGCCGACGAGGTCTGCCCGCCGCTCATCAGGATCGAATAGGGGGACAGCTCCTTGAAGACGTGCGACTTGCCCGTATTGCGCGGTCCGAGTTCGCAGAAATTGTAGTTGCGCTCCGCCAGGGGGACAAGGCGCTCGATAAAGTGCATTTTTTCTTTTTCCGAAAGCACGTCCGGCTCATAGCCGGCGGAGCGCAGCAGCATTTCGCGCCACTCGTCCGCCGTAAAGTTTTTGCGGCACGCGATGAATTCCGCGAGGTCGAGGTTCGGCATCTGAATGGGCTTGAGGCTGAGGATCTTGAAGGGCGAATCCTCGGGTCCGCGCTTCTGCCTCGACTTCTTTTCGACCTGGTCGAGATCGTCCGCGACATACGTGTAGGCAATGCGCGTGATGCACCAGATCCCACCCGTCAGTATCTTCGTGTATTCCACGGCGTATTCGGCCGGCATGACAAAAGGCTCGATGTTTAGGTTGGTAAATTCAGCGACGTACATGTCCCTGTATTCGTCAAGCCTTGCGGATACCTTGTCGATGATCGTGTATTCGCCGTTCTCCCTGATCCTGGATTTTATCTTTTCGCTTTCGTCCGGGCGTACGTAATTATCCGTGAGGATCCTGCGGATCTTGTCGATCCCGGACGCGATAACCCCCTCGTCGTCCGTCGAGCAGTACATACCGAGCAGATATTCGAGGACGAAGGTCGGCACGTTCGCCCCCCGCTTCATCAGCGCGGTCAGATCCTTCCTGACTATTTTGCCCGGGAAATTTTCGATGATCTTTCTGTCCAGTGCGTCCATGATCCCTGCCTCCGTGTGTGTAATGATCGTCCTGCGCCCCGCCGGCGAAAAAAGTCCGTTAAAAATCCGATGTAAACGCGATGTTGATCTCAAATTCCGTCCTTGACAGGACTTCCCGGCTGTCCGCGTCGGCAACGGTCAGATAATACCTGTCCGTCCGGCTGTAGGGCATCGCCTTCAGCGTCAGCTGCACGCGGAAAATCCGGTTGTTCGGGTTCGCGTCGGTCCTGTCCGCGATCACCTTCCGGCGGTCGCTGACCGCTTCGCCGGCGGCGTCGCAGACGCAGATCTCATAGCTGCACGGCTGCTTCTTTCCGCCCGCGGGATCCTTCTGCAGAAAATCAAGCGAAAAGATATTGTTCGATATCCTCCGGCTTTCACTCAGAAGCTGAAGCTGCACCTTCTGCGCCTCGACGAATTTCTTCGAGCCCGCGCGCATGTTTTTGAATACGATCACCGGCACGGCCATTTCCTGCAGGCTGACGCCCCCGTGCACATAATTTTCGCCGCCTCCCCTGATCTTAAGGCGGATATTTTCGGCGGGCGCAAAACCGGTCAGGCCGGTCCCCCCGATGCGCTCAAGCGAGAAGGGCATCATATGTTCGGGGGTGAAGCCGTTTTCGGCGATGATATACCGCCTCGCTGCCTCCCTGACCCGCGGGTCTTCCGAAGGGACGCCGAGTTTCAGGCTTTCGGTCAGGGGGCTCCGGGTATATAAAAAGCCGTGGTCGGCGGTGATCAGGATGTTGGTGCCGCTGAGTTCGTTGGTTATGATCCGGACAAGGTTCTTGATCTCCTCGGCCGCCTCCCCGCAGGCCTCGAACACGCCGGCTTCCGAGGACGCCTTGTCGCCCGCCGCGTCGACCGTGTTGTGCCAGATGTAGACGACCTCGGCGCTGCCCAGCTTTTCGCGCCTTTCCGCCATCTTCATGGCGATAAAATCCTGATACCGTACCGCTGCGGCCGTCCTGTTCGCCGCCTTCAGAACCTTCTCCCGCGCGGCGATGCCGTCGGTCGGCATGCCGTCCGCGATCACGCGCAGTCCGGCGTCGAGTTCAAGCTTCAGATGGGGGAGCAGGGCGGCCATCCCGTACCCGGTCACCGTCGGCAGGACGGCCTGCAGGCAGTGAAGCGTCGTGCTGCCCTTCGTGTCCCGCGTCAGCACCTCCGCAAGGGAGGCGGCGGCTTCATACCGCAGGGCGTCCGACACAATGACAAAGGCCCTGCTTCCGTCCGAAACGACGGGCGCGACAAAGTTCCTGTAAAAGTCTTCCTGACGAACAACGCCGCCGACCGCCCCGCGTTCCGCCAGCTGCCCGCCTGCGGCGGCGGTCCACCCGTCCGACAGCTCCCCGAGAAACCGGTTCCGGTACAGGCCCTCGGCGTATTCCGCCGCGGCTTTATAGGCGTCCTCCAGCACGGTGCTCGAATACTTCAGGCTCTTGTGAAAAGAGGCGATGAAGAGGCGGTAACAGCTGTCCATCCTGTAATATTCTTTGGCGTATTTTTTCCATATTGCTTCCGCTTCGACGATATGAAAGCCTTCGGCATGTTCCCGGCTGAACTGCGCAATTTTCGCGATCTGCAGGATGCCCTCGTAATAGCCCGCGACGCGCTTGTACCATTTGAGCGTGCGCCGCTTTTCGACGGTTTCGACAATGGCGTCGATCCTGATCACGTTTGCGGCGATCTCGTTCAGAAAGCGGCGCAGTATGCACTCGTTGATGCAGGGAAAGCATTCGCTGCCGGCAAGCTCCTCTGTTTCAAGCGCGTCAAAACGTTCCGGCAGACCGTAACGCTCTTCGATCTCGCGGCAGATGTCGTAAAACCGGTCGTCCTCCGCGCCCGTGAGCCATTCGTGGACCATGGAATAGCAATATTGCCTGTGGGGTCCGGAAATCAGGCCGGGAAAACCGGAAAGATGCGAAGGATTCATCGTCTGCGCCAAAGCGGTCATAAAAACATGCGCGGCAAGCTGCAGAAGCGGTCTGCCGTCTGTGTCTTCATAGCCCGTATACCGGCTGAGCAGCTCCCTGAAATCCTGCATGCTGCCGAATTTGCCGATGCTCAGAAGCGCTCCGTTGTTCTCCCTGTCAAGCCCGTCCGTCAGCACGGCTCCGATGATGTCCGGAACCGACGCCCGTCTGAGGCCGCACAGCACCGCCGTGATATCCAGCCGAAGGTCGGCCGGGTCGGCATACTCCCTGCCGAACTCCAGCAGCTTCTGCCTGCGCTCCCTGCTGTTGAAGAACCTGCCGTATTCCTTCATGACCCTGCGCATCGCGGGAGAAGCGGCGATGTGCAGCTCCTCCATCTGCATGGACAGAAAATCGGCGCGGAACTCCTCGCTGTACAGTTCGATGTCCCGCAGCCGGTTGTCCTGCGGACTGTCGTACGAAACGGGGTTGTAGACCAGATAATTCCCGGTCGTATCCGTTTCGGCCAGCAGCATTTTCACCCCGAAGCTGTTTGAGCCCGTCAGTTTTACAAGCTGCACCCCTTCGGGGCAGACCTCGTCCGCGACAGACTCGAATTCCCTGCCGGGATCGGGCCAGAAAATGATCCTGCGCCTGTAAAACTCCGGAAGCGGAGCCGCAAACCGGACCGACAGATTTTTTTTAATGCTTTCCGCCGACATATGCCACCTCATCCCTTTGATTTCCGGTCATACGGTGTTCCGCCAACCCGTTCACCTTCCGCCGGATCATTTATACGTCACCTCGATGATGCCGTTTCCCTGATACCTGATTTTTGCTACAAACAGATCAAGCGTTTCCCACTCGTCCTTTTCTTGCATATAGCGCAGAAGTTGTCCCGACCCGTTGAGAACGCAGTATACGGGCGGGGTGACCTTCTCGTCGAAAATAAAATCGACGGGGCTTTTCCGGTTTAATTTCGGAATCAGTTTATCGACTTCATATCCCTCACCCTCGAATGTTTTTTCCAGGTGTGAGTAGTCCATGAATGTCTTGATCGTGCCTTTATGCAGCGCCGCCATCCTTCCGGGATTGATGTAAACGGTATCGGTCGCTTTTAAAGAAATGACAGAACCTGTCTTTTCCGGGGTTACCTGCCTTATTTTATAGGTTCCGTCCCTGCACAGCACGCATACAACACCTTTTTCCTGATTTTTAAAGCAGTATACTTTTTCGGCATCCGAAAACAGCACTTCCCGGTCCGGACTGTCACAGATCACCGTTCCGTCTTCGCAAAGCGCGAAAAACCTGTCGTATTCTTCCTCATAATAGAAATCGATGCAGAAGACTTCTTTCATGTTTTTTGCTTTTTCCCAGAAATCACGCTTTCTCCGGTCCGCCAAAAAAGCAATCGCCGACCCGTCGGCCATCAGGAACAGTCTGTTGTTGGCCACGGATTTCAGCTCTTTCCCGTAAAGCCGGTGTATCTGCTCGTTGACTTTCACCTTGCCGGTCCCGACTGCGGTATATGTTCCGTTCGCGAATTTGACAATATACGAGGAACAGTTCCACCACAGCTTTTCCACATCCTCGCACTTCAGAATGTTGGCGTTGTCGATGCCTCTGATCCTGCCGTCCGGGGTGATTTCGCAATACGGGTTTTTATTCCCCCTGGTCACGATGAGCTCCCCGCTGCTGTCCCTTTTCGGATAGACATGCAGGTCGATCCTGCGGGAAGCCGGTCCGGGGACGGGAGCGGGTGCGTTTTCCGGAATTTTCACGGCGGCCGGCTTCGCTTTTTTACCGATCACGGCATACAGGTCGCCGCCGATCAGTTTCAGCCCCGCCGCGCCGGGTTCCGTGAATGTGAGCGGGGATTCGTTTGAGTAATAACCGGCGCGGAAGTCTATCCGTATGGTCCCGTTTTTCATCAACATAGCGATATGCTTTTCAAATCCCATGTCCTCCAAAGAAATTTCGCCGTTTTCCGCATAGTCCTCACGGTATAAATCCAGGTGTTTTTTGGGGAACAGGATAAAGTCCTTCACATTTTTCTCTTTTGCGATTCCGGCATGTTCTCCGAACAAAGAGCCGTCTTCATCAAGACAGACAATCGACCGGTCGGAATCGGACATGAACTTTTTAATGTTCTCCAATATACGCATATTTCCGATCGGAGCTCCCGAATAGTCGGACATGGATATGCATCGTCCGTCCGACAGATGAAACGCGCAAAGGTACGTGTCATATACGAAATCCCGTATATTCTTTATCTCTTTCAGACCGGAAAACGACTGACTCCTGAAAGTGCCGTCCGTCTTCCGAAACACGTCCCCGTGCAGGTATATATCCGCGATGTCTTTTTTGAGATCTTCGTCAAGTTCGCATCCTACGGGACTGATCCTTCCGTCGTTATGGAGGATATACACCTGATTATACCAGTTGTACAAAAATACGTCTTTGACGTCCGTATAATACTGCATTTCGGCAGCTGCGCCGTTCCAGTATTTTGCGTTTATTCCGGGTAAAATTTTCCTATATATACGGATTTCACCCGATCCGGTCAGAAAGAAGTCCAGCCCGAGCATAGTATAAAAA
>CAZVPD010000119.1:0-12165 GCA_964628455.1 uncultured Lachnospiraceae bacterium
GCCAGCTGCAGCATGAACGTAGTGGCGAACATGGCGACCGTTACTTCCGGATACACAGGCCGAACCACAACCTCGAACGGGCACGCTGCCAGATGCAGCTGTGCCGGGACATGCTGGATAAATATGAGCAAATGTGCGCCGTAACGGCTGAATATTACAATTAGGGAGGAGTGCATGCCGAACGGCATGCCCGAAAAAATGGCAGTAAAAATCAAAGCGCGCCGCGATATGCAAAACGAGCCCGTCCGGCTCGAAAACGACGGGATCGGGATCGTGACCCTTGCACGCGGCGAAACGCTTGAAATCGAAAAGGCTACCGCCGTGACGGACGGCGCCGTGATCACCGCAAACAACGCCGAAAACCGCCTTGATATCTTTATCGGCGGAAAGCTTTTCACTTCCTACGTTTACGACCCGGCCTACGCCAAACCCTTCCTCGGGCCTGTACTGCTTTCAAACGGAAGCAGCGTCACCCGCCTTGACCTCGAAACGAACGAACATCCCCACCAGCGTTCGGTCATCGTCGCCGTGGGCGACGTGAACGGCATCGATTTCTGGAACGAACCGCAGAACCGGGGTGTCCAGCGCCATAACGGTTTCCGCAATGTCATAAACAGCGGTTCCTGCGCGTCGTTTACCGCCTGCAACATCTGGGAAACACCGGACGGCAACCCGGTTATCGAAGAATACCGCACGTTTACTTTTTACAGCCAGCCGAACGAATGCCGCTACATCGACCTTGAGATCGTATTCCGCGCTTCATACGGCGAAGTGACCTTCGGCGCGACCAAAGAAGCGGGTCCCCTCGGGATCCGGGTCGCCGAATCCATCCGCGCCGATAAGGGCGGTCATATGGTCAACTCCTACGGAGCCGAGGGCGAGGAGGAATGCTGGGGGCGCTGTGCCTCCTGGTGCGGTTACAGCGGACGGGTCGACGGACTCGAATGCGGCGTCGCCGTGTTTGACAATGAAGACAACGAACGTTACCCCACATCCTGGCACATCCGCAATTACGGCCTGTTTGCAGCGAACAACCTCTATTTCAAAGGCGGACTCGTCATCAGATCCGGCGAAAGTCTGACCTACAAATACCGCATCTGCGTCTTCGAAGGCGAACAGAACATCCGCGACAGGTTCCTGAACTATGTGAAATAAGAGACCCGTCCCGAAGAATTTTCAAAATAAATATTGACAAACCGGGTCCTGTCTGCTATACTATATCCGTTGCAAAAAAACAACCGGTGCGGAATTGTGTAATGGTAGCACGACAGACTCTGACTCTGTTTGTGAGGGTTCAAATCCTTCTTCCGCAGCCAGACACAGACCGAAGCATTTACAGATGCTTCGGTCTGTGTTTTTATGATCCGTATCGGAATAGCCTGTAATACAAAGGATCTGTCCCATAGGGGTATTCAAAATTCTTTGTATCGCAGGCTTTTTTCGGTATGTTATTATAGGAAGCAGAATCTCCAGACACCCGAAAATCCGATATAATAAAAACATACAGGAAGATGTAAAACAAACAGCAAAACACAGCCGTGAATTCAGGGAAGAAGCGAAGAGTCTGTCGGACGCAACAGGGGTCGGAACGGCGGGAGAATCTGTTTTACGAAGCGGAACAGTCCGGTCTTCCGATCATATCTGATTCAGGGCTATTCAGGCCGCGCTTTTCCCGACATTTCCGATTCCCCTCTTCGGAGGGGTGCCCGAAGGGCAGGGTGGTTATTAAGGAACATCCATACGTTTTTCTGTTTCCTGTTTGACCACCCCGGTGCCGAAGCACCACCCCTCCGAAGAGGGGAATTTTCACCACGGATCATCGGAGGGTTATCATACACGCAGAACCGCCGGACATCTTAAAATCCGATGTGATAAAGACAGACAGGAAGGTGTGAAGCAGACTGCAAAGCGAAGCCGGCGACCGACAGGACATATCCGCTCATTGAAAGAATTGTGGTATTCATGTATATTGAATCGGGGCATGCGCGCGGTTAAGTTGTAATTCAGGCAAAGGTTTTTTGAAATAATACAAATACAATGGCAATACGCTTCGTGCAGCACATGAATCATTGTATCATTTGGATTCCCGGAGAAGGACGCACCTGTAAACCTGCGATTATTGTTTAAAGTCAATTTTAATTTATCGGCCGGGTTTAAGTGTATTATCATAAAATCCGTATCTTATTCCGACTGACTGTCGGGATCGCTGCGCTTATATCGTTCCAGCATTGTTTTTCCGCAGGGATCATAATCGCCGCGCATGACCACCTGTTCCGTCAGGGTCTTTACCAGACGGTTATTTGTTTCCTTCATGTCTATGTTCAGCTCAAGGTTCTTTTTACGCGCTTCAGAACGGTATTTCATACTATTATTGACAATAACACGGTCAAGACCGCTTCGTGCGGCGCGCAGACGGCGCAGCAATACGTCATCGCCCTCTGCCGCGGCAAACGCCTTTTCAAACAGCGCGCTGCCGGCTATGATGTCTTCGACCGTCAGCCACGGTGCGTCAATGACCGAAACGCCGAACTGAGCGTGAAAATCCGATGCTTCCGCCCTCTCATGCATCAGATCGAGATATTTGCGGATATACTCTCCTGCCTTGCCGTAATAACCGCCGATAAATACATCCGTCAGCGCGCCGTAATCCCGATGAGGATCCTCCATCAATTTTGCCATCAGCCAGAGCTTCATATCCCAGAAGTCGGCGTTTATGCACTGTTCGTGCTCGACAAAATAGCCGTTCACGCCCGTTTTCATAAACGACTTAAAGTTATCACCATACTTATACATACTCGGGAACACACCGTTTTCCGCATAAATCACGGCATAATCCCAGACATACAGATTCCCTTTTGCACAGATCTCCGCCCAGTTTTTCAGACGTCCAAAGAAATCCGCATTGTTTTTATGGCTCAGTGAGTGTAGAATATCCATATAGTTATCCGCAAAACGAATAACAAGATTATTTGCGGGCACGGTGTCGTCCGCCGGGGCGTATACATAATGCCAATAACCCAGCGTCTCAAGAAGAACATCCGGGTACTTTTTCGCCGCATCCTCGGCAAGACGGTTCACAAAGCGCAGCAGATGTCCGGATTCCCCGTGTTTCGCAATGGAATCCCTGCACGCGTCGCATTCACAATGGCCGCCGGTGTCGTTGGGCGACACATCAAAGTAGCGCGGACCCGCTTTTCCCGCCGCTTTTGCTTCCGCATAGGAAAAAGCGACCGACTTCAGCAGTTTCTCCAGAAACGCCTCATAAAGACCGTCCGCACAAAGGCAAAGCTGTCCGTTTTCGACACGCTTTCCGTCCGCTGCCGAATATGCGTACCATCCGGGATGAGACGCAAAATAGTCCTCATGGTCGGGATTGTTCATCTCGATCCATTCGTTTGTTTCTTTGCCGGAAAACGAATCTTTATAAAACGGCGGGAAATAACGGTTGAACGTATGTACGTGATACGGATGTCCGAAAGCCTCTTTCCCGCCGTAATCGGGCGGAGTGTTGCCCGCAAAACCGTTCATGCGGTTACGGACAAAAAACAGCGTATCCGTATTTTCATTGCCGACATAGATATCGCGGTATTCTAAGGCCGGAACGCCGCTTTGACTGTAACCGGCCGGAACTGAAGCTGCGTCGAGTTCCGGAACATATTCCTCCCACATATTCCACCAGCGAATTCCGAATACATCCTCCAGCAGATGATAGACGGCATACAGAGTCCCTCTTGTGTTTCCGCCGCACAGGACAAGGCTGCCGCCCGCGGCTTGGATTGCCCAGCCTTCTCCGAAGCGGTTATCGGGAACACTCACTTTATTCGCGGCGGCAAAATCCGTGGCTCCGACGTAAATACCGCCGCTTTCACATTCATCCTCCGATACGACGGTGAGATCCGCCTTCGTCAGGCGGTAAATGTATTTCCTGAGCTCGTTCGCCGCGGTCTTTTCAACCGCCGCCGGTTCTTTTGAAAGTACGATGGGCATTTTGCTTAAATCAATAAAATCGCCTGTCTGCGCGTAATGATCGGTTTTCGTAATACCGTCCCCTTCCTGTTTATGGATTTTCCCGGTTCATCAGACCAACAACCCGAACCCTTCCCGATGCGGCCGGCAGCCCGTAATCTTATTGTCTTCCCGTTATCAAAGATACCGGCTTATTTTCTTATTATAGCCTTTCATCATACATTTTTCAATGACCGATAAAATTATTAAATTGTTTTTCGACATTTTCTGCAGGTTTGTATTATCCCGATTATTATGCAGGAGCATACATGAATGATGATACGCTATAAATGATCCTGTTTCCCGATGTTTATAAGAAATCGTTGTCAGATATTTTATCTGCGGGATACTTCAGGACCGATATTTTTATCGCGATATAGACAACCGCAAAAAGCAAAAGCAGTATAAAAGGAAACCGGATAAAACAGGTGTCATAAATGTTTTTTACGATGTAAAATATATTTTTGCCGACAGTGCTTTCGTCTGCTTTATAACATGAGTAAAATTTGCTGCCGAATAAAATGAAAATGCCGAGACCTACCGCGGCGGTCTCGCGTTTCAGCATTTGATATAAATATATTTTCATAATGTTTTTCAAAGGCATGCCTGTCAGATAAAGAATCCGGTTCCGGTATTTTTCCGCCCTTATTTTTGCTTCGCTGCCGATTTTCTCAATCATCGTGAAAATCATCACAGCGATAAAACCGGTCAATAAGGCCGAGATGAAATACATGACAGTCTGATTCAGCTTTTCCTCCTTCACTGCCCTCAGATTTTCAAAATTCAATTCTGTCTTGATCGCGGACAGTTCAACATCCGTCTGCCTGTAATTTGCGGAGGAGCTGCCGGTTATCTGAACATATTCATAGGTCTGATGGCCGCCTTTCGCGATTTTATCGCACAGATCATAACTGCCTATGATGCTATACGGCTTGTTTAGAAAAGCCTGTGCCGTAAATTCATCGAAACCGTATATAATACCCATCACCGTCACACTGACCGTCCCGTTTTCACCTTCGATGTTCAGCGTGCTTCCGGGTGATATGGTCGATTCCGTTATATACTCCCCGGATGTATATAATTTATCGGAAGGCATATCGCCGTTTATAAACTCACCGTCCCGTGTCCTATAAAATTCCGGCAGCGACAGGATGACGCCCTTCCCTTCCGAAAACAAACCGTATGAAAATGCGCCTTCGTCCATCTCTTCAATATAATATTCAACATTCTTTCTGTTCCCGGCGGACAGGCCGTAAACGGTTCCGTGAACCGATGACTTCCCCGCGTATTTTGCAAAGACAGTTTCCGCAGCTGCCGCGGCATAACGGCTCTGCCGCATATTTTCCCATGTTATCGGCAGATAACCGGATATTTTATATGCCCTCACGTCTTCCACCCCGTATGCGGATCTTATCCCGATCATCTCACTTTCACTCATGTGATTCAAAGGTTCGAAATAAGAAAGCATAAAGCCGAATTCGTAATCTGCGGGATAAGTTTTTTTCAGAGAACAATATTCGTCGTAATAAACCCAGCAGTCATATGAAGAGAATAACAATATAACGACGGTTAACAGGGACAGAACAAAAGATATCCGTGTTTTACCGCGGTTCGATTCGGAGAAAATACGGCCGATGTTTTTTATATCAAGAGGTTTTTCATTTTTCCGTTTATGCCGCGCGGGTATCTCAGGCCGCATATTCCCCCACAGCGGCATCATGAATATCTGCATGATTTCAAAAAATACCGTTATCGCTGCAAACACAAGCAAAAAAAGCACGCAGATCAGCAGACTGTTGACAGGCACATAAAAAAACAATTCTCCGAAAAATATCCGTTTAATCAGCATACAGCCGAAACAGGATACGGCAAGGCCCGATATAATTCCTGCGGGGATCGAAATCAACAGCACTACCAGAATTTCACCGGTGTAGATTTTTATGATCTGCGGTTTTGAAGCGCCTATGCATCTCATCAGCACAAGGCTTTTTCTTCTTTCGTTCAGTGAATTGTTCAGTATACTCATCATCAGAAACGCCGACAAAACATTCAGCAATACAATCATCCAAAGCCCGCCTGCGGGACCGCCGACGCCGAACGGTAAACTGTCCTCATTTACAAACGAACCGGATTTTTCTGATTTTACCGATAAATCAATATATGTATATGTGTTTTTCACGAAAATGCCGTGACCCGCGGTCAGGGCAGACAATTCGTCCGTATATTTTTTAAAGTTGTCTTTCATCCCGAAAAAAACATGGATAAACAAAGGTTCACCGGTATCACCGCCGACAAAGAATGAAAGCAATCCGTTTTCGTTTCCGATCCACAAGCCGGAATAATTTTTCACAACCCCGCATAAGCGATAGGATCTTTTTTCGGTTAACATCCGTCCGTTTTCATCCGTCCGCTGTACGGTGATATCAATATGCTGTCCGAGCTTATACGAATATCCGAGCCGGGTAAGACAGGACATCTCGACGGCAATTTCGCCGTCCGACATAGGCAAACGTCCGTCAAGCGCCGATATGTTTCCCAAAGCGGCAGCCGTGTCGTCTATAAATCCGATCGTACCGGCAGCATTTCCATTCCCGTCAAAAACATACCCCATACCGGTCATGCACCCGCTTTTTTCAACGGTCGCATGTGTTTTTAACCTGTTTAAAACGGTCCCGTCGGTATTGTAAACGGCAGCGTCCCAGCCGCCATAGGACATTTTACGCTGTTCTTCTCCGGTTTTCTCCATACTCGAATAGATGATGATCATCGAAAATTCCAGAATCACCGTCATGATGATGACAGAGATCAAAAGACCGTATGTTTTTATTCTTCGCCGCATACCCGGTTTCATCAGCTCACGGAAAATTTTCAACATAATTTTTCACCGGTATAATCCGAAATAATTTTACCGTCCTCCAGAACGATCAACCGTTCGGCTGTATGGGCAAGTTCAAAATCATGCGTAACCATCAGCGTCGTCTGATTGAATTTACGATGACAGTAATGCAGCAGTTCCATAAACTTTTCGCCGCTTTTACTGTCCAGGTTGCCGGTAGGTTCGTCCGCCAGTAAAAGAACCGGCTTTACCGCCAGGGCACGGGCAATCGCAGCACGCTGCTGTTCGCCGCCGGACAGTTCATGCGGGTAACAGTCTTTTTTATCCGACATCCCGAGCCGGGTCATAATTTCACCGATAAAATCCGCATCCGGTTTTGTCCCGTCAAGGCAGGACGGCAGACATATATTTTGGTATACGGTAAATTCCGGGATCAGGTTAAAAAACTGAAAGACATACCCGATTTTTCTTCTTCTCAGCCCGGTGAGTTCCGTATCATTCATACGGCACAAATCAACACCTTCGAGTCTGACCTGCCCGCTGTCCGGTTTATCGAGCCCGCTTATTATATTGAATAACGTCGTCTTTCCCGAACCGCTCCGTCCCATAACGGCAGTAAAACTGCCTTTATCGACCGAAAAGCCGATACCGTCCAGCGCTTTAACGGCGCTTCTGTTTTTTCCGTATGTTTTTGTGATCCCGGAAATTTCAAGTGTTTTCATAGAATGATCATCTGCTCCCGTCCCTTCGGTTTGCTTAACGGAATTATATCATATCAACCTTACATCCGTGTGACCGACGGATGTTTTTTTAATCATAAAAAGAACTTCCCTTCAAAACAGGAAATCTCAATGTAAAGACAACTTCCCGACTGTTGTTATTTACGGCATATATATCACCGAAATGACTTTTCAATATCTGTTTGGAAATATACAGACCCAGACCGGTGCCGTTTTCATTCATACCCGCAAAGCGATTGAAAATACTGTTCATATCCCGCGAATCTATACCGGTTCCCTTATTCGAAATACTTATTATATATTCATTCGCTTCTTTTTTATAATATAAACGAATATCCGCATTCCCGGACGAATGTTCAACCGCATTTTTTAATATGTTCAAAACAGCTTCCTTAAGCCAAAAGGTATCAAAATACCAGGCTTCATCCCGATCTTCCCCGTCAACCGTTATTTGTATATTCTTATTTTCCGGCAAAGGATACAGATCATTTATAACGATCTCCGTGAATTCACTCATTTTGTTTGACGTGATTTTCATTTTGATTTTACCGGAATCAAATCTGCCTGTCGTCAGTAAATCCCCTATCAGTTTCGTCATCTTATCAATCTGATCAAGCCCGGAATCCCGATCCATGCGGCTGCCCGGGAACTGCAGCATGGATTTTTCGATATACAGACGCAATACGGACAGCGGTGTTTTGAGCTGATGGGCAACGTCTTCCATAAATTGATTCATATTTTCTTTTTCTTTTAAAAGCGCGGTCGTATGCAAAGCTGTTTCTTCCGCATATTCTCTGACGGCTTTTATCAGAGGACAGGCAGCATGATCGCCCGGGAAGGATATCCGGCTGTTTTCCGTATGATTCTTCAGATCAGAAACCCACACGGCAGTTTCGCTGATAAAAAGTTCGATGTTTTTTATTTTTCTGACGGTAATAAAAATAAAAAAAGCAAATAAAACCGATATGCCAAAACAAAAGGCAGCGATATAAATACCGGGAAAAGATCCGATGATCACTTTGCCGCTTTCTTCATATCCGGTCTGATGCAGCAGACTGATCCCTTTTTCATAAGAATCAGCGTGGGTTTCCGCATTAAAAAAGCTGTCGATCATATTCTGTTCTGCATTTACATCTGTTTCACCGACCATACCGAGAAATGATACGGTTTGCCTGATATAAAGCTGTTTTATAACCAGCAAAAAGCAAAGCATACATAAAATCATACAAAGCCAAAGCGAACAAACCGCAATAAAATATTTTCTTTTCGGCATCTTATCTTTTCCCTTCCGTTTATACAATTCAATTGCCGTTTATGTCTATACACCACCGGTACCCGTAACTTTTTACGGTTTCGATATACGGCACCCCGTTATAATGCCGAAGTTTCTTGCGCAGCCTTGAAATATGAACGTTCAGCGTATTGTCTTCGACATATTTATTTTTCGAATCCCAGACGACATCAAGCAGAACATCACGTTTAACGAACCTCCCGCTGTTTTTGATCAATATTTCAAGAAGCTCCTGTTCGACGGCTCCGATCTGTATTTCGGCATGATTGCGGAATACTTTTCGGGAATCCAAATGAATTTCCAGATCCCCGCTGTATAGTATATTCGCGGTATCCTGTTGATTCTTACGCCGCATATGCGCATGGATACGGCTTAACAAAATCCTTCCGGAAAAAGGTTTTGTCACATAGTCGTCTGCTCCTCTTTCAAAACCCGTGATCATATCCTCTTCACTGTCGCAAACCGTTAAAAATATAATCGGATTTTTATAATAATTTCTGATTTCCCCGCATAAATCGAAACCCGTGCAGTCGGGCAGCCTATTGTCCAGCAATATCAAATCGATATTTTCCGATTTCAATATTCTCTGCGCTTCGGTTCCCGTTTCCGCGCATAGTATAGAATAACCATTTAACCCGAGCAGCTCCGACAGTTCCCGCCTGAGTTCCGGACTGTCTTCTATGATCAAAATATTCTGCATCGTTTCACTCCGTAAAAGCAATATCGCTCATAAATTTTCAGGGGATTTTGAATTTCATTGTTTCTTTCACCGTGACGATCCGTTTCATTATATCACAATTTTTCATGATATGTCCTGTGATTTAAATAATTACCGGAGTTTTAATAAAAACAGAGAGAAATCCGCCGCTTTAACAGTCAATTCTCTCTGTCCTATAGCAGATATTTTTACAGCGATCCCACGATATATCCTTTAAATAAAGCGCGATAATGACCGTTTACCGCGTATATCGAATATAACGATAAAAATCCGTCTGCAAAAGTCCCGTATACATATTCGGAATAATAGTAAAGGTCCGGAATATCATCCAAATTATCGTATATCACATATATTTCCCTGTAATAAGATACCGGAATTCCCTCTATGACATTTTCTTCCGATTTTATATTCTTATATGCGAATGAATCAACCCGCAACGACATGAATAGAAAAGCCGTTATAAAGGCGCTTAAAACGGCTTTATCCCGTCTGTGCATTCCATCACTCCCCGAAACATTTTACGGATCCATCCGATAAAGCAGCGGCATCATTGAACGTTTGAATTCATCGACTGAAAATTATACGGATATCCATTCGGTTACATTATACCGAATATACCTTACAGTAACCTTACACCGGCATAATATACGGAAATGTTTTTTACTTTATTTTTATATGTTAATTCGAAGTCATATACTGTCGACAAAAAATTTTATCAAATAAAAACACATTGCACATAATAAAAAACCCGATCAACCGATGTCATACATCAAAACACGGACGACAGAAAAAAAAGACCATAATACCCAATAATTTTTGTTTAATTATTAACTTTTTATAAACATTAAATAAATTATTTATAAATGTAAGGTTAATTTAAGATTCATACATTATAATGATTTCAGAATATTCGACTCATTGTCCTCATATATTTCTGCTGCAGCCTTTGAAATTGCAATAAAAAAGAAAGCGGAAAGCCGAATAAAAAAACCGATAAGCATCCTATCCGCGGCGGTTCTCATGATTCCGCCATTACCTTTATCTGCATCGGCTTAAATATATACCCGCACCGGAAGAAAATGTCACAGAAAGTATTCCGTATCTTATTGAAGGAAAAAGCTTTTCGCCGTTGACAGATCTTCGGCGTAAAACCAACAGTGAAGGAGACAGTCATGTATAAAAAAACATTTGTAACAATAATCATTATTTTTGCCCTTATACTGTCATGTTCGTGTGAAGATAAAAAGGCAACTTCCGATGATTTAGCAAGAATTGAGAAATACAGCAATGAAACAAACAATAATCCGGAGCAAAACTATGCCGATATCGCCGGTTGGCTAACGCCCGAGGAGCAGTATAGTTATAAATCTACAGATAATGGCAATAGTATTACTGATATCTATAATCCCATTTATTTCGTCAAGGGTAACCGGATATATTATGAGGTTAGAATTAACAATCAATTATCTTTTTCTTATATCACACTGAAAACCGGCGAAAGTTTTTCGGTATGTCCGGATCCTTTATGTGACCATACACCTGAGGGAGGATGTAAATACCTTGGTCTTCATCAAATGATGTTTTCAAAGGAATCGGATGATGTGTTTTATTCTGTAAAAACCGATATATTCCAAGAAAAAATACAGTCACCTGTCAGCAGTATCTGTCGTATTGATGCTAAAAAAGGAACCATCAGCGAAATATTCAACGGCTATTTATCCGAGAATAATGTCCTGCAAATGCTTACCTTGCGAATGATTGATCATAATAAGTTATATTTTACAGCCATCAGAGAAAAATCAAGCAAAATTACAGATGGAATCATTGAAAGAGAATATGAAGAAACACTCATGTCTGTTGATCTTACCACATATGAGTTGGGAATAGTTGATAATAAATATAAAAACAAAGAATACGGTGAATACTATTTTACGGACGGGAAATATATATATTTTATCGACAGTATAGCCGGACGGCTGTTTGCAACCGATATGAATTTCGAAAATGAAACGACTTTACTGGAATACGGAAACGAATATCATATTTCAAGTTTTTATTATGATTCCGATACTTCGGAATCATACGTTTGCGTGCATTCGCGTTATATGCTCGGATGGTCCGAAACAGTGCTTGAGGACGGGAATATATATTGCATTGATGAAAAGCTTCATTGCAGCAAGCTTGATATGCCGTCAGACAGAATCCTTGATTTTCAAATGACAAATGAATATATCTACTATACAGTCTATGATCCTATTTTTTATGGTACAACACCTTATGATGGTATTCCATGTATGTGCGCAAACGGAAATAAAATCTACAGAGTTCCGCGTGAAGATACCACGCAAGGCGAACTTATATTCGACGGACATGAAAAATTATATTTCCGTGATTATATTATCACGGGAGACTTTCTTTATATGAATTATATTAAACTCGTTGAAGATCAGGATTTTAAAATTTTCCGAATAACAGGAGTCACCGCCAGGATTGATATGGAAAACGACACAATCAAATGGTTCAATCTGAATAACGGGAGTGATACATAATGCTTCTCGGAGGTGAGTTTTCAAAG
>CAZVPD010000120.1:0-12072 GCA_964628455.1 uncultured Lachnospiraceae bacterium
ACCTGATGCTCCACTTCCGGAACAACATCCGCAGATGCATGCATTCAATAGCAATCTTAATTCTGACCAACTGTATCATGCCCCTGCTCACCTTCTTCCTCCTCAAATGGATATTGAAGGAGACATTCAATATCGTTATCCCCACCCCCCATTTTAAACGAAGAAACCGTTCTGATTCCGATACGGAACCTGACACCGATCCTGTAGCTCCCGGAGAGTGAACCATGAAAAATTCGAATAATAAACAAAAGCGCTCTTATATAATTGCCGTTACGCTTATGGTCGCGCTGATCTTTGTTGTCGTCTTGGGAATCATACAGGACTCATATCCTTTGCATATGGACGTGTCAGACGGAATAGAAAGGATTGATCTTGATGCGATATACCTTCAGCACAGCGGTGTGGAAGTGAGTTTTTCCGATGCGATTCTCACGAACCATAACGAAACCAGAAAACTGATCGTCAGCACGCAGAACGGAACTGTCAGCACTGAGTTGACCGACCGTCTCATAAAACAGCTGGACTTTAATTTTTTGAAGAAGACACAGAGCGTATCTTACACCGGCACAGGTTATTTCGTTGTGGATCTGGATAATCTGACCGATGCCAATGTGATCGAAGATAAGGATAAAAAGACAGTCACCGTCAAAATCGGACACGCCTATCTGCAGGCGATCGAAATCGACCCGAACAACGTAATGATTGACGATGTTCGGGAAGGCTTGCTGGCACGCGGAGATATCAAATTGACCGTGGCTGATTATAACTCCATTGAAAAGGAATTGCGCGTCCGGCTTGAGGAGAAATTCAACACCGCCGCAAATGGTCAGGCTGCGGATGATGTTGCCCTTAAGATGGTAAAGGAGGTTTACGAACCTGTCGTGAAAGCCATTGACCGCGGATATTCGGTCAACATCGAATTTAATTGACACAGCCGGAACAATGCGTCCGTTCGGGCGGCTTTATGAATCATTGAACGATCATACCCGCTGTTTTGGTTTGCGGATATGTCAGGGATTGAAATGCGGAAAAAACGCACGATACAGGAATTTTAAAGACTGCATTTTTTTTGACCATGCAAAACGTTTTATCGGGCTTTATTTAAACGACGATCCGTTACATCCGGCGAAGATACTCCTATCGATTTCTATCCCCCACTCACAGAAAGGACCCTCTTGACATGGCTTATTCTTTTGAAGGCGCGTGCGCGCTGCTGGAACGTCTCGGCATCGATGCCGTCAACGTAAATTACTTTGCCGAACGCATCAAACAAATTGCTTCGGATCCGGAATACGACAGACTCTTCCGTTCGGTTGTTGAAAAATATCAGGCGGACGATTCGATGGAAATTGACGCGGTCGTTGCGGAGCTCAACGGGATCGCGGAGCGCTCCGGAGAAAATCAGTATACAATACACTTTCTCTTTCTGCTCGCGAATACGCGCTGGCTGCATGAAAGGTACGTCGGGGCCGGGATCCCGGACGAAATTTACTATGGTTCGATGGACGACCTGCGCTGCAAGCTGAACGAGTGCATCGAATGCAAAGGCGTTCCCGGCACGTTTGTCGTCACATGGTTCGGGCGTTTCTTCCGGGTGACGAGATTCGGACTCGGGCGCTTCCAGTTTGAGACGGTCAAATTCGATTACAGGGACGGGTTTGCGTCCTCGTGCGGCGTCCGCGTCGAAAACGGATCGACCGTGCTGAACATACACATCCCTTCGTCCGGAATACCGCTGACCGACGCGGTCCGCATGGATTCGTATCGCCGGGCATGGGAGTTCTACCGGACTGTTTTCGGGGACGGACCGGCGGTTTTCCACTGCAGCTCATGGCTGCTTTACGAAAAGCAGCGCGAATTCCTTCCGGCAAAATCCAATATTTTAAAATTTCTTTCCGACTTCGAGCTCATCGGCGGAGGCGACTCCGATACGTTCGGAAACGCGTGGAGGGTATTCGGCCGCTGGGCTGATCTTCCGCCGGAGAAGTGGCCGAAAGACACGTCTCTGCGCGCCGCGTATGCGGACCGCATACTGAGCGGCGGTAAAACCGGCAGCGGTCGTGGGATCATGCTGTTCGACGGCGAAAAGATCCTTCGCTGACAGGTCTTTAAGCATTCGGCTGTGTCGCATCGGCATTCCTGCGATAACGCGGTCCTGACCAGCCCACCGTCAGTTTTACACCTCCTTCTTCCTTTCCCTCCCCTCCTTAACATAAACTTACCCGTGAAGGCTCCAAGGAACTCCTTGAGTTCCTTTTTTACAAAAGGAGCTGTCACGCCTTCATGAACGCTTTGCGTTCAATGGTGGCTTAGGATGCGTTCATTCCCCGCGGAAGAAATGAATGCATCGGTCTGAACTGTTTATAAATGCCTTTTTTTGAGGATGTTGATTCGTAAAAGTTATTAACCGTAAGCAGGAAAAATATATGAAGAATAGTTATTCCCCCAAAGAACGGATGCTCAATGCGTACCGGGGCGTGTTTTCCGACCGGTATCCTGTCGCGCCGGAATTCTGGTACTATTACCCCGCAAAAATACTGGGTGTCGGTATGGTGGAATTCCAGCGTGAAATACCGCACTGGCAGGCGCTTCGGGAAACGTTTCGAAAATACGGCACGGAAGGCTGGGGCATCGTCTCGCCCGGTGCGGCGGACCCTCGGGTGAAAAGCACCGGCAGGTTCACGAAACGGGAGGACGGCCGTTATCTTCTGGAGTCTGAAACCGTTTTTCAAAATCATGTGTTTGCTTCGGCCGAACTGTTTTCCGATGAGGAACCTTCGTGGTGCGTGAAGCATATGGTGGATGATTTTCGTGATTTGCCTGCCTATCTGGACATGGTTTTTAATTTAGATAAAGAAGTCGATTTTGCGGCTGCCAACCGTGCATACGCTGCGGTCGGTGAAGATTATCTGCTTGAATTGAATATCGGCGTACAGTTTTTTGACGTGTTTGCCGGTGCAATGGGTTTTGAAAAAGCGATTGAATACTTTTATGATGAGGATGAGGCTGTCTTAATGCGTTACAGGGAGCAATATGAAGAATATCAGTTGCATCTGATTGATATGGCCTGCGTTTGTTCGCCGTTCGAATCTTTTTTCATAGGGTGTTCCTCTTCATGCAATTCGTTGCTCGGTCCGGTTCTCTGGCGAAAATACGATAAACCGGGTGTAAAAAAAATCGCCGCGCGGCTGCATGAGCGCGGCAGGCTTCTGCATCTCCATTTTCACGGCAGATGCATGGAGTCGGTCTCCGATTTTTACGATATCGGTGTGGACTGTGTGTGTCCTTTTGAACGCGGACCGGGCGGCGATATCGATAATCCGGATGATCTTAAGAAAGTCCGCTGTCTCCTTGGCGACAAGGTGACGTTCAACGGCAACATCCATACGGTGGAAACCCTGATCCGCGGGACGCCGGCCGATGCGGTCAGAGAAGTTTCCGAGTTGAAGCAGGCTTTTTTCGGCTCTCCGAGGCTGATCATCGGTACCGGTGATCAGGTTGGAAAAGACACAAAGGAAGAAAATCTGCTTGCCATGATCGATGAAGCAAAAAGGCATTGACAAACAGATCATGCTTTCCGGCTGTGATAAAATTCTGCGCTGACCGTTTTTTATGCAAGCGGCTGTGCCGCAGGCCGCACCCCTGCAGTCCCGTCGTTGATTTTTCGTTTCCATATCTCCGCATTCCCTCTCCGCTTCCCCGTAGGCTCCAAGGAACGCACAGCGTTCCTTTTACAAAAGGAGCTGTCACGTCTTCATGAACGCTTCGCGTTCATTGGTGACTGAGGATTCTTCCCAGACTGAGGATGCGTTTTCACCGCCTGAGGATTCTCCCCCGCGGGTTCTCTTGTGGTCCTTCCCCTTCCCGGATTTTTTCCGGCTTTTTTTATATATTCGCAATATTGATTTTGACCGCCGTCTGTGCTATAATGATGTTAACATAAAAAACGTCGGGCAGGACGGAGTATAAGGATATCGTGTTTCAAATGCTGCACAGTAAAGCGGATAAAAAAATCGTCGTCCCTGCGGTGCCGCTGCGCATCGCGGGCTTTACGGGCAATTCCGTCGTGGACGGACCCGGGATCCGTTTTGTGATCTTCACGCAGGGCTGTCCGCACGGCTGTCCGGGCTGTCACAATCCCGGCACGCACGCGCCGGACGGCGGCTCTATGTCGGATACCGCCGAACTCTGGCGGAAGATCGACGCAAATCCGACGCTGGAGGGGATCACGTTCAGCGGCGGGGAGCCCTTTCTGTGGGGCTCGGAACTGTCGCTCATCGGCGCGGCGGCTCACGAAAAAAAACTGACCGTGCTGACATACAGCGGTTATGTCTATGAGGAGCTGAGGAGAATGGCGGATTCGGATCCGGGTGTTTTCTCCCTTCTTTCGGTCACGGACTGGCTGATAGACGGTCCGTATATCGAGGCGGAACGCGACCTCACCCTGCGTTTCAGGGGAAGCGGGAACCAGCGCATTCTGGATATTGCCGCTTATCCGGGCAATAAGGATCCGGTCGCGGTCGAAGGCTTTCATTGCGGGGATATCAATTATAAAAATATAAATTCAACGGAAAATCGGGGGTAGACCATGTCCGACGCATATCTTTCACGCGGAGTATCATCGGAAAAGGAGGATGTCCGCCGCGCTGTGGAAAAACTGGACCGCGGCGAGTTTGCCGGGGCGTTCTGCAAGCTGATCGCGGATCCCTGGGCGGATAAAAATTACTGTGCGGCCATGCATGCGGACGGCGCGGGCACCAAGGCCGCGCTGGCCTATATAAAACACCGCGAGACCGGCGATTTCGGCGCGTATTACAATATTGCGCAGGATTCCATGGTGATGAATCTGGATGACCTGCTTTGCGTGGGCGCGACCGACGGATTCTTCATGTCGAACACCATCGACCGCAACGCCCACCGCGTGGACGGCAACGCCGTGAAGGCTGTGATCGACGGCTATTCGGGTTTTGTTGCCGTGATGAAGCGCTTCGGCGTGAACATCGTCATGACGGGCGGCGAAACCGCGGATGTCGGCGACCTGACCTCCACGCTGATCGTCAATTCGACGTTTTTCGTGCGGATTCGCCGTTCGGATGTCATCACCTGCGACAGCATACGCCCCGGCGACGTCATCGTGGGTTTTTCTTCCTACGGGCAGGCGGTTTATGAAGAAAAATATAATGCCGGTATGGGTTCAAACGGCCTGACCGCCGCGCGCCACCTTCTTCTTTCGAACTATTACGCCGAAAAATATCCCGAAACCTATTCGGATACGATCGACGCGTCCAAAGTATACTGCGGAAAATACCGCATCGGAGATCCTCTTCCGGGCAGCGGCGTGTCGGTCGGCGACGCGATGCTTTCGCCGACCCGCACGTACGCCCCCGTGATAAAGGAGATTCTTGCTTCAAACCGGGAGGATGTGCACGGGATCATCCACTGCACGGGCGGCGGGCAGGTGAAATGCAGGAATTTCGGCCGAGGGCTGCACTACATCAAGGACAACCTGTTCCCCGTGCCCCCTCTTTTCCGGGCGATCGCCGAAAACGGCGATGTCGGCATGCGGGAAATGTACCAGATCTTCAATATGGGGCACCGCATGGAACTCTTCTGCGAGCCCGGCAAGGCGGATGTGATGATCGCCGCCGCGCAGCGGTACGGCATTGAGGCGCGCGTCGTCGGCTCCGTGCAGGCGAACGCGGACGGAAACAAGGTGACGGTTTCGGCCGAGGGATACAGGTTTCAATATTGAGTCGGTATTAGGACCGGATGTTGCCGAACGGCCTCCGGAGGAAGGAAGCGGGGGGATTGAAAGTGGGTTCCAGACGTCGGATACTTGTCATAGGAAGCGCGAATCAGAATCTGATTCTGACCATGAACAGAATCCCGTCGGGCGGCGAGACGCTGACCGAACGGAACTATTTCTATGTTCCCGGCGGAAGCGGCACGAATGCGGCCCTGATGTTCACGAAACTCGGCGGGGACTGCATTCTGTGTTCGCGCATCGCAAACGACGCCAACGGGCGTTTTCTCAACAACTTTTATCAAAAAAACGGGATCGACCCGCGCTTTATCAGCACCGACGAACGCGTAAAAACGGGTCTTGAGGTGGTTCTGATGACAGGCACGGATTCCAACAGGAATATTATTTATCCCGGCGCCAACCTGAGGCTGAATTCCGGCGACGCGGAATACGCGATGACCTGTCTGCCCGACGCGCTGTTTTTTCACGTCGGGCTGCCCGCGTCCCCTCTTGTCGCCGCTTCGCGGATAGCCGGTGAAAAGGGCATCCCAGTGTTCGTGGACGCGGGGCACAGGGACCCGGAGTTCCCCCTCGAGTCGGTCGAAAACGTGAGGATCTTTATCACGGACCAGGAGGGCGTCTATGACTACACCGGCTGCACCGAGGTCAATGCAGGGACCTATATTCAGGTCTGCATGGCCCTTGCCAACAGGGTCACGTCGGATTATTACGTCGTCAAGCTGAAAAACGGCGTCGCCCTCTCTTACGACAATACGTTTTATAACCTGCATGTTCCGCCGTGTGAGGTGGAGGTCGTCGACCCCGCGACCGCTTCGGACACGTTTGCCGCGGCGCTTGTCTTCGAGTTTCTGCAGAGCGGCAGCATCAACCATGCCTGCAGATTTGCCAATATCGTCGAATCCATCACGCTTTCGGGTTCGGGCGCGTCCTCTTCCGTTCCCTCCGCCGATCGGATCACAGCGTTTATCGCGGAGAACAAGATCGATTTCGTATATAAAAAGGCGGGTATCTGATATGAGCTTTACAAAGACGACCGGGACTTTTCTTTCGAGCGACGGCGAACACAGCCTCGCGTATACCGTCTGGACGCCCCTGAGCCCTCCGGCGGCCGTCCTTCAGATCTGCTACGGCATGGGGGAGGTCATGGATCGCTACGGGGACTTCGCCGGCTATCTGACGGAACGCGGCGTTGTGGTGTGCTGCGGGGACCATCTGGGCCACGGCGACCTCGTTTCTCCGGAGGACCGCGGATTTTTCGGCTCTTCGGACGGTCCTTCTCATCTTGTCGACGACGTCGAAGGGCTGCGCCTGATCATGCGCCGCCGCTACCGCAGCCTGCCGTATGTTCTGCTCGGGCACAGCCTGGGTTCTTTTATCGCCAGGGCTTACATCGTGAAATACAAAGACGCGCTGGACGGCGTGATCCTGTCGGGTACGAGCGCCGGCGACGGCCGCATCGGGTTCGGGCTTTTTATCACAGGACTGCTGATCCGGCTTTTCGGCGAGCGCCACCGCAGCAGGTGGGTCAAAAACATGACGATGAAGGGCAGAAACGACCGTTTCAAAGGCGAAAAAAGCCGTTCGTCCTGGCTTTCGCGCGATGAAAACGTCCGCGCCGCTTTTGAGGGCGACGAGCGCTGCCGCTTTATCTTCACCGTAAGGGGCTATCAGGATATTATCAGGCTGTTTGCCGGTATTTCGGCCGAAAGCTGGGCCCCTTCCGTGCCGAAAGGACTCCCGGTCCTGCTGGTCAGCGGAGCCGACGACCCGCTCGGAGACTACGGCAAGGGTGTGCAGCAGGTCTGCGACAGCCTGCAGGACGCCGAGGTCTACGACCTGTCCCTGAAGCTATACCCCGGCATGCGCCATGAGATCTTAAACGAGCCCGAACGCCTGACGGTTTACGGCGATATAGCCGAATGGATCATGAAAGTGCGCGAGGGCGTGCTCGAAGACCGGGCCCCCACCCCCCTCTTTTGACTCTTTTGATTTTTACGAACGGAGCGGATAAATGAAACAGGACCGCATCCTATGCGTCGACTACGGCGACGTCCGTACGGGGGTCGCCGTCAGCGACCCCCTGAATATTCTCGCCGTCGGGCTCTGCACGCTGAAAGCGGACGGGGTCCGCGACCTGATCGCGCAGATCAAAGCCAAAGCCCGTGAACTCGGCGCCGGCCTGATCGTTGTCGGCGATCCCGTCAACATGAACGGGACCTCCGGCCCCCGCTCCGAAAAAGCGCGCGCGTTTGCCGAAAGACTCAAGGCCGCCCTGGAGATCCCCGTCGTCCTCTACGATGAGCGCTGCACCACCCTCTCCGCCCACCGCATACTCAACGAGACCGATACGCGCGGCAAAGACCGCAAAAAAGTGATCGACACGCTCTCCGCCCAGATCATCCTGCAGAATTACATGGATTCCCATAATAGGAATAATATAGGCGTTCCTCCCCGGGAGTGACCGCCTCGACCGACAGAATACAGGTGAAAAGAATGACCGCTGCGGAACTGAAAACCGCCGTTTACGCCGAAATTGACCGCCGCTCGGACGAAATCATTAAGATCGGCCGCTTTATCCTCGCAAATCCCGAACTCGGTTACCGCGAGGTGAAAACTTCGCGGTTTATCCGTTCCCTGTTCGATGCCGAAGGTCTGGAAAGCGAATCGCCCTTCGGACTGACCGGCATCCGCGCCCGCATCGGCAGCCCGAAGGGCGTGAATATAGCGGTTCTCTCCGAACTCGACGCCGTGGTCAGTTACGGCCATCCTTTTTCAGACCCTTCGGACGGCGCCGCTCACGCCTGCGGCCATAACGCCCAGGCCGCGTCCATGATGGGCGTCCTGTACGGGCTGAAAAACCATATGGACCTGCTTGGCGGCGCGGTGACCTTCTTCGCGGTCCCTGCCGAGGAGTTTATCGAATTCGATTACCGTGCGTCCCTTGCCACCCGCTCGAAGATCCGGTATTTCGGCGGCAAGCAGCAGTTGATCTATGAAGGTGCTTTCGATGGGATCGATATGGCCATGATGGTGCATTCCAAAGCCGGCTGTCCCGGACCGGAAGTGTTTACGGGGGGGACCAGCCTCGGTTTTGTCGCAAAGCATATCACGGTCCGGGGCCGGGAGGCGCATGCCGGCGCTCCTCATGAGGGGATCAACGCCCTCAACGCCGCCGTTCTGGCCATCAGCGCGATCAACGCCAACCGCGAAACCTTCCGCGACGGCGACTCCGTGCGCATACATCAGATCATTACGAAGGGCGGGGACATCGTCAACATCGTACCGTCGGACGTACGCCTGGACATGATGGTCCGCGGCGCGTCGGCCGAAGCCATTGCGGACGCCGCCATGAAAGCGGACCGTTCTTTTCACGGCGCGGCTATGGCCGTCGGCGCCGCCGCCGAGATCAGCGACACCCCCGGTTATCTGCCTTTACATCAGGATGAAGCCATGACGCGTTTATTCGAAGAGAATGCGGCCGGTCTGGTCGGTGAAGATCAGATCAGCCGCGGTATGAATATGACGGGGTCCACCGATATCGGCGACCTCAGCCAGCTGATCCCCTGCATACAGCCGCTGATGGGAGGTTTCACGGGAACGGCCCACAGCAGCGATTTTGCCGTCGCCGATGAATATACGGCTTATGTGCTTCCGGCCAAGATCATGGCCGCAACCGTTGTCGACCTGCTTTTTAACGGCGCGGAAAGGGCGGAGCGCATCAGGTCCGATTTTAAGGCCCGCATGGCCAAAGACGAATATTTAGCCTGTCTCGACAAATACCGGATTACCCGATGATGATTCTGTTCGCATCTATCAGCGCATCGCAGTCCGAATAAACTTTCACGGCGGCGGCTATTATGCCGTCATAACCGTCTGTCGGCACTTTCCCGCCTGTCTTGCGGCTGACGGCGGCCGCATTGATCATAATGCCGTTATCCGGATAGTAAAGAATAACGTCATCCGAAATAAAAGACCCTCTTGCCATGTGCGTCTGCTGATAGACGATGCCGCTTCCGGCGGTGATCAGATTCTGTCCGAACATCAGGCTCTTTTTGTTTTCGATGCCGAGGATGTGCAGCAGGGTCGGCAGATTGTCGATATGCCCGCCTATCGTCCCGATCGTCTCATGGATCCCGCTTCCCGGCACATGAATGATAAACGGGACCTTGAAAATATCTTCTTCGTAATAGCCGTGTCCCAGAAGACCGGACAGGATACGGTAACTCGGAGCGTCGCTGCTCGGGACGGCATAATGATCGCCGTAGACGGAAATGACGCTGTTTTCGTAAAGACCGGTTTCTTTCAGTTCATCGAGAAAAAGACCGAGCGCGGCATCGAGATAATGGATCGACTGCAGATAATCGCCCGCCAGTGTTCCCCTGTCATCGGGCAGCAAGTCAAGCACGCAGTATTCCTGCGGCATACTATACGGAAAATGCGATGACAGCGTGATCAAAAAAGCGTAAAACGGCTGTCTGTAATTTTTCAGATATTCGGCGGACTGTTTGAAAAACTGAACGTCCGAGATCCCCATATTGAATTTTTCGGTTATCTCAAGGTCCTCTTCGCTGATATAATCATCGAAGCCCTGTTTCGGGTATGCCTTTTCCCTGTTCCAGAACTCCCCTTTATATCCGTGAAACGCATACGCTCCGCTGTAGCCGTTGTCTTTCAGCAGCCGCTGCAGTCCGTAAAAATCATTGTCCTGATATTTTACATAAGCCGCTTCGTCTTCCGGGGCATACAGCGAATTGTTTACGGTAAATTCAACATCCGCGGTGTTCCCCCCTCCGACCTGATAATAATAATTGTTAAAATAGAGCGACTCGCCTGCAATAAGCGCATTGAGATTGGGCGTGACTTCCTGCCCCCGGTATTCAAGCCCGATGACAAAGCTCTGCAGTGCCTCGACCTGGATCGTTATGACGTTTTTCCCCGAACCTATGCCATAGTACTCCGAGTCGGTTTCCGCGGCGGTGGGTATATAGGGCGAGATATCGATATTACCCGCATTCGCTTTTCCCAGGATCAGGCTCAGTGCGTCACAGGTATGATAGGCGATGATTTCGTTTTTAAAATACGACAGTTTGAAATCATCGCGGAACAGTGTGGTTCCCGCCGCAATCATGCAGGCAGCAATCGCCAAAACGATAAAGCGCCCGGCATATTGAACCGGCATTTCAGGTCTTTTTTTTGTTTTCAGTCCTGAAAAAACGCGTTTTTTATAATTTACATCGAAAATCAGCAGCAGCGGAAGGTCGAGTACATACAGAGCATGGCTGAAAGTAACGAGCTGCAATATCATTTCGGATATATCGGGAAGCTGGTGCGCCATTTTCGCAGCCGAAAAACTCGGCATTTTATTCAGGTAGGAAAAATATACACGGTCGGTAAACATAAAAAAGCAGATGACCGCATAGATGATCTTTAAAAAAGCAGCCGGATTGATGCCTGTAAAACGCATGATCAAAAAATACAGCACCATGACCGTAAATAAAGTGGCAGCGGTCATGACGGCTGAAAACGGGCCGATCCCGATATAAGCATAAAAAAAGAAGAGTTTAACGGCAAGCAATATAAAAAGCAGGATCGATTCGGCTAAAAACAAATAACTCTCTTTGTATTGTGCTTTTTTAATGATATTCCCGTGTTCCAAATTATGAACCTTCCGTGTTTTATATTTTCCCGCAAGATATATTGTTTCACAGTATTATAGCATATCCCATGCCGAGTTTCAATCCGATACGCCCGTATTACGCAGCTTTCCGCCTGATGATTAAAAATAAACGCCTGATCTATCTCGGTATTGACACATCGCTGCTTTTATTGTATAATAAATATGAACCAAGCTGTGCGGTCGCGTAATATCAAACCGAAAGGTATTATTATGAGGAAAGTCCGGGCTTCACGGGACAGGATAACGGATAACGTCCGCCGAGGGCGACCTTAGGGAAAGTGCAACAGAAACAGACCGCCCGAAAGGGTAAGGATGGAAAGGCGAGGTAAGAGCTCACCGGCGCACTGGCGACTTTGCGCAAATGTAAACCCTATCCGAAGCAACACCGTTTGCGGGATGCAAAAAAGCAGCGCCTGTCCGGCGTATTCCCGCGGGTGGCATGAGCTGTATGGCAACATACAGTCGAGACAGATGACCGTAACGCTTAAAGCAACTTTAAGTATGACAGAACCCGGCTTACAGGCTTGATTCATCCATGATAAAAGACATGCCGTATAAAAGCGCGACATGTCTTTTATACTAATTTCCATTCTGCCGCAATGCGTCAGCACAAATAGGAATGAAAGAGTGC
>CAZVPD010000121.1:0-12020 GCA_964628455.1 uncultured Lachnospiraceae bacterium
CCGATGAGCTACTCTTTTTTTCTTTCCGGGGGGGCAGTTAGCTTTACAATCGGCCGGCATAAAAAGCCGCGGAATATGATCATTCGGATCTATTCCGCAGCATTGATTATAACTTGTCAAGAAAAAAGAAACAGGATATCCGGCAAAGACTTCAGTGCGCCGCTTATTGAAACCGGATGTTATTTTGCAAAAATAACGCCTGTAAGCAGCATTCCCATGACTGTTCCGTAAACCGATGATATATACGGATTTGCCGTAATAGGGCAGCCTCCTGTAGAACAGCCTATCCATCTGTAAAGAACGAAATAACCGAGAATACCGCCGATCAAAGCGCCCGCCAGATATTTTATCATATGAATGATTCACCGCCGTTATCATTTTATTTTTTTCTATTATAAATTAAACCCGTATATGTTTCAGTAACTTTATCACCATCACTCTAAAAATCCGTATAAAAAGCATCACCGGCTGAAATATAACAGTAAAAGTTATTGACAAAGAACAAACGATGATATATATATAAATCATACAACTTTTACTTTCACGGGAATTTAAAACGGCATCCTGTTTTAAAGACAGGGTAAATCCCGTCCTCCATACAGGATGATTCAAATCATGATCAAAGGAGAAATTTATGATGCAGGAAAACCTTTGTTTGTCGGTCGGACATCAAAATGCCGATCTGACGGGCAATACGAACACAGTCCTACAGGCGGCAGTCGACAGAATTGCCGCAGCAGGCGGGGGCATTGTAAAAATACTGCCGGGGAATTACATCATGCACGATTCCCTGCATCTTCGCACAGGCGTCCGGATCGAAGGAAGCGGAAGCGATACCGTGCTTCTGAAACCACCGAGTGTTTCATCCCCGATCCTTTATTTCCTCGGATACGGTCATTTCGACGTTTCCGTCGCCGAACCGGATAAATTCAAGGTCGGTTCGGGCATCTGCGTGACCGACCTTGACGCCGGCGGTTTTTACAATACGGTCTCCGCCGTTATCGCAAAAAACGGCAGCGAACTCATCATCGGAAAGATGCTCAATCACGACTATCACCCTTCGCGGGGCGGGAGGGTTCTTTCGGTCTATCCGGTCATCAGCGGCTGTAATATCCGCAATGTCTCCGTCAGCGATCTGACTGTTGACGGAAACGCTTCGGAAAACGAATATCTGAACGGCTGCAGAGGGGGAGGTATATTCCTGCTGCAGGCTCATCATGCAAAACTTAACGGGATCACCGTGAAAAACTACAACGGAGACGCCGTCAGTTTCCAGCAGTGCAGAAACACTCTGATCGAAAACTGCATCTGTCATGATAACACGGGGACGGGACTGCATCCCGGAAGCGGTTCGGTCGGCGCGGTCATGCGGAACATCATATGCCGCAAAAACGGCGGTGACGGGATCTTCTACTGCCTGAGGGTATCCTTTTCATTATGCGAGCAATGCATCTTTGAAGAGAATGCGGGAAACGGCATTTCCATCGGACACAGGGATACGGATGCAATCATACGGAACAACATTATCCGAAATAACGGCCGGCACGGGATCTATTTCAGGAAAGACGACCTGAATAAGACGGGGTGCAGGACGCTGATCACGGGGAATGATTTCGGAAAAACACGCAAGCCGGATGAAACGGCAAAAATATATTTCGATTCACAGGCAGACGATGTTGTGATCACAGATAATTCCGGACTCGATGAAACGAAAGTATCGGGAGCATGCGCAGATTATCTGAAAGGAATCTCATATGCCTCAAAAGAGATGAAGATCGGACCGGAATATTCGGATGAATCATCGGGCATTCATCTCGGAACGGACAGTGCTGAGTAGAACCTGCGGCACCCCGCCGAAGACACATCCCGAAAACACGACGTTTTATGGACAGCGGCAAGTCGATATACCCGCCACGACTCAATATACGGGAAAACCTGCGGGATATTCAATGACCGCCCACAAATATTCGAATATGAGAATACTACGCAAATAAAATTCCGCGGCATATTTCTCAACTTCCGTATAAAACATATTTAATAAAGGCCGCCTGAAGTATTCATGCAAACACTTCAGGCGGCTTTTTTTTCCGGATCGTGGAACTTAATATGTGCGATTGACCGGCAGCATTTTCTATTTGAGCGTATCAACAAAGGCCGTCAGCGCAGCTTCCCACTTATCGATATTCTTTGCATAATAAGACGCGTAATCACTGTTGCTGTATACGCAGTCACGGACCAAAAATCCGGCGCGTTCCAGTTGAACCGCATAAACGGCGCCGAAATCGTATGACAATCCGTCGCGCAGAATATCGATCATAATCTGTGATTCCGTATCCCGCAGGTATTTTTCTTTCAGCACGGTATTATAATAATTCGGTATAACGATCGAATAACTTGCTTCGCAGAGAGCTTCGGTAATATGTCCGGTGAAGGAAATATCATCAACGTCCGTAGGGATCCCGAACAGCGTGCTGCCGTCACGGGAAGTTGTATAATAACCTTCCTGCTGCTCATTGAATTTCGGATACGGGAGCACGCCGTATTCTATATCGGCGTCACGAAGAGTTGCTCCCAATCCGAGAAGGTCGGGGAACAGGACGCACTGACCGGCTTTAAACATGGCGGTCGCTTCCGCTTGTTTTGAATGCATATTGAAGACGCCTTCGGTCTCATAAACCAGCTTTTTCATAGTGTCGATAAGGCCGATGACTTCTTCGCTGTCCAGATTAAATTCGGGGTAACCGTCGTCTCCCGTCACGGTTATCGGGATCTGAAATGCGAAATGAAAATTGTTGTATGTCAGGTCGTCATACAGCACCGTGCCGAAGAAATCGTTTATATCATATTTATTGTCTCCGTTGAGATCCCGGACGATACCGCTGACCATAGAGAGCATTTTGTCGTAAGTCCACATACCGTCCATAACAAGGGAATACGGGTCCTCCATATTATACGACTCGACTGCTTCGCGATTGAAAAACATGGCGTGAATGTTGTCGTAGAGTGTCGTTGTTATATCTCCGGGCGTCAGATAAACCTTGCCGTTGACAGAAAGCCCTTCCATGATGTTCGAAGACCACCAGACCTCGGAAGGCATGATATAAGGAACGGTCACAAGGTCATACAGGCAGCCCGCCATGACTACGCTGCCGATAATGGCGGCATATCCGTCAATCAGATTAAAAGCGCCGTCGCCCGCCATGACCGAACTGACGATCGTGTTGATATACTGGTCGCGGACGTCCCAGTTGCCGTTGATCGGAACGGCGGTGATTTTCACGCCGTAGGTATCCTCTACTTTGATGTTCCGCTCGTAGAAACTGTCGTCAAGGATATCTCCCGTAGCGCTTTCCATAAAAAACTGTTCCATATTGACTTCACGCGAAAGGATGACATAATTTTTTCCGTCATACTGAAGATCGGGCAGCCCCTGAAAAAGCGTCTTTTCGTCACTTGTTTCGGTCGCCGAATCCGAACCGGCCGATGTTTCGGAAGCGGGTTGATTTTCCGCGGCATCCGAGCAGGACGGCATGCTGAATATAATGGAAAAAAGCAGCGCTGCAAGAGTCAGAATTGCAATACAATATTTAGAATTTTTCATACCGATCTCCAATCGTCAGAATGTCGAATCCGGTTCATAAGAATTCGATTTTATAATGCGGCTGCGCCGGAAGGTTTCCGCATACCGGCGGACATTTTCTTTTAACGGCATAAATCAAAACAAATCCTCGTTGTAGACCGCCCGGATGCCGCCTATAAATTTCGGCCTTGTTCTGGCTGCGATCACATTCGCCTGCCCGATACGCGCCGCGGTCAGCTTCACCGGAACGGCCACTTCCTTCAGATGCATGCCGATCAGCGTTCCGCCGATGTCAATACCCGCGTCTGCCCTGATTTTTTCGACGGCTGCGGGACTGGCAAAGGCTTTATAAGCAACCGTCGCAAAAGAACCGCCGGCTTTCGGCTGCGGAACGACATTTACGATCTCGGCGTTCATCAGGGCGTCCCTTTCAACGATGACCGCGCGGTTCAGGTGCTCGCAGCACTGGGCAGCGAGGAAAATCCCTTTATTCTTCAGCACTTCATAAATACTTTCGAACACAGCCTGCGCCAGCTCGGGATTGGAATCGCTTCCTATCTTGTGTCCGGCAATTTCACTTGTGGAGCAGCCCACGATAAAAACCGAACCTTTTTTTAATTTTGCGGTTTCGCATAATTCTTTCACGGCATTTTTCGCCTGCTCCCTGATCTCTTCAAACATAACGCTCATCCTTTCCCGTAAATTTAATATGATTCAATGACTGCCGCATCCGAGACAACCGGAAGCCGTCACCTGCGGATTATAACCGATCAATATCATTATAAACCGTTTGACAGAATTTGTCGAGAGCTGACGAACGGTTTCCGATAATATTTCCGAAGCTGTAAAGCTTTAAAGATGTTAAGGACAAAAAAGCGCGAAAACACCGTTAAAACATTTCCGCACGTATTTTTTGTTTTAACGCCGGATCTTATTTGCAGGTACAATCACCCGATCCTTTTATTTTCGGGTGCCGGAGAACCCCGGAATAAACCAATAAAACGAAAAACGTAACCATGACACAACAAAAGTATCTCCCGGTTTATTTCCGGTATTTCATCACGCGTTTTCTGAGCTCCTTCATGTAATACGAATAATTTTCGAAACGGATGTCCGGATGAATCAGGTGGTCAAGACCGGGGATATAACCCGTGCCGGAAAGCAGGGGTTCGATTTTATCGAGTTCCCTGTCGATCGCTTCCGGCCCCCGTGCGATCTCCAGTTTGTCGATCCCGCCCAGCATAGCCATATGC
Organism: uncultured Lachnospiraceae bacterium; assembly: GCA_964628455.1. Taxonomy (GTDB): domain Bacteria; phylum Bacillota; class Clostridia; order Oscillospirales; family CAG-272; genus JAQVWU01. Next base: position 4,834 of record CAZVPD010000121.1, read on the forward strand.
GGGAAGCGTTTTTTCAACTCCGCTATATTGTTGCCGGCTGCGATTTCAAAAGGCAGCATCAGATTGACTCCGGCTTCTTCAAACAGCGGAATGAGTTCGTCGCAGATGCCGTCGGTATCGACGACCATCACGGGAATATCGTGTTCCAGCGCAAACTTTTTGATCCGTTTATACCGCGGAAGCATAAACTCCCGGATCATTTTCGGCGAGATCAGCGAACCGCTTTTACCGGACATATCTTCCCATATATGAATCGCATCCAATTGTATTCTTTCCGCGGCGGCGCCGTAGACCGCGATCCACAGATCGGTCAGGGTATCCATAATATCGTGAATCAGCGCGGGCTCCTCGTAAAACATGACACAGAGCGATTCCAGCCCGATCATATCGCGCAGAGATCCGAATAATCCGTAAGGATAGGTCCCGATCTGCAGGATGCGGTCACTGTTTTTCAAGCCGGCAACAGCCGCGTCAAAGTCGGCGTGCACACGCTTTTCGGGTTCGAGAGCGAGACGTTCCTCTTTAAGGCGCTTCCAGTCCTCCCATCCCGTAACGGGATTTCCGAGGATCTTCGGAATTCCGCTTCTCCCTTTGATCGCTTCGGACATGATCCCGAGATGGTCGCGGTAAACGACGCGTTCCCCCTTGTCCTCCAGAATCTCGAAAGCAAATCCGGGATGATACAGCAGGTCAAAATATCCGGAAATGTCGCAAAATCCCTCATCAAGCCCGAAATCCGGTCTGACCCACGCCGTCTCCGGATATTCGACACCTTCCGCACGCCATGCTTCGACCGTTTCACCCCACGGACCGAAATACGGGATAAACGGAGCGCGGTCTGTTTCCCGCCCGAGTATGCAGCTGATAATACGTTCTTTATTCTTCATCACCGGTCCTCCGTCAGATAATATTTAACGATCGCTTCTCCGACGATCCCGCCTTCGAATGCACGGCAATTATGGCCGTTGGGTACACCGCCGGGACCGTAGAACTCGGAAACGGTGCCGTACTGACCCAATATTCCTGAATGCAGAATGGTTTTCAAAACATCATCCGCACAGGGATCGCCCAGCAGAGCCATGTCGTATAACATCAGTCCGAGGGTATGTCCGCAGAATCCCTGCATCGCTTCGGGGCAGTTAGGCAGAAATCCCGTTGCGGGATTTCTATAATCCCTGCACAGGAGAGCCTGGCTGACTTCCCTGCCGTCCGTAAGGCAGACGCCCAGCCAAAGGGGAAGCAGATCGTAATTGGTCATCCGGCCTTTGTGCGGCCGGAGCGACCCGTCTTCTTTCGCCGCAACAGCCCAGTGATACCGGCCTTTTTCTTCATCCCAGAAAATGCGGTCGATGCTTTTACGAAGTTCCGCGAGAAAAACACCGTGATCCTCCCCGGTGCACCGGTCGTAAAATTCAACGGAAACGAGCGCGGCCGCCATCGACGGAAAAGAGCACATGGTTTTGTCAAACGGATATTCCGGGTCCGTGAAGCCGCCGTATTCCTCCCCGTCTTTGTTGCAGCAATACTGTTCGGTTTCGTCACCGTTGAAATTCATCGTCATCCGATGCTCCGTCAGATAACCGATCTGAACCAAGGCCGCCCATCTCATCGAAGGCAGGACCGAATCAAGGATCGCGCGGTCTCCGGAACAGTATATATAATCCCTGATCATGCATAGGTAATATGCCGTAATTTCGGAAGCATCGTTGGTAAAAGACCTTCCGATAAACGAATCCGAACCCATAGACCAGTAATTCGGAATAAATCCCGCTATTTCCCACCGGGAATGAATGTTGAGGATCAGTTTCCGGGTCTCCTCCGTGTGTCCCGTACTGTGGAGAAACCGCATGCTTCCATGGGTGTCGCGTATATAGGAATTCGCATATTTGCGGATGCCGGCGATAGACCCGCCGTCCCGGTTCTGCTGCATTTTTACACCGACAAGAAGAGACTCGACGACGTCTTCCGCATGCGGGTCCGACATATTTTTCGCGTAATCCCCGGACGAAAGCCATTGTTCCCAGAAATCCAGGGCCGACTTGAGTTCCTCCTCCGGATCGTGTTCCGGCATGTCAAATTCCGTCCCGTAAATATGGTGGTGATAGAGTGCGCAGGCGGTACAGGAATTGCTTTCTGCGGTAATGTCCCTCGATAACCGGAATAAGCCGTCCTGTTTTTCGGCCGGACCGGGATCATCAAAGCAGAGAACGGCTGTCCGCGGCGCCCAGTTTTTCGTTTCCCGATTGCCGAAGCAAAACTGATCCGTATCTTTTTCAATGTACAGACAGCTGCCGGCAAGCCTGCCCTGCGTCAGGTACGGTTCGATTTCGGCGGTGACCGTTATTTTTTCCGCCTCCCTGCCCGCGTTAAGAACGCAGATCAGCCTGCAGCAATAACTTTTTTCGGGCGGAGCAAAGTCGACGAGACAGAACGTCAGTCCGTCTTTTTTCCATTCGCCGAAATAGATCCCGCTTCTTCGAATGCGGTGCATTTGGAAATCCGGCACATATTTCCGGCCGCCGATCTCAAAATAAAACTTTTCGCTTTCGATATAATTCGGGGATGTGTAATCCGGACCGATCGAAAAAGTAACCGTGCCGTCCGGAAAACCGGAAAATCCGCATACGGAGTTGCCGGTAAAATAAGTGTCACTGTGTCCCAGATAAGGGACGATACGATCCCGCAATTCGGATATCCATGTATAATTCATAAAATATACCATTTTCTCCCGGTCATTCTTCCATGGCGGTGATTTTTTCGATGATGTCCTCAAGACCCGTCTGCGCTTTGGTTTCCAGATTGGCATAATACGAGGTAAAATCCGCGGATTTTTTCGTTATCATGGAGCTCATCATATTCGCAAGCGTGCCGATATTATAAATATATCCCATATCAAAAACACGGCCGGCAAGTATGATATCGAGCATTTCGGCACTGTCCTCATCGCGTATGTGTTTCCCGGTCAGCGCAACGCCGTAATAAGCGGTACGGACATACTTATAACCCAAAAAATACAGCGTTTCGATGACGGCGGAGGTTCGCTGCGGATCGGAAACAATATTCGTAACGCACATAAGCGGTGCGGCCGCGTCCACATGGCAGTAATATTTTTCCTGTGCCTCGTCGTATTTGGGAGCGGGCAGAAGACCGAAATCGGCTTCCATTCCGCGCAGATTGCGCACATGGGCCATAATCTCGCTGTAAAACAATCCCTGTCCCGCGGCAAACATCTTTTCGATGACTTCCCAACCGTCCGTATGGGTCTGATTCTCGCTGTTGAAGATATTGTTCGTGATCTCAACCAGAGCGGCGGTCCTTTCGTTGTTCAGAGAAAGGCTGATCTCTCCGCCGGGGGACTGCGTAACGATCTTACTTCCGCCGGCGTAGAGGAAATTGGTTGCCCCGCCGGCTCCCGTCGTCAGAAATCCGAACCGGTCTTTGGCATTGAATTTGGAATTGCCGTCGATATCGGCCGTAACGTCTTTGATCATCGACGAAAACAGATCGAGCGTCCATTCGTGATTGCGGACATGATCGTAAGGTTCGGTCATATTGAGATCCGACAGCAGATTCTTATTGAACATAAAGATCCAGGTGTTGTCCTTGTCGCGAAAACCGAAATCACCCGTCATGAACAAGACCCTGCCGGCGATGGTAACGTCGGCGATGATCCCCTGTTCATACCACGGCATTTCAAGAGAAACATATTCCAGGTCATTCCAGTCGTAAAAATAATCGGAAAGCGCAAGGGACGCCGCGGTTCCGGTGGACGGCATGACGACTCCGTAAGCGTCATCCCCCGCAGCGACCGCTTTTTTGATGTCGCTGTTTACGGAGGAGGAAATCAGCATGACGACTTTTACATTCAGCGTTTCTTCCGTCATCAGATTGCGCTGATATACGGCGTCATTGACGGTCACATCATTGGTGACCACTCCCATTTCCTCGGAAACGTCCACTTCTTCCCAGTTGTAACCCGCTTCCGTAAGGATCACAAACGGATGTCCTTCATAATCGAGCCCTTCCGGCAGATCGGGTTTCGGTTCGGCAGCTGTCGTTTCGGTAAGGACAGCTTCGGTCTTATCTCCGGTTTCCGAAGGAGTAACTGCGTTCCCGGCACAGGAGAAAAACACCGCCGAGGTCTGCAAAAGCATAAGCGCCGCGAGTATATAAAGACATGCTTTTTTCGTTTTCTTCATTTAATTCACACCTCCCGTTTGATTTATAAAACCGCGGCAGCGAATATTTCTGCCGCTGCGCCGGCTTCATTGCAAATCAGCCATAATGACTTCAGGGTTGATTCTTTTGCGGGTATGATCTTGATCCGATAAAACACCTTATGGAGGATTCTTACGCTTTGTTTACGCCCCGGAAGCTTCATTCATGATTTCAGTCTGCCGAATGGGTTCCAAAGGCTGCCGAATCAGTCCGTATCACATACTCCCTGCCTTCGGAACGGACGGATTGCAGGGAAAATGCTTCAGCATAACCAGCGGTTCGCAGCTGCTCCGGTTTGTCACCGTAAGCCCTTTTTCCGCACGGCTGCCCGATATAAAGAACTCGTCCTGACTGAGCTGACCGAAACGCAGCATAGTCGCAGCCGCGCAGTCGGTCTCTTCCAGCGTTCCCCAGCCCTGAAGCAGGATACACCCGTATGCGGTTTCATCGGCAATCACCGCCGTCTGCCCGGGTTTTACGGAAAGTTCCTTTGCCGCAATATAGGGATTGCCGTATGAAATCCATTTTTCGGTATACCGGTCATTGTCCGTGATCACCAGCGGAGGGCGAAAATAATGTTTTCTGTAATTCGGATCCGTATTCTTATCCCAGTCCAGCAGCGCCATCACTTTGTCAAGGTTGTCCCTGTCCTCTTCGGGAAGGTTTTCGACCAGGAAATCACGCCTGTAAATTTCCCCGTCCGTGATGTTTTCAAACACCGAATTGACATCGGAGTTCCATTGCGGCTCGTACGTCAGATAGGAACCCGGCGCATGCATGACTCCGGGAGGGGTATACCAGCCGGTGCCCAGTTCAATCCGGTAAGCTCTGGAAAGCTCGGTGATTCGGATATCCTTTTCGGTATAGCTCCCCAGCCGTTCACGCACTTCCTCCTTCTTCACATCCGGGTCGAAGCCGAAATAGGTGTGCGGAAATTTACCGGGATAGTTGTTCATCTGCGGCGGATAATAATAGGCTTCCGGTTTCCCGATTTTACCTACGCGCGCCGCGTCTTCAAATCCCAGGTGAAGATGGTGAAAAAGCGGTCCCTCGTAATCGAAAAACTTGGAATACATCGGCCAGGTTTTATAAGTCTCATACAGATAACTCCCGATGAGTTCGGGACCGAGGGTGTCCACAAATTCCCTGAGAGAGATTTTATGATCCCGATCGCCGTCAATATTGATATAACTCAACCCTTCATCTGGAGCCGCGTCCGCTCCGTTCATCGCGCAGATGACCGAGGAAAACCAGCGTTCCTTGATCGTTCCCCGGCCGGTACCGAGCGCAAAATAATCGTCGGGATGCAGCCGCAGGCGGTGTCCCGCCTGGCCGAATCTCCTCGGAACGAAGACAGGCATCAGGTTCAGAACGCCTGATTTTTCTATGAGATAACCGCGCATTTCTCTGATGTTCATAATAACCACCGAACGGAAGCAACCGCTTCCGTTATCCTTTCGTAAGATCATATCCGCAGATGTTTTTATTTCTTTTGTCCGTAATAAGCGTTTTTTCCGTGTTTCCGCAAAAAGTGCTTTTCCAGCAGATACGCAGGAGCCCCGGTTATCTGCTTGTTGAGAATTTCAGATTTTAAAGCCATCTCAGCAATGTTTTCCAGAACAACGGCATTATAAACCGCATTGCCGGCATTCCTGCCCCATGAGAAGACTCCGTGAGAACGGACCAGCGCCCCCGGGACAGCGTCGGGATCCAGTCCTCCGAACGTCTCGGCAATAACGATACCCGTGTTTTTCTCATACTCGCCGTTCACTTCCGCTTCGGTCAGCGCACGCGTACAGGGAACCGGTCCGTAAAAATAATCCGCATGCGTCGTTCCGTAGCACGGGATGTCGCGCCCTGCCTGAGCCCACGCAGCCGCATTGACCGAATGCGTATGAACCACGCCCCCGATCCGGTGAAAAGCCCTGTATAATTCGAGATGCGTCGGAAGGTCGGTGGAAGGATTCAGTTCCCCTTCGATCTTTTTCCCGTCCATATCAACGACCACCATGTCTTCCGTCTTCACGGAAGCATAATCGACTCCGCTCGGTTTGATGACAACAAGACCGCTCTCCCTGTCTACGGCACTGACGTTGCCCCATGTAAAAATAACCACATGATGCCTGACAAGGTCGAGGTTTGCCTTATATACTTCTTCTTTTAATTTTTCGAGCATCTTATCTCCTTAAATATCTTCCCAGATCCCGTCGAGTGACGAAACGATCTTTTTATACGCATTTTGTTTCTTCAGGTAAATCTCTTTGACAGCCGGGTCGGGAACAAATCCGGTATGCACCGTGACGCATTTTTCCGCTGCGTCGCTGTAATCGCGGTAGATGCCGGCTCCGATACCCGCGGCCATGGCCGCGCCTTTGGCCCCGAGTTCGGTGCCTGCTATCACGTCGACCGCGATTCCCGTCACATCGGCGAACATCTGCGCCCAGACAGCGGAGTTCGCAGCTCCGCCGGCAAGACGGATGCGGTCGGGTTTTTCCCTCGCGGCCAGCAGTTTTTCGATATGGGTCATATGAGAGAAAACAACCCCTTCATATATGGCGCGTATCACATGCGCCGCGGTGTGAAAACTGTTCAGTCCGATCAGCGCTGCCTTTGCATGTGGATTTTCGTTTGAAGCATATAAAAAGGGGAGATAATAGACACGGCATGAAGCCGGGTCCGTGCTCCTGACCATTTCATCCAGCTCCGCGTAGCTTTTATCCTTCAGTATATCGCGGAACCATTCGAGATTCCCGGCTGACGCCGCACTGCTTTCTTCCGCAAGATAATATGCGGGATCACAGAAGACGGAGTTCATGCTGACCGTATGGTCATCTATGATATGATCCGAGATATATTCGTTGATTGCCCATGTCCCCGCAATGACGCACATATCGTCTTTATGAATATTTCCCATAGCAACCGCGCAGGCATCGATATCAAACATACCGCCGACTACGGGGGTCCCTTCT
>CAZVPD010000122.1:0-1276 GCA_964628455.1 uncultured Lachnospiraceae bacterium
GAGTCTCCGCGAAGAGCCGCCCATCACCGAAGCGCTCGTGGCCGACGCCATGGAGCATCTCGGGGGCCATCAGCATTACGGGCGTCCGCAGACGCTGCTGTTTTACGGGAACGAACCGGTCCTGGTCGACTCGGGCTGCTGCGATTACGATATCTGGGACTTCTACCGTTATCTGCGTTCGGCGGAGGCGCATAATGTCGTGTACTGCCCGGACTTTCCCGACGAACAGTGCGGGATCGAGCCGGGCATCGCGAGCTTCGACGAAGCAAAGCGGGAGATCGCACTTACCTGCAGGGTTTCGTGCGGAGGCAGGTCCTATGTGTGGGAGCGGTTTCTCCGCCTTGAAGGAGACGGGCTGACGGTCGAAGACCATGCGTCTTCGGAGGACCCGCTGAAGTGGGCGGCAAACTTTTATCTCGCCCGCAGGGATATCAGGATTGATCCCGGCGGACGGACGGCAAGTCAGCTTTCGGACCGCTTCATCGTGAAGATCACGACAAGCCTGCCTTTCGAAGCGGTCTTCGCGCCGGTCATGAACGAGGAGAACAGGATGGATTATGCGAGGTGCCTCCGGTTTTCCGGCGAGGGGAAGACGTTCGATTTAAAAACCGTCCTCCGGTTTACGGAAAGACAGCGCGCCGAAGAGTAAAAACTCACGCCCCGGAAAACCGGGGCGCTTTTTATGAGGATTCCCCCGGGGGAAGAGAGCGGGTGAAGCGGGACCGTCCCTGCGCTTTTCAGGTGCTGACCACCCCGGTGCTGACGCACCACCCCTCCTGAGAGGGGAATAGACGCGGAACAGACGTTTTTAAAATTCCCCTCTTTGGAGGGGTGTCCGAAGGACAGGGTGGTTGAGACCGTATCCGCGCTTTCAGGAAGGCCATCCCGGTGCTTCCGCAACGGGGTGGTCAAACACGAACGGTATAGCGCAGGGAAATACCTTTATAACCGCCCCGCCCCAAGGAACGCATCGCGTTCCTTTACCCTTCCGAAGAGGGGAATGTGTGTCGCGGTCTGAATCGTATCCGGCCGCATGACGGAGCCGCGCGAATCCGGTTTCCTCCGTTCCGCTGCGCGCCGCTTCGGAAAACTGATTCATTATCTTGATTTTATCTGATTTGGGGTGTTCCTGACTGTACTTTCCCGGACATTTCCGCTTCTCGGTCCGGGCTGATGACCATGGACCGGCAGATTTGGGTTAAGGCGTCTTCCTGACCGACATTGCCTGGAAAAATGATCAGAGGAAGGCCGGGCCATTTGGTCCGGTCCCCGCAGC
>CAZVPD010000122.1:1286-3917 GCA_964628455.1 uncultured Lachnospiraceae bacterium
AGCGGACTGCCGGAACGCCCGGCAGTACCTGCCCGAGGGCCGTGCAGCGCCGGATGCCTAAAGCGCGCGCGGCGATATCGCTCGACGTGATGCCGCCCTTGGTGATCACCAGTGACGGCCGGGATTCCAGACTGCGCACGACGGCGGTCAGCGCCGCCGAAACGCGCCCGGCATCGGCCAGCGCCGCGGATCCGTTTCCGGCAGCTGCCGCCTGGTCCTGACCGGCGCGCGTTATAAAACCTTCCAGTGCCGATGAAGTGTACAGCACGACCGAACGGCCGCTTTTGAGAGCGGATTCCGTATGTTCCGTGACTGCTCCGATTTCCCGTTCTGCCGGAATTCCTCCGGCCAGAACGGCAGCCACCTGCAGGGGGACCGGCGTGCAGGCCGTGTGCTCCAGCAGATGAGTCAGCTGACGGCGGGTTTTGGGCACATGTGAACCGACGATGATCAGGGCGTTGAGGGGTCTCCCGGCCGCTGCAGGCGGCGGGAAAAGATCATCGGCCTGCAGAAGCGGCCTGTCAGGTACCTGCAGATAAGCTTTGACAAACGAAGCCGCAGTCCGGTACAAAAACCGTTTGCCCTGCCGTTCGGCCGTGTACAGGGCTGCCGTCAGGACCCGAAGGTCTTCGTAACAGGTTGCATTCACGATGATCCGGCGGTTGGAACGGCAGGCCGTGAGCAGCCGTGTGACCGCCTCCCAGCCGCCTTCTCTCAGCAGATCCAGGCTGACAGACCAGACTTCGGCAGCGGATGTTGTCCCGCCGCTTTTTTCCTCAATATATTGCTTCAAGTCCGAGTGATGATAGGGGAAAGCGCCGTCGCGGGCGTATTCCGTTTCGGCGACCGGAATCCGGTGCCCATCATGACTCAGGTAATGGATGTCTTCGGCGGTGATTCGTCCGCCTTCAAGGAAAAAGGGGATGAACAACTCGCCGTCGACAGACTGTCCGGTCCCTTTTTCCCAGGCTGTCCGGATCGCATCCGTTTCAGCCGGATAATGGCCGCGCAGGGTGGAGTCGCTGCGGCTGATCACCGTAAACGCCCGGCCGGTCACCTGTCCGGCCCGGCACAGATCCCCGACGATTGTCTCATTCAGCCGGACCGCCTGTTCCCGGTCCAGGGAACGGGTATTATGCTGGATAAAAAAAGCCTGCTCCTGCCGCAGGGCCCGGATCAGAATGTCGGGATCCCAGGTCATATAAACGGCAATCCCGTGAATGGTCTGAATGCCGGTCGGGTCGTCGTCAAGAATGACCGTGACCCGGTCCGGCCGTCCGGCAGCGGCGATCTGCCGGTCAGCCGCCTGCAGGATTTCCGGTCTGTACGAATAATCAAGTCCTTTTTCTGCAGACATAAACAGATCCTCCGGATGATGGTTTGCCTGACCTGACCGGTCAGCAGACCGAAGGTCGGGAACAGCGTGATGTTCGGAAGTTTGCGGCATCCGGGCAGCCGGTCCCGGGATTCGGATTGTCCGGTGACGCGTCTCCCGTGACGGAACTCCGTATCAGTCTTTCAATATCTTTCGCGCTCTTTCGACACCCAGACGGGGGCTTGTCAAAACCGGTTTGGAAATATCGCCCAGATATGGCAGTAGAGCCGTCATGCTGCCCTGGGCCAGAACGACGACATCGGCCCTTTCCGAATTTTCGCGGATGGCATCCAGTATCAGGCGATTGTGTTTTTCCTTATCGGCTTCCTGCGTGAGCGCCGCAAAAGCGCCTTTTACCAGACAGGGCTGCAGATCGATGGATTTACCCTTTTCACGGGCGACGGATTCGATCAGCCGGCAGCTGGGTCCCAGCGTTGTTTCGACGGTGGCGACGGTAAGGATCCGCCGCCCGATGTCAACGGCTTTTTCGGCCATCGCCTGATCGATCTTCAGCGCGGGTACATGCACCAGCCGGGAAGCGATATCAAAGGCTTCTCCTACGGATGAACACTGGTTGAAAATCAGATCGGCGCCCATCGCTTCGGCCTCGACAGCGTAGGCGCAGATGCGCCGCACAACGGCCGGCGTAACACCGCCGTGCTCCATGACCTCGGGCAGAAGGCTGTCATCGATGATGTTGACCATACGGACTTCCGGTATGATTTCCGAAAAAAGGGCTTTGAGATCAAGAATGGAAACAAGGCTGGTGTGAATCAGAACAACTTTTTTCATGGCGGACACTCCTGTAATTGTTTTCCGGACTGCATTTTTCCCGACATTACCAGCCCCGCCCCGGGGAACGCATCGCGTTCCTTTACCCCTCCAAAGAGGAGAATCGGTCGGATTCTGTTCATTCCCCTCTCCGGAGGGGCGGAGCGTCGGCGCCGGGACGGTCGGACTTTGTCTCGGCTGATTTTAACCCGGGAACATATCGGTGATCGCCGGATCTCCGTTTAATCGTTAATAAAAAGACTGTGGGTCAGCAGATATAGGACGGCAAGAATCCCGAAGGCCAGTGAACAGTAAATCAGAACAGCTTTTTCTTTTCTGATTGCCAAAATGCTTAAAATAAACATTCAATTATTTGCTCATAAAAAAGGTATGGGTTCTACCAAGAACGGCCGTGATTCTGAGTCCAAACGTCTTGGCGTAAAACGTGCAGACGGTCAGAAAGTTCTTGCAGGCAACATTCTTGT
>CAZVPD010000122.1:3927-12020 GCA_964628455.1 uncultured Lachnospiraceae bacterium
CAGCCGCAATGAGTACTGTTACATCCCACCAGGGACCGGTGTCAAAATCAACCGTTCACGCCGCCATGAACAGAAAAAATATCACCGTCACCGATATACAGGTCAGTGTCATCCATATCGCCCATTTGCCCAAACGGCTTTCCGGAAATATCCTTTTCATGCTTTTCCTCCTTTATAAATTTTCCGCGTGTGTTGTTTATATTAAAACTGCCTCGAAACCCATTGAAAAAAATGCCCGGATCCGATCATCATAGGACTATCGGTGTAAACGGAAGCTCTTCTGCGACCGAGCCGCGTCCCATGCAGGCCGTTTTACAGACCGAAATAATTGCGCCTGTGGGCGCGGGCGCGGGCGAAATAATCGGCGAGCGGTTCGATTTCGAATTCGGCCATGATGTCCTGGACCGACAGGCCGTCCTCCTCGCAGGTCAGCAGCACCGAACCGACGTGACCGGGGTCGTAAACGGTCAGCGCGCGGCCGTATTTGCGCTTGGCTTCGACAAAACGGCCGGCATTGCAGTCGATGTGCGCGAGGGCGCAGTCGAGGTTCACGGTATGGGTCACATGGTTATAATAGTTGGTGGTTCGGGACAGTTTCTCGCCGAACGGATTGAGGATCGTGCCCTCGTCCCCGGCGATCGCGCCCGCGAAATGCGCGCGGCAGGCGTAGGCCCACTGCTGCTGCCGCAGGCCGCCGTGGTACTGGGAGCAGAAGACGATGAGGTCGGGTTTCTGCGGGATATAGCGCTCGAGCAGTTCGTTGAAGTTGAGGTCAAAGCAGATGGCGCATGCGATCTTGCCGATGTCGGTTCGGATGACCTCCGCTTTTTCGCCGTATCCGACGCGGCCCGTGTCGTTTTCGTCCATGGTGACGTGGTTTTTGTCGTAGACGCCGGCGATCGTCCCGTCGCGCGCGATGATCTGCGTCGAGTTCCTCTTGTAAAACAGCCTGTCCTCGGGCGTGTACCGGTGCGCCGAATAGGCGATGAGGCAGTTCGCCGATCTTGCCGTCTCCCTGAGGTGGTCCCGCACGGCGCCGTCCGCAGCCCTGAGGTATTCCGTCTGCCGGTGTTCCGTGAAGTTCGCGAACCTGTCGCAGGTCTCGGGCAGGACGATGAGGTCCGGATGCGAGGGCAGCACCTGTCCGATGAGGTCGTCGAGCCTCCGGCAGGCGGCCTCCGTCAGTTTATCGAAGCCCGCGCCGTAGTCCCCCTGATTGTCCCGGGCGCATATCAGGCTGATGGTGACCCTTTTTGCCATAATTGTCCCCCTGTTCGTTGTTTTTTGTTTATTCTCGAAACATTTCGTCGTAATACGCGTAATCGAGGAAAACGGACGCGTCGGACGCGAAATCGCCGTCCGTGTCGTAAAAGCCCCCTGCGTAACCCGAAGGCCGCCCTCCGCCGGCGAGGCGGCTTTTTTCCATGCTCTCCCACGAGGCGTAGTTCTGATGGCCGTTGGATTCGATCACGCCCGTTTTTATCGACGGCAGCGGCGGAAGGCAGGAAGCGAACTGTTTGTTCCATTCGAGGACGAACGGATTGACCGTCAGGTCGGCGCAGAAGCAGGGAACACCGCGCTTTTCCGCAGCGGCCGCGATGCGGAAGCTCTCGGTCAGCGTCTTGACGACGGGTTTGAGCGCGACCGCGCCGTAGCCCGCGTCGATGCGCCCGAGCGCGTGCGCGAGGCTGTGCGCGCTCTCGTCCGCCGTGATGCGTACGGGCAGGTCGCTCACGTCGAATTCCGACTCTTCGGGAAAGGGCTCCTCCAGCAGGAGGATATCGGGCAGAAGGCCGATGCGGTCCGCGTGTCCGAGCAGTTCGCCGAGGACGTCCGGGGAGGGATAGCAGCCGTTGGCGTCCAGATAGAACGGAATGCGCCCGCTGTCCGTATAGGGCGTGCCGAATTCTCCGGTCAGGGCGAAGATCGCGGACAGGCGCTCTTTGTCCCATTCGAGCATGGCGCGGACGTCGTTTCCGCCTGTGGGGTCGTGCCCGAGCTTGATCTTGAGGAGGATCTCGCCGCCCCCGAGGATGCGGCGCACGGCGCTCATGTCCGCGCTGTAGGTAACGAGCGGGATGCGCGCGAGCTTCGGCTGGCGGGCGCTGAGCGCGGGCTGAATCTCTTCGGGGATCAGGCCGCGGAAGCTTGTGATGCCCCTGTGCTTCGCGTACAGGATATAGGCGGCCATGTCCACGGGCTGCAGGGCGTTGCGGATGAAGGTGGGGCGGAGGGAGCCCGCCGTTTCCGCCGCGTATTTTTCAACGAGCGGAAGCACATAGCCGATCACCTCGGCCGGGTCCCCGAAGCTGAAGCCCGCAAGCAGGTCCGCGGCGAAGCGTGTCAGCGAGAACATCAGCTCGTTCGCCGCCCCGAAGCCCAGCTTTGACGTGATCCCGCTGTCCGACCAGAGCACGCTCTGGTTTGCGGCCCCCGTCGCCGTAAAGCCGTCCGAGGTCAGCCGGACCGCCGTCTGCGGGCATCCGCCCGCCGCCGGGATCACCGCGCCCTTGAAGCCGAACGGCGCCAGGAAATCCTCGCCGCGTATCGCGGCTTTCGCCTTCCTGATCGTGATCATCGTTTAATTGATGCGGCTGTCAAGCAGCATCTCGATCAGCCGGATCGACCCGACGGCGTCCTGCACCGTGCAGAGCGGCTGAGTTCCCGTCCTGACCGCGCGGATAAAGTCGATGTCCTCCTGCAGGTATCCGTAATGGCCCCACAGCTGCTCGCTGCCCCCGGCAAGCTCGATGCCGTCGATATGCTCGACGCTCTGCTGCCCGGCGCCCGCCGCGGCCTGCGAATAGATCGATCTGCCCGCGGAATGGACGATGGTCGCGTCGCAGCCCTTCGTCCCCGGCATGCCGAGGTTGATGTAGGCGCTGGCCTTCGGGCCGTGGATCTCGAAGTTGTGCATTCTGGCCGCCGTCTGGTAGTTGGAGCGCAGGGTGCCCGTCACGCCGTTCTCGAACGAGATCACCGAGCTCCAGGCGTTGTCGACCGGGCTGCCGAACTTTCCGATGACGGTGGCGGCTTCGGCCGGCTCCGACCCCGCCAGATAGCGCACGAGGTCCGCGGCGTGGATGATATCGCAGACGAAGGCCGAAGCGTAGTGCCAGCCCGCGGCGACGTCGCTGAATTTATAGAAGCAGCCGTCCACCTGCGTGATCTCGGTCAGTTCGCGCATCGCTTTGAAAACCAGCTGGACGAGGGGCACGTGACGCCGGTTCATGGCGACGGCCGCGATCCTGCCCGCGGCAGCGGCGCAGCGCGCCAGCGATTCGGTCTGATAGGAGGTGATGCCCGCCGGCTTTTCCATCAGGATGTTGTTGCCCGCCGTCAGGCAGTCGTAGGCGACGCGGTACATCAGGTCGCACTGCACGAGGCAGAGGATGCCGTCGAGCTTCTCGTGCTCCAGCATATCCTGATGCCAGCGGTAAACCTTCGGGATGTTGTATTTATGCGCGGCGGCCTGCGCTTTGGATTCGACAAGGTCGCAGACTGCCGCCACTTCGCAGTCCCCGATCGATGTGACGGAGGGGAGGTGGACGGCGTTGGCGATCCCGCCGGCGCCGATGATGCCGATCCTGATTTTGTCGTTTTTCATGGAAATTCTCTCCTTTAAGAATATAGTATGTTATACCGGTCCGGACTTTTTATATCATCAGGGGTCCCGGATGTTCCACAGTTTTCTGTATTCGGCGAGTTGCTGCCGGAACAGACAGGAGGCGGCGTCGTCCCTTCCCCTGCTCAGCGCGTCCAGAAAGTCGGTCACATCGCCGATTTTTCCCTCGATCAGGTTCACACCCGCGGCCCTTGTGGGAAGGGAGGGATCCGCTTTCAGCGAATAATGAAAGGAATGAATGACTTTGTCGATCGCGAGCATTTTCTGCGGCGCGGACTCCGCCTGCCCCCAGTCTTGCATAAATTCACGGAAAAACGGGACCGCGCCCCCCGGATTCAGCTGTTTGTGCCGGTATGACTGCTCCAGCTGCTTCCGGCCGATCGAAAAAGCGCATTCGGGACAGGTATAAAGGTCGTTTATACCGTTCATTTTTATTTTTCTGCCTTCTTTGTATTCACAGACCGGGCAGCGGACCAGCCCGTTCAGGATATCCAGGACATACAGGATATCCGAACAGCGCATATAAAGCGCCAGGCCTGTCCCGAGAAGGAGCTCTTCGTCCGCGGTCCCGTTCGCGTCGTTCTCATACAGGCGGAGCAGGTCCGCTTTCGGCACGCGCGGGCTCCAGACAATCGTCCCGTCTTTGACAAACATGCTTTTTCCCTGCGTTTCGTAAAAATTTCCGGCAGCGGGATTTGAACTTGATTATTTTGTTTTTTTGTGCTATATTCATATAAAGACTTTTTGCGGGGTGATTTTAAATGGAAGGGCTTTTACGGGCGGGCTGCTCGAGGTGCGAAATCACGACGGAGGATCCGGATGTCCGTGTGAACGACCCCCTTTTCGCGCGGGTCCTGGTGCTGGACGACGGCGAAAAAAGAGCCGTGATTATCTCGATGGACTGCATCGCCGTCGGCGATATCGGCGAGGTCGGCGACGCGTTTTTTCCGTCGCTCAGAGCGGAACTGGCGTCCGCGCACGGCATCTGCCCGGATCACATACTCCTGAGCGCGACACACACGCATGTGCCGGGTCCGATGGTCTGCGGTGATACCGAAAGGCTCTTGCGCGTTTCCGCCGCGGTCGGCCGTGCGGCCGCCGGCATGGTCCCCGCGCGCATCGGCTCGGGCGTCGGCCGGGACGACAGCTTTATCATCAACCGCACGCTGAAGATGAAGGACGGTTCGGCGTGGACGGTCCGGCAGGCGCATCCGTGCCCCCCCGACCGCGACATCCTCTGCCTGGACGAAGCCGACTCCCGCATCGGCGTCATACGGGTCGACCGGGAGGACGGCAGCCCGCTCGCGGTGCTGTTCTGCTTCGGCTGCCATCCGCTGATCGGCCTCGCGGACAATTCGGTTTCGGCCCAGTTCCCCGGATTTGCCGAAAAGACGATTGAAGAGGGCCTGGGCGGGGACGTGACGGCCCTGTTCCTGCAGGGGACGGGCGGGGACGTGACCGAAGTGCTCTATAAAGAATTCGGCCGGCCGAAGAACTGCACGCCGAACGGGATCTCGCTCGGACTCGGGACGCTGAGGACCGCGCGGCGGATCGAAACGGGGAAGGCCGTGCTGCGCGTCTTTTCGAAAACAGCCGAATTCCCGCGCCGTTTCGACGGTCCGGAGATCATCGGAAAGCTGCTCGCCGAGCAGGAGGAACTGCTGGACGGACTGCCCGGCACAAGTTTGAATTTTAAGTCGTTTCTGCCGCTTTATCTGAAATATCTGACCGGCGGGGATTATCCTCTTGATTACGCGTACGCCTATATGCACGAGGAGAACACGGGCAGGCACAGTCTGAAGGACCAGGACAGGATCAACAGGGCGAACATCGGGAAATATCTCAAGAGCGTCGAAGCGATGGAAAAGCTCGTGAAGATACGGGATGCGATAACGACCCTGAAGCGGCATAAAAAGCACAACGACGATTCGGGCGAAAGGACCGCCGCGGCCTCCGTTCTCGGCATCAGGCTCGGGGACTTCGTGCTCGTTTCGGCACCCGTGGAAGCGCTGACCGAGATCGGCGCGAGGGTGCGAAGCGCGTCGCCTTATGAAAAAACGTTTGTCGCCGCGTTCTCGAACGGCTACATGCACTACGGCGCCCCGGCGCACGCCTACGGAAACGGGGGCTACGAGACATACGAGTGCATGCTCGCCGAAGGCTGGCAGGAGATCTACGAACGGACCGCCGCCGAGGTCATCGCAAATCTCGGCTGACGCCGCTATCCTGACTATATCACATCCCGCGCTAAAATCAACACCCCGAAGGCCGTCTCCGCAGAAAAACGTGCGGGCGGCCCGAAGGGAGAAAAGAAGACGGTATGATGCATTTTCACGCGCGTCTGATCCTCGCGGCCCTTTTCGCGGGTTCGGTCCTGCTGCTGACGGCCTGTCCGGCCGGGACCGGTCTTTCGCCGGACAGCGAGCCCGCGCCCGCCGCCGAAAGCGTGCCGGAAAGTCCGGCCGAAATCGCGCCGGAAAGTCCGGCCGAAATCGCACCGGACCGTCCGGCCGGAACCGAAGAATCTCAAAACGACCGGACGGGATCCGGAACAGGAGAGAAAGAGATGTTTTTGCTGAAGCAGACGGATCTCATACGCGCACCCGGGGTCTGCAGACCCCTTTATATCAGGCCGGAAAAAGGGTTTGAGTTCGAGGTGGAGATCTCCTCCCTCGGCACGTCCTATGACCCGGAGAAGGTGAAAAGTTCGATCGAAAACCTGGAACTCGGTACGTATGAGCCGATGCGCAGTCCGTCGGGCGTCTACGAGTGGGGGTATTCCTTCACGCATCTGGACGGACAGACGGACGGAGCGGGCGAAAAGATCGAAGCGGGGTATAAAACGCCGCCCGGTTCAAGGGCCGAAGCGCTTCGGGTGATCGAAAGCTTTCTGCTGAGGCAGTATCTCGGCGGCGGTGAAAGTCCGCGGCCGTGGATCTCCGTCAACGGGCACTACATGTGGCACCATTACGCGGGCGAGTTCGGCTTCGGCATCCTCGGAAGCGAGGTCGGCGAGAACATCAATTCGTATCAGATGCACGTCGCCTTCAACCGGGGGGCGGCCGTCCAGTACGGCGTGCCCTGGGCGATCGACTTTTCCGCCTGGCACGGACCCGGCATCACCGATTATTCGTCGGGCAAAATCTGGGGGGACTACAGCGGGCCGGACAACGGGCACTCGATGAGTCTGCTCAGGCGGACGTATTTCATGAGCTACATGGCGGGCGCGCCCTACATCGTGGCCGAAGCGGGCGGCGCGATCTCGTTTTTAGATACGACCGACGATAACGGGAATTACGAGCTCAGCCCGTACGGCCACATCGGCAAAGAGTTTTACGAATTCACCCGCTCTAATCCCGACGTCGGCATCGCGTATGTCCCGTTCGGCATCGTGCTCGATTATTATCACGGCGTCTATCCGGGCTTTGAGGAGAAGCGGGCGTTCGGTTTCTTCGAGTATAACAGGGGCGACGCCATGACATGGGAGATCCTGGACCTGTTCTTCCCGGGCGGATGGGAGACCATGGGCCGGAAGGAGGAGGGCACCCTGGTCAACGGCCCTTACGGCGACACCTGCGACGTGCTGCTGCAGAACGCCTCGGCCGAAGTGCTGGGCAGCTATCCCGCGCTTATCCTGTCGGGGGACATCGCGTTCTCCGCGGAAGAGGTCCGACGGTATGAAAATTACGCCGCAGAAGGCGGGACGCTGGTATTGAACAGCGCCTATCTGGACTTTTTCCCGGATTACAGGCGGGAATTCACCGGCATGGATAGCTATGAGATCGCCGCCGGCAAAGGCAGGGTCATCGTATACGGCAGCGGTTACAGCACCGCGGCGCTGGACGGCATTATCCGCGGACTGCTCGCGGAGCTTTTGCCCTTCAGAGTTTCGCCGGATATCGCGCACGTCGTCACGGTAAAGGACGGGAGCCTTTTTATCGCCCTGTTCAACAACGACGGCGTGACAAAGGATTTCCATACCCCGCCGGAGACCGACGCATCGAAGCGGATCACCGCGGAGGTCGCCTATACGGGAGAACTGGATATCAAAAGGGTGAAAGACCTGATCTCGAAGACGGACGCGGAGTTTTCCGGCAATGCCGTGGAAATTGTCGTCGAACCCGGGGAGATCGCCGTTTTCGAGTTTGTTTTCGGATGATATCGATTTAAATAAAAAATGCCGGAAGGCGGAGAATAAGGAGTGTTCGGACATGAGAAAAATAAGGATCGGATTCGTGGGGCTCGGGGGACGGGGCAGGGGACTGCTGAACATGGTGCTCGACATGGAGGACGTCGAGGTCGTCGCCGTGTGCGACAGGATGCCCGAGAGGCTGGCGATGGGACTTGAGGCCTGCAAAGCGAAATACGGCCGGGAAGCGGAGGGCACGACGGATTACCGCGCGGTCGCCGCGCGCGGCGACATCGAGGCGGTCGTCATCCCGACTTCGTGGAACGACCACATCAAGGT
>CAZVPD010000123.1:0-11984 GCA_964628455.1 uncultured Lachnospiraceae bacterium
TTATGCACACCGGATAATAAAAAATCATGCCAACGGAAACAGGAATAATTCGCTGACAAATACGACCGCACAGCATGAAAGCGATACATTGAACAGACCGGCGCCGAACCACGAGGCAATGACACCCGTTATTAAAGCCAATGACCCCGATACGGGGCTTTGCGCCGCACCGGTAATCGCGGGAAAAGTCATAACCGCGAGTGTGACATACGGCACATAATAAAGGAACGACTGAAAAAAACGGTTTTTGATCTCTTTCCGGATCAGCGTCAGAGGCAAAACGCGAATCGCATAGGTGACAACGGCCATGACCGCAAGATAAATATAAGTATTATGAGTCATTGCCCGCTGCCTTTCTTCATAACAGGAAATAAAAACGCCGCTGCCGCCGATATGGCCAGCGTTAAAAATATCGTCCGCGTACCCGCAGAAAGATCCGAAATCATAGGAAGCCGGGAAGCCGAATAAGACGATGCAAAACAAAACAAAACCAAACCGGCTATGATTTTATTTTTCCGCGAAGGGGGAATGATGATGGCAAGAAACATCCCGTAAAGCGCAACGCCAAGAGCACTGACCACCCGCAAAGGCAGAAGATTTCCCGCAACAATACCCAGCGCAGTTCCCGCCGCCCAGCACGGAGCCGCAACAAGAACAGCGCCGTATGTATAAAAAGGATTTAAAAATCCGGTTCTTGCGATCGCAAGACCAAAAAGTTCATCCGTAATATAATATCCCATGATAAGGCGATGCGGCAGCGGAGTCTCCGGCTTCATACGCTGACTCATAGCAAAACTCATAAGAAAGTATCTTGCGTTCGTGATCAGTATTACGACCATCATCTGCAAATACGGAGCGTTTTCCGCGATCAGCGTAAAGCCCGCATACTGCCCGGCTGATGCATTGACCAGCGCTCCGGCCAGAAATCCCTGAAAAGCCGTAAGGCCGGCCTTTTTCGCCGCGATGCCCAGGGAAAAAGAAACGGCAAGATAACCGAGACCGACGGGAATACCGTCCCGTAATCCGTGATATAAAGCGCGGGCATTTTCATTCCGAATACCCGCAGCAGGTAATAAGAAAGGTTTCATGGATATGCTCCCGAAAATATTAATGGATATCACAGAAAAAATCACACGGTAAGGTCACTATCCGCATACACCGGACCGGGTTTTTCCGTTGTTTTAAGAACAGCCAAACCGATCAGCATGACCGCCGGAAAAACTATTGCCGTCAGAATCCCCATGTTCAGGCCGCTCCCGTCCGCGACGACCCCGGTGAGCCAGGGCCCGACGGAGCAGCCCAGATCTCCTCCGAGCGCCAATACCGCGAACATGGCGGTCCCGCCAGCCGGATATCCGGCGGCAGTCAGACTCAGCATTCCGGGCCACATCAGGCTTACGGATAATCCGCAGAGCGCGCATCCGAAAAGCGACACAGCCGGAAAAGGAACCATTGCCGTAATGACAAACGACAGCATACACAGTGCGGAGGAGATAAATAAAGTTTTACGGATATTGATTTTTTGCCCTTTGATCCCATACAGGGTTCGCGCTATGCCCATCATTACGGCAAAAAGGCAGGGACCGAGTAAATCACCGAGTATTTTGGAAATAGCGAGTCCTTTTTCAGCAAAAAGAGACGCCCACTGCGCCATCGCCTGCTCCGATGCTCCGGAACAGACCATCAGGAGAAAAGCAAGCAGAAAAAATTTTGAAGAGATCAGTTTTTTTAGCGGCGTTCTTTTACTTTCCTCCCGGGGCGGCACGAGCGGCACCCGTGCAAACAGAAACAGAGTGATCACGGGAAGCGCCGTCCATACAAGCGGAAGAAGAAACCATCCGTCATGACCGGTAAAAAAAAGCGCCGCTGTGGAGATAACGATCACCAGAACCTGACCCCAGCTGTAAAACGAGTGCAGCAGGCTCATAGAGGAAGCCTTCGCTTCACCGGGGAGGCTTTCAACGATCGGACTGACAAGAACCTCGATCAGCCCTCCGCCGACGGCAAAAACGACGCTCGAAAAAACCAGCCCGATATAAGGCTGCGGCAGTATTCCCGGCAGAAAGGCAAGCAGGATCATGCCGGCAGCAGCCAGCACATGAGCAAGAACAGCCGCTGCGCGCTGTCCGATTTTATCTATAAATTTTATGGAAAGCGCGTCCGTAACAAGCTGTGTGACGAACAGGATCATGACCAGACTTCCGAGCATGGTATATGTGAGCCCGAATTTTTCCCTGAAAACTATAAATAATATCGGGGGAAGATTTACGATCAGAGCCTGCGTTATATAGCCCAGATAACAGGCATACAGCGTGCTTTGATAATTGACTTTCTCTATGACAGCAGCACCTCACAATAATAATTATGGACCCGGAAAATCCTGACAGGACCGTTTCCGTCCGTCTGCCGCATCCACTTTTCGGCAATACGGAAAATAACGGAGCTTTGCAGACTCCGGTTTACCATTATATCACAAGATAAAGAAAAATACATCCCATCAATGAGATTTTAACCGTTTCATTTCGTGAAATCATAAAACCGAGCTATTATAAAAAAATCCGACGACAACAGACCATGAAAACGCGGTAACTGCAGACCGCCGCGGCCGGATCTATCCTGTCGGCGATCCTGAAGGAATCGACAGACGCATGAACCATCCCTGCCAAAGCAGCCTGTTTTACCGGCCGGCTGTTATATCATGTTATCCGTATCGGATAAATCGATCATCCTTCGGTTTTGAAAGAAGTCGTCCAATCAAAGGAAAACAGGTATATGTCTTCTTTGTTCACCGAACAGATCACATACATTTTGCCTCCGTGCAGGAGCGAATGCGGATAACCGTAGATCCCGCCCTTGTATTTTCCGGGGATCCGTATAGGACGAGGTTTATTGCAGATCACGAAAGCTTCGTCGAAATCCTCTCCGTTTTCGGATAACGATAAGACCAGCGGGTTTCGGTTGCTGCCGCGGTCGGGATTACCGACGATATAATACCTGCCGTCGGGCAATCTGCCGCAGTGAAATTTCGCGCCGCAGTCCGTAAAAGCCGTAGCCTGAGGCTCGTTCCAGTTCTCGCCTTCGTCGGTACTGACCGTCTGATACAAAATTCCTTCGCCGGAGCGCAGAAGCATGTGTATCACCCCCGGCGCCGTTTCTATAAAACTGCCTTCACAGAGGAATTTTTTATCCCGGCGGAGACCGGATTGACAGATAAATCCTGCGGAGTCGTCAAAAACACCCGGATAAGCATAAGGTTCAAGCCCCCGCATTTTCCAGCCGTTTATACCATCGGAGCAGTCGGATACCGGGTATGCGAAATTCCCGCAGAGGATCAGCCGTCCCGAAGAAAGACACTGAGGCCCGTGATTCGGTACGACAGGAAGATGCGTGTCTATAACCGGAGACCAGACACCTCCGCGCATAACACGGCAGAGAAGAGACGTATCCGTATGCTCTCTGCCTATTTCGACATAATGACCGCCGGCGATATTTTCTGTTTTATACGAATACGTTCCGGCATAAGCGACCAATCCCGCAGGCGAGTTGAAAAATCCCGCTGCGGTTAAAACAGCGTTTTCCCCGGAAGGTTCAAACAATACCCGGGGATCGCTCCAGGTCCGCCCGTCACGCGATACGGAATACAATACGCGCTGACCGATATCGTCTTCATCTGTCCTCCCGTTCGACCACATGGCATAAAAACAATTGTTATAAAATCCGAGAGACGCGTGATGACAGTAACTCCACCCTCTGTCCGCATCGGCAGCATACAATACTGTTGTCTCCGTATCGAGAAAACGGCGGTTTTTATCGGATTTGTTGTTAATCATACAAACCCTCAGTGCTTCAGGTTACGGAACAATTCATTCATCTTCGCAACATTTTCCGCGACAGACGACTCGATCGAAGCCAGTGACGATGCAACCGTATCGGTGCGGTCGCGCATCATCTGCCGCAGAGAGATTACCATACCGCCGGTTTCATTAAAATAGATGACAGACGGATCGATGTAAACGCTTTTGTAAATGATGTCGAGCATCTCAACCGACTCGGTATTCTGCAGGTATTTATACGAAAGTGCATTTTCATAATAAGCGTTGTAGACAGTCCCGTAACTTTCCGAAGCCAGACATTCCAGAAAAGCTCCCATCAAGGATAATTGATCGAGCGGAACCGTAACCGTCACCGCATAACCTGTCAGTTCTACCTGTACGGCGGTATAATAATCATCCTGCGCTTCATCCAGTTTTGGCATCGGGATAATCGTATATTCATCCTCCATATCACGGAGATTGTGTTCGATCCCATACAAGTGCGATACCGCGAACATCGAACGCCCTTCCCCGAAGACAGTCTGTATACGGTTCTCGCGCACACCGTCGTTATCATAGGGGACCACATAGGAACCGGCAGATCCATAAAGTCCGAGCACGGCTTCCACCGCGTCTGACAGACGTTCACTTTCCGGCTGATAGAGATAATAATCGTTTTCATCCTTCATGAAAAGATCGACCCCGCAGTTTATCCACCAGGTGTCGGAACTGGTCCTGGCCCCCGATGTAAAACCGTATAAATCGGCGTCGTCCGGTTTTTGATTCCCGTTAAGGTCACTGTAAACCGACTTTGTCAGCGATGTCAGATATTCAAGCGTCCAGTTCCCGCTGCGAACTGTCCCGACCGGTGAGGTGACATTATAATCATTTACCAGTGAATTGTTAAAAACGGCGACATACATGTAGCGGTAGAGGGAAATTGCGGGCGTTCCCGTGCATATATACTGTTTGCCGCCTACCGACATGCTGCTGTTGAAACCCTGAGCCCAGTATTCTTTGCCGAGGTCAAGGTGCTCGATATCCGTGAGGTTGACAAAGATATCACCGGTGCATTTATATGCGCACGTATACGTCGGAGCAGCCATTATATCATAAGCGTCGTCACCGGCTGCAACAGCTGTCTCCACAGTCTCCGAAACAGTGTATTGATTCCCGCCGTCCGAGACGAGAACAACGTTCATGCCAAGATTCAGCCTGTTTTCGACGGTGATGTTACGGTTATAAACCGCATCGTTGACTATTTCACCGTCAAGCGCTTCCGAATAGAGTTCACCGGCAGCGTCTGCGTAACCCCATGCACAAATATCGACGGTATTGCCTTCAAAATCAAGCTGGGGCAGATCATCTGTAAAAGGAGACGGGGAAGTATCGGCAGCGGGTAAACTTTCCGCTGTTACAGGCGCGTCTTCAGCGGTATTATCCGATGAACAGCTGCAGGATCCGATGCAGCATAAAACCGACAACAACAGGAGCGCGATTGTTTTGCAGGTGTTTCTCATATATACTCCTCCATATATCCTGAATATCCTGAAAATTCTTTAGCATGTCGCTTTCATATGAGATGAAACAAAACATTTATCTGCAGGAATCCCCGGATTCCGAACACTCGATGCTGTCATGCGTATGTTTATGCAGTCACAGCTGTTCAAACAAAGCTCCCTCGTTGTACTGCACGACGCCCATGGCGGAACAGTCGGCTTTCCACCGCTCGTATTCGGCGTTACCGGAAAATCCGAGATTGCATTTTACAAAACGCCAGCAGAGCATAGAGCGCAGGACATGTTCTTTTTCTCTGCCCGATACCGCGGAAAGTGCGTCTTCCCAAATCCCGTCGCAGCGGTTTATATCGGATTCGCCGAACAGGTCCTTGAATTTTTCATCATACCTGAAAGCGACAGGCAGGTGACTGCCCGAGGAAAGCATTTTGTTATATATAAAGCCGAGGAATTCCAAAACCTTGTCTGCGGCAGCACCGTAGTATACATCCGAAAATTCCTTCATAAGCACGTGTATATCCTGTTCCGGATCCCAAAGCAACTTTGCGAGGACGTAAGAGCGCAACTCGGCGAATTCGCCGCTTTTACCCTTCTGATACATTCCCTGTTCAAACACGCCTAAAACGCCGTTTGCCCTGAAGAAACGCATGTTTTCCGCAAGCGAAGCGAAATTCGGGAATGGAGCGAGATACTGAGCGAAGTTTGTGGTGTAGTCCCATATATATATCCGGCTGCAGATCCCGTGCCACCGTTCCAGATTGAACCTGTGAGTTTCATTCTCCTCACATACACCGATCGGATGCAGCCCGCAGCTTCCGGTGCAGTAGCGTATGATCACGTTTTTGCGCGGGACCGTGACCGCTGGGGGCGTGACCGAATGTTGATAAGCGAGAGTGTCCACGGCAATCCCGGGATATTCGTCTTCAATCGCCTCCGCTATGCGGTTGACAAAGCGGAAAAGCGTACCGCCGGGAGTCTTTTCCTCTTCGTTTACTTTTCTGCATTCGGGGCAGGTGCAGTAAGAATTCAGGTCATAAGCGTCATCCTGAGAAACCGAGACAATTTTCGCATCCAGATTCCCGTTCAGCCATTCCCTGACTTTTGCCAGAATAATCCGGAAAACATCCTCGTTTGTAAGACATAGCTGTGAATACAGGCGTTTACCCGTGCGCTTGCCGTCGATTTCCGAAAAATATTCCGGATACCCGGTAAAATATTCCTCTTCTGTCAGCATAAGGGGTAGGGTGTGCACAAAATGAGGTCCGGCATAACCGATACCGCCGCCCCATTCGGCAGGAAGGTCACGGCTGCCCACACACCCGTTCAGACGCAGTTTGGCGGAAAGCTCCGTACCGAACGTGCAAGACCAGAAAAGGTCGCGGTATTCAAACGCGGGAGAGGAGCAGAGCGGTTCCTCCGGAAAAATCAATAAGCCGGCTTCCGGTATGATTTCGGTATCCGCAGCGTAAAACCTGCATCCCAGAAACTCCAGGTATGCGTATACGCCGTATAGTGTGCCGCGGTCCGAACCGCCAAGAATAAAAAGCTTTTCACCATCATTCCATATCTTATATCCCTCCCTGTTGTCCGGCTTTTCCGACCGGGTACGGTTGGTGTCTCCGACACAAATTTCATACTGTGTTTCGCGCGTGCCGTCGGCTGCCGTTTCCGGCTTCCCGCCGAGTATCATGCCGAGATATTCCGACAGCTGCAGAGCGGCGGTTTTATCAGCCGGTCTGTAATTTTTCGGGTATACGATTCTATATTCACACATGGCGCGTCTCCTTTTATTCCAAACATGTATATGTATTGTATGAAGAATCCGCATCTTTGTCAAGGCAATTCCGACAGATTCCGTCATAATCCTATTGGGCTGTGTTTTAATTCAGCGAAAGCCGGCATCATGTAGGCGCATTTTTGAAAAAAACAATCCGGCAAAAAAACCAGAACGCCGGTACCGATACCCATCGTATCCATATCAACGTCCTTCTGCGCAGACCGGCGTTCATAACATTCCTGATAAAACAGGAATATAGCGGTAAGGGCACATGTCCCGACGCGCGCGACTGTATTTTCGCCGGGTTGCAAGCATAAAGAACCATGCCGCCGGAGACTGACACCGGCGGCATGATCCATATTTCTATTTCATAAATCCATCGAGCATAGCCATATATTCCCGGTTGTCGCGAAGTTTGGCAAGAGGGGAGTTTTCACTGACTTTGAAGTAATGCAAAGTCCATTTTAAAAGGTTATCGGTTTCTCTTGGTTTGCTGAAGCAGTCAAACAGCACACGGTCCTTCCTCGTTATTTCCGTAACAAGCCGGACAGCATTGAGCTGTTTTTCTCTGACCCGGATTATATCCGTTTCGCTTCCTCCGCGGAAGGTAAGGTCATTTGCGAGCCTTCCGTATATACTCATACAAACCACTGCAAATACTGTTTCACCCGATCTGTCATACATATCCGCTGTCATGTCGCCGATTGATTCGATCTTTGCAACTTTTTCATCAAGGTCCATAGCGTCAACAAAGAATACGGTTTTCACCCACTTGTCAGCCGCAAAATCGGCAAGCTCATATAAATTTCTGCATACCCAGTAACGAAATTCTGCACTGTCCTTTGCAAACAGCTGTTCTGTTTTCTGCCCGGCACTTTGATACCATGTGGGAAATTCCCTTAATAATTCAAGCGCATTCTCCGTGTGACCGTTTGCATGAAGCAGCTTAGCCTTCATGGTCATTGCTTCATGCCGAATCTGTTCCTCCGTGCAGCCATTCAGAATGCACTCGCAAATCCGTATAAATTCATCATAATGTTCACGCAATACCGCAGCATCATTGTCCGCGGAACCGCCCGCAAGACACCACATATACATATGCATGATACGGTAATCATTCGGATACTCCTTTCGTGCGCTGCTTATCAGCGATACTGCTTCGTCAAACTTTCCGTCCCACTGTAAATTCCGGTATTCATTTATTATACCGGCAATCTCTTCTTCGGTCTTTGCCTCGTCATACCCCATCAGATCGTCAACACTCACTTCAAATATGCGCGCCAATGGTATGACCATGGTTATATCGGGGTAGGTGTCGGTGGATTCCCATTTACTTACCGCAGCGCAGGAAATATTCAGTAGCTCCGACAGCTGTTCCTGTGTCATTCCTTTGTTTTTGCGCAGTTTCTTTATATTGACGCCGATTTTAAGCTGCATCATCGTTACCCGCTTTCATAATAGTAAACAAGCGCTTGTTCCCGTAATCATAATAGCATAAAATGCTGCTGCTGTATAGCTATTGTCAGGAACAACAGTATTAACCTTGAGTTAATATTATAAACCGAGAGTAAAAATAAAACTCGTAAAGCCTCCGGCATTTTCATGGAATAGATTTTTAATTTTTATATATATTTCTTCCCGTCGATTCTTATATTGAATTAATTCTATAAAACTTTACTTTCCGCCTTTATGGTTCAAACGCGATTTCCTCGGCTTTATGGAAAGCTGCCAATTCCCGAATCGCCGAATCAATAGCTTGATAATCCTTATAAGCAGAATCAAAAATGTTTCTTTCTTTTATGATAAATTTTTTCGTTTTCCATTCCATTTTACAATCAATATATCCAACAAACCGGTTTCCCGCAAGGATCGACAGAGGCCATTTCATCCCCTTTTTCTGAAAATACTCAAAGGAAAACGAATAATCGAAAAATGTTTCAAGCCGGTTCTTATCCCTGACAATTATGTCCATCGGTGAAATAAGCCGGACTTCGTCGGTGTTCTCCATTGTTTTTGTATCCAAAAGATTTGCTTTGGACGAATGGATATAGTAATTTTTACGACCGATTTTATACGGAAGCTGCAATATCTTCTTCCCGGATATAAGCTCTTGAAATACAGATGAAATATCACGGGCCGCAATACCGGATATATGCGAAACGTGAACCGGATCGGTTACTCCCAGTGAGGATACCAATTTTTCAACCATCCAGCTTACAGCCTGTTTTTCATCGATCCCTTGATCAGGCCATTCGGTGATGCCGAGATTTTCTTTCAGAATATAAACCGGCTCCCTGAAGGTTCCCGGATTCCGCCCGCAAACCACAAGGTCTCTCCTGCGCATCAGTCTGTAAAACGCTTGGAATACAGGAAGCTCGTAATTCGAGTCGTGTTCTTTTCTGTATTTATGCCATTCGTAAGATAAATTCAGATGCTCCCAGATTTGCCCGGCGGTCATCCCCGGCAAACCCGTCAAGCCCTTTTTCAATTCACTTTCCGCATCCTGAACCTGAGGACTGTCGGTGTCATTAAGCCAGCCCTCATCGGTATTTCCCCATCTGACAACTCTTTTTGTAGCGGTACGGTACAGCGCGAATTCATTGTACGGCACAAAAAACATATTCCGCCTGAACGTCCATGTCTCGATAATTTTGAATTCCCTGTATGCCGCGATATCCAACTGCTCTGCGGTAAAGTCCTTTTTTCTGTTCCAAAGCATCATATATTGATTCAGATGGATGGCAGGATACGGGTCATACTGCAGCCCGCAGATATCCGATACGATATCCTCTATACTTCCGGAGCTTCTCTTTAACAAGTGCTGGCTATCCAGTATGATGTTCCGTATAACATCTATATCATAAACTGTATCTGACATAAAGCGTTCCTTCTGTATTAACAGCTGAAGTTAATCTTTCGGTCCGGGCTTGTTCGGCGTCAGTTTACCGTTTGCAACAATACTATCTCTGTAAAGCCTGCGTACCTATTAAGAGCCTATGTGAGATTATTGCAAAGATCAATCGCATTATGGATTTTATTCGTCGCCGTAAACTCATTTTTTTTGCATCAAAAAGGGTTTGGATAGAATCAGCACAATTAAAATATCCTCTTTACTTATATCCGGATTCAAAAGTGCTTGGGCAAAAGACTTACCGGGATATCCAAAACCGATTATTTCAACTTTTTACTCACTTTTAGTTCTCCACAAAATCAATCAGCTGTTTCAAACTCGTAATTGTCCATTGATCTTTATTTTCACCGCTTCTGTCTATTAAAAACGAAGTAAAGTCCTGTTCCCGCGCGCCGTCGGCTTCGGGTTTATAATCATCAACATACAGGCTTTCGGCAGCGGTTATACCTTGAGCGTTCAGTGCCGCATTAAATATAACCGGGCTGGGTTTTCCTGCCCCCACCAGGGAACTCGCCGTAAAAGAGGTAAAATATTTCGCTATGCCCAACTGCTGCAAAGTATATTCGAGGGAGGGTGATGTGTCGCTTATGACGCCCATTTTATAACCTTTGCCATGGAAGTATTCAAGCACCTCCATCGTTTCGGGGAAAAGCAGGCGGTCATTATTGCACCAAAGCCCGCTAAATAGCAGTTCCGCCCTTTTTTCAAGGCTTTCGGTAACGCCTTCACCAATAAGCAAATTACGGTAATAGCGCTTATTAAACTCACACTCGTCATTAAGATTTTTATACCATGGATTTCTGCCTTCCGACGAAAGTAAAAACAGCTTCATCATCTTATTATAAGGTAAATCAAACGGGTTTCCGCTCCACGAAGAAACCACCTTATTACGCCATGCTTCCTTTTCGGGATTGAAATATGTAAGTGTTCCGTCACGGTCAAAAAACACAGCTTTATATTTCATAAAAATTTCACACCTTTATCTGTCATCAGCTTCCACAGCGTGCTGCAGGATACTCCGTATGAATGATTCGCCGATTCTTTCACCGCGGCACTTTATGATTTTTTCACTGTAAATATATCAATGGTCGAAAAAATCACCCTTTTTCCAGAGTGCCTTAATAGGATCATGTGGTTATTATTAATGGGTAATTTACTCGACAAACGGGAATTTATTGTTGAGAGTAAAAAAATTGTATGCCGTACAGTCCGGATGAATGCAATCAAGTGTGAAGCCCTCTTTCAAAAATGCTTTTTGAGAGGAAATATTATCGGTAAAAACCACACATGATGCTTTTTCTATGTTATATCCGAAAACGGTATGTCCGTTTTGAAGCAGTTTTTGTATAACGGCAGAACCCAGCCTTTGCTTCCGGTATCAATCCGCAAGCAGATGATCAAGGGCGGTGATATTGCAGCCCTTGCTTTCGTAATACTGAAGCATTTCATCGATTTTCAGCTTGTCGTAACTCGTGATGCAATCCGACAGGACCGTAACTTTGTATCCGGACTTGCGCATATTGAAGCAGGTGGATTTCACGCAGGCGACGGCGTCCGCACCGGCAATATAGAAATCCGTGATATCATTCCCGGCGACAAAGTCCGCGAAAGCTTCGCTTGTAAGTGCGTTTCCTTTGCTCTTCGTATAAATGTTCCCGGATACGATCTTCATTTCGGGCACAAGCTCGGTACCGCGGGTATCCGGCTTGAAGGTTCGTGTGCCGTCCGACAGATTGTTATGTTTGATGTAAACCACATGAATTTCGTGTTCGACCGCCCAGTCGACGGCTCTGTTGATGCTGCCGATAATCTCCCTGTAGTTCTTTGTTATGTCGTTCTGAATATCTATGACGACCAATGCTTTCTTCTGCATGATGTTTCCTCCCCGAAATTTGATTAATACGCAATTCTGAAATAGTCCAGATACTTCTTGAACTTATCCTGCGCCGCAAGGCAGGTGTCGGTCA
>CAZVPD010000124.1:0-2897 GCA_964628455.1 uncultured Lachnospiraceae bacterium
CAGCTCATGCTCGATCGGTACGGCTGCATTGCAAAGATCGGCTTCGCGGCAGCGGAAAATACAGATCAGATCAACGAAACGTTCATCGAAAGCGCGCCCCTTCTGGACGGTCAGTTTATTCCGGAGGAATGGGGAGGCGCAAATCAGATATATACTTTAAAAAACGGGCTTCTCGGCATCATCGGGCATAAGTCATGGGGCGAAACGATTGACGGTGTTTTTATCATTCATTATTACAGCATGGCATTCGCTTTGAATCCGGAAACGACGGAAGTTACACAGACCAAAATAATATCCGACCGCGGCCGCTTCCCGCACGGACCGCAAAA
Organism: uncultured Lachnospiraceae bacterium; assembly: GCA_964628455.1. Lineage (GTDB taxonomy): Bacteria > Bacillota > Clostridia > Oscillospirales > CAG-272 > JAQVWU01. The sequence continues at coordinate 330 of CAZVPD010000124.1, forward strand.
AAATCAACGAACGGCGGACGTCACGTTTACCTCCGGCATCATTCGCCTGCCGGACGGGAAATGCGAGCTTTATACCGGTCTTAACGACTGTGAAGTAGGGAGAATCATACTCGACGACCCTCTCTGTGAATATGAACTTTTGTGAAAAATCAACTGTCAAAGAGGAAACCGAATGACGGGAAAAGAAAGAATTAAAGCGGCCCTGGAAAACAGGCAGCCGGATCTGGTTCCGTGGGGAGAACACTGCATCGATTATAATATTTTTGAAATGGTATTGGGAAGACCCTCCCTCGTTCACGCAAAATTCAAAGAAACCCGCGCATATTGGGAAGGCAGACGCGATGAGATCGCAGAGTCGTATAAAAGGGACTATGTTGATCTTGCGGAAGCACTCGACATGGACCTCATGACGCTTTTTCCCATAGCCCCGAAAGGGTATTCGGGCGAAAAGTTGAGGGAAACCGGTACAGACAAATACGCGGATTCTTTGAATAACAAGTATATCTACAGCCCGGAGACCGAAGACCTGATGAAAATACCGGTCAATACGGCATATTTTTAATATAACATCACATACGAAGAGATTTGTGAAAAAGTAAACAGGGCAAAATCTCTGCCTCCGGTCAACCTCCATGAACGGAATTCGGCATACGAGGCAATCGAATATGTGATCGGTAAAATCGGGAGCACGAAATTCCTGATCATACCCGTTAACGGAATCGAATGGCCGAGGTTCGGCGTAAACGAAGAGGAAAGCTGGATAAATTTGCTGCTGTATCCCGAGATCTGTGAAAAGATCGCCGAATTTCAATGTATACTGACTGTCCGTGAACTCGATTATATTAAGTCACTGGGGGCAGACGGTGTTTTATCTGCCGGTGATCTGGGCAATACGACGAATCTTTCGGCAAGTCCGGAATTATACAGAAAAATCACGCTGAAACATCATAAAACCATATACAGCGAATGCAAAAAGCGCGGACTTTACGTGATGCGCCATTGCTGCGGGCATATCATGCCGATTATTGACGAGATTGCGGAATACAATGACAGCTATGAAGGGATACAGGAACTTGCCGGCATGGATATCGTCCGGCTGAAGCAGCGGCTCGGGAATAAATTATGCCTGTGGGGCGGTATCCTTCATGAAAACATTCACGGCGGTACCGCTGCTTCGGTCAGAAGCGATGTGGTCAGAACATGCCGGTTATCCGCGCAAAACGGAGGGATTATTCTGGACTCGTCACATTCGCTTTCCATAGGCGCAACGTACGAAAACATTATGACAATCAAAAAAACAAGAGATGAATACGGGAGAAACGCATGATGGAAATCATCAGGAAATATGTACCGGAGCCCGATTACAAGAATATTGTCGATGCAGCCTCAAACAAATGGGCACGGCGCCTGCCCTTGTATGAACACGGCGTCGGTTCAAAGGTTATTTACGAAATAACGGGAACGAAGCCCTACGAATGTTGGTTTTCGTCGGACATGAGCGAAAGCAGGGAAGGATTCCGTCTCTTCTGGGATTTCTGGAAGCAGTGCGGTTACGATACTGCTTCCATGGAATTCAGCCTGTGCGCGATTCTTTACAGGCACGGCGGAGGCGCACTCGGTGCTCACAAAGAAGGATGCATCAGGACACGGGAGGATTTCGAAAAGTTTCCGTGGGAACAGATTTACACCGAATATTTTGAATTTTACGACCGGTATATAAAAAACTTCACGGAAACATGTCCGAGAGGAATGAAGGCTGTCGGCGGAGTGGGAAACGGAGTCTTCGAAGCGGTTCAGGATCTCACAGGCTATATCAATTTATGTTATATCAAGAGCGACGACAGAGAATTATACGCGGATTTATTCAAAAAAACGGGTGAACTTCAAATAAAGATATGGAAAAGGATCACGGAGGAATACGGTGACGTTTTTTGCGTTCATCGTTTCGGAGACGATCTCGGATTCAAAAGCCAGACGTTGATTTCCGTTGAGGATATCAGAATACATATACTGCCGGCTTATACGAAAATCATCGAACTCGTCCACCGGTCAGGCAAACCTTTCCTGCTTCATTCCTGCGGATGTATTTTCGGCGTCATGGACGACCTTATAAACATCGCGAAAATCGACGCCAAACACTCCAATGAAGATTCGATCGCACATTTTACCGAATGGGTATACCGCTACGGCGATCAAATCGGGAATTTCGGCGGGATCGATACGGATGTTCTGTGCCGTTTCGATTCGGAATATATTCGCGAATATATAACCGACTGTCTGGAAAAAGTCAGGGGACACGGCGGGATCGCCTTCAGCTCGGGGAATTCCATTCCCGATTATGTTCCGACACAGAGTTATCTCACGATGATCGAAACAGTGAGGGAATGGCGCGAAAAATAAGCCGGTTATCCGTCTGTATGAAAACCGGAAAGAAAGGGATCTGAAATGACGGCTCGTCAGCGTTATCAAATATGGTCAGGCAGCGATAGGATCGATCCCGCGCTTAGAGACGAACTGAAGGGATGCACGGATTCCGAGATCGAAGACAGATTCTGCGGAGATCTGGAA
>CAZVPD010000124.1:2907-11892 GCA_964628455.1 uncultured Lachnospiraceae bacterium
TTTGCGCGGTATCATAGCGGCGGGAACAAACCGCATGAATATTTACACGACGGCTAAAGCGACGTATGGTTTTGCGGATTACCTGAACCGTGAAACCGGTCATCCGTCCTGCTGCATCGCTTATGACAGCCGTAAATATTCGAAATTATTCGCCGAAACCGCTGCGGTTATTCTGGCAAAGTCCGGTGTGAAGGTGTATATTTTCAATGATCTGATGCCCACTCCGGTACTTTCGTATGCCGTACGCCGAATAAAATGCAGCGGCGGCATTGTGATTACGGCAAGTCATAATCCCGCGGCTTATAACGGCTACAAAGTATACGGGAGCGACGGGTGCCAGATAACAACGGACGCGGCGGAGAAGATCACTTCGTATATCCGCGGACATGATATCACATTCGAATCCTATCCGGAATTCGCAGATCTCGTGAAATCCGGCAGTATCCGATATATCGGCGATGAAGTCATCGGCGATTATTATAAACGGGTATGGGGATATGGAAGTGCGGAAAACGGCATGGCTTTAAAAGTGGTATACAGCCCCCTGAACGGAACCGGCAATAAACATATACAGCATATATTGTCCGTATATCCGAACATCGAAGTGATCACCGTACCGGAACAAGAGCAGCCGGATGAGAATTTCACCACATGCCCCTATCCCAATCCCGAAATCAGAAGCTCCATGGATTATACGGAAAGACTCGTTTTGGAAACAGGCGCAGATATTGGGCTTGCAACCGACCCGGACTGTGACCGGGTCGGCGTGCTGGTCCGTGTCGGGGATACATGCGCCGCGCTAAACGGAAACGAGACCGGCATCCTGCTTCTTGACTATATATGCAGACGTAAAATCGATCTCGGCACCATGCCTTCGGATCCGACGGCAGTCAAAACCATTGTCACGAGCGATATGGCGGATTCCATAGCCCGTGAATACGGGGTAAAACTGATCAATGTGCTGACCGGATTTAAGTTCATCGGAGAACAGATCGGAATGCTCGAGAAGAGCGGGGAAGAGAACAATTTCATCTTCGGATTTGAGGAAAGCTGCGGATATCTGTGCGGGAGTTATGTGCGGGACAAAGATGCGGTAAGCGCTGTCATGCTGATCTGTGAGATGACCGCCTGTTACAAAAATCTCGGTCTTGATCTTATGCAGGCGCTTGATGATCTGTATAAAAAACACGGATACTATAAAAACGAACTTTTGAATATTCCGTTTGAAGGTCCGGACGGCATTCTGAAAATGAATGTTTTTATTGATAAGCTGAGAAAAGACCTACCCGAGACTTTCGGCGGTGAAAAGGTCCTGAAAACAACGGATTACAATGAGAAGGGCACGGGTCTTCCGAGGAGCAATGTGCTGCTGTTCAATTTGTCGGACGGAAGCAAAATAGTCTTCAGACCTTCCGGCACAGAGCCGAAAATGAAAATATACATCGAAACTGCGGCGCGCGATCTTTTGAGTGCCCGAAAAAAGGGTGAAACCATTCGTGTTTTCTGCGAGGAACTGCTCTCAGAAAAAATATAAACAGGAAAGGATTTACGGTATGACGAATGTATTTGACATAACCGAGTTCGGTGCGGTCGGGGACGGCGAACACGACTGCACGGCTTCGATCGGCGCGGCGATGCAGGCTGCGGGCAAAGTAAGCGGGGTCGTTATGGTACCGCCGGGACGCTATCTCTCGGGCACGATCAGGATGCCCGAAAAGGTGTCGTTTGTCGGATATCACGCGTGGTCTTTCCGCAATGACGGGGCGTCCGTTATCATCCTGAACGACCCGGCAGCCGGATGCCTTCTGGACATAACCGGAGCATTCGGATGTACGGTGAAGGGAATATGCTTCAACGGCAGCCGTCTCGGTCAAAAGACACACGGCATATATCTGGAGTGGGAGAATTACAACGGAGGAGGACAGGAGGACACGCCTACGATCGAAGACTGCCGCATAGGCAGTTTTACAGGGGACGGTATTCATCTTAAACATATCTGGTGTTTTTCGATTCGTCATTGTATGACGTGCCACAACGGCGGTCACGGCCTTTATCTTGACGGCTGGGACGGTTTTATCATCGACAACTGGATGTCGGGCAACCGCGGAGCCGGTATGTGCGGTGATATCTGTGCGGCTTCGCTGACTGCGACCGGCAACAGAGTGGAGTGGAACAGTCTTGCCGGCTTTTATCTGCACAACGCAAACTCGATCAATATAACCGGCAATTATTTTGACAGAAGCGGTGGTCCCGCCATAGATCTGGCAAACAGCGAAAATCAGAAATCCAATGACATTACGATAACGGGCAACGTTCTGTACCGCAGCGGAAAACCCCGTATAACGCCGTATGAAAACGAATACGAAAGTTCGCATATCCGGCTTAACCGCTGCATCAACACCGTCATAACCGGAAACACGATGCACACAGGCCGGGACGACGGCGGAAAGGGAATACCGGGACCCGAATACGGAATCGTTTACAGATGTCTGAAAAGCTCCGTGATCAAAGACAATACGATGTGCTGCGGTTCGTTTATACAGAATTTAGTCGATCTGGGCGGTCATTCGGACGGAGTGATTGTAAAAGACAATGTGGGTGAAGAAGCAAAGGACAGGGAACATTTCTGGCCTGACTTCTGACAGCCGGCTTTCAGATGGATCAGTCGCTGATCCCAAATGATTCGGAATAAAAAAACACGTCCCGGAATTCCGGCGAGACGTGTTTTTTCTGTATGCGGATATGATAATACTCTTTATAATTCGATGATGGCATAACCGAGGTAAACGCCGAATGCTTCCATAAGCGCGGTTTTCATATGGCCGATGCCCACGGATGTATGATGGCGGAAACCGCTGCGCCCCAGTTTAATCAGTTTGGGCTGGAGATTGTCTATCTGCGCGACTCCCGCACAGCCGAAAAATTCTTTCTCGATCGGTTCGCCGGTAAAAATACCCTCGCCGGCGTAAACAGTGAGTTTGCCGTCCTCGGTTATGCAGTTGGAGAATGTAAAATCCGCGGCGGCAATTCTGCCCTCATCCGAACCCCAGCCGCTTCCCGGATTTTCTTTCGCGAACATTTTATGGTCGGTCACCTCGCCGGTTTTCTCCATGAGTGATTCCGCAACGGGACCGCAATGAAATAAAATGACTTTATCCGGATCGTCACCGTAGTTGTTGTTCCAGTCAAGACACATGGTCGGTTTACCGGACGCAAGCTTCATGGCGTGCATGTTGATCGCGGAGCACAGGTCGATCTCACAGGAAGCCACAATCCCCCTGTTGTTCAGATAACCCAGCAGCACACAGGGAGCGATGCCGAGTACCGTCTGCATTTCTTCCCAGCAGCGCAGAGTGACGCAGTCAAGTCCGTAATCGGAAATAAAATCGTCGATAACGACACTTACTTTTGCGAGTACATTCATCTTTTTGTCCGGAACCCGGCAGCAATTCGTGTAGCTCTTTAATTCGTTTTCGCGTGCCGTCACTTTTATATCGTTGTCTCCGTATTTCGAAACGCGGTGGAAAAGCTCGGAAAGGTCGAAGGCTTCCACGGTTATGCCGTATTTCTGCAGAGTGATTTCATCGTAACGGACTGTTTTGAATTTCGTGGTGCGCGCGCCGATGGCACCGATGCTGAAGCTGCGCATTCCGCCCACGATACGGCATACGGCGGCGAAGTCATCCAGATTTTTTCTGAATGTTTCCGTCAGAGGATGCACCACGTGGGGTTCAAAAACGGTAAACGGCAGGCGGTACTGATGAAAAACATCCATGATGGAAAACTTACCGCAAAAAGCATCACGGCGGCGCGCGAAATCCATTTTTCCTATTTCATCCGGATATGCCTGGATCAGAATAGGGGTGCCGCATTCACGCAGAGCGGCGACAGCTCCGTTTTCATCGCCGAAGTTCGGCAGGCATAGAATGACTCCGTCATATTTGTTTTTGTTCTGTGCAAGCCATGCGGCGTATTGAACCCCTTCGGCTCTGGTTTCGACCGCTCCGAAACGGGTCATGGCTTCATCGGCGATGATATAGTCATAGCCGGCAGACCGAACAGCCTGAATCATTTCGTTGCGGGCTGACCCGATCAGCGATTCGGGGAAAAAACCCCTGTTGCCGAAGTATAACGCAAATGTAGTGCGAACGGACATAATAATCACCTCTTGTTCTTTATTGATCCCAGACATTGAGAATACTGTTTCGGATCTGTTTGTATCTGCCGTATTTATCCGCGTAAAAATCCTTGGTCCTGTCGTCGGGATAGCATGTTTCCCCGAACCTGACAAAAACTTTTGCTGCTTCGTGAAGATCCGCATACATGCCGACCGCGACTCCTGCCATCATGGCGCATCCCGCAGTTCCGGCCTGGTCATTTTTAACGGGTGTGATCGACCGGCCGAGGATGTCCGCTTTCAGCTGGAGCCAGACCGGACTCGACGCGCCGCCCCCGGTCGCTTTAAGCGACGAGATACCGATACCGAAGTCGGAAAGCGATTCGATATTATACATCATCTCAAAGGTTAACCCTTCCATTGTGGCGCGGTATATATCGGGCACTGTCGTTTTCATCGTCATTCCCGTGAAAGTACCTTTAGCGGAAGGAACCATATCGGGGGTCCCTCCGGCGCCCATATGATGGGGTATCACGATGACATCGGACGGTTCTTTGGGGCAGAGTTCATCGAGCATGCGGTAAACGCTGATGCCGCGTGATTTCGCTTCGGGTTTCATATGGGACGCGAAACAATCGCGGAACCACTTCAGCAATACGCCGCCGGCCCAGTTGAAGGCATAGGTGACGTATTTGTCTTTTTCCGCGTGGGGTACACAGACGAAATTCCGGCCCGGAAATTCGCGGTTTCTGATTATTTTACCGAATACGGGCGTAATGCATTCGACGGAGCCGGTGCCGTCTACCGCCTGACCTTCGTCGAGAACACCCGCGCCGACAGCTGCCGCTACCTGGTCCTGAGACGTATTGATGACCCTGATGCCTGCGGGGATACCGAGTGACAGCGCGACCGAAGGGAGAACATCGCCCACAACGGAACCGCAGGGAACCACTTCCGGCATCAGGTCCGCCGAAATACCTCCCGCGTCCAGAAGGTCGTTGTCCCAGCATTTGTCTTCGACGTTATAAGCCATTGTCCGGCAGGCCAAAGTGGCCGAGACTTTTGTTTCACCGGACAATTTGAAACAGATAAAATCGCTGACCTGGAGAAATTTATACACATTTACCCGCACACCGGGTATGTTTTTGAGCGTCCACATGATCTTGGGAAGCGAATACATCGGGTCGGGCTTTTCACAGGTTACATACATGATACGCTCGTAACCGATCTTGCTGATCACAGCTTCGGTTTCGGGCATCCCGCGTTTATCGGTATACATGATGAACCTGGAAAGGGTTTTCCCGTTTTTATCAACGGCCACTGTGGATTCACCGAAAGAAGTGACCGCAATGGCTTTGATTTCATTCCTATCCACTTTGGAAGCACAATCGGAAATGACTTCGCCGACGGATAAAAACATTTCATCCGCGTCCATATCGGCATGACCGGCTTCTGTTTTGTATTCACGGTAGGCTATGGCAGCCATGGTTCCGTCGTCACGGTACGCCGCGCATTTGCAGCCTGTGCTTCCGACGTCCAGTCCAAGAAAAATCATAAATAACCTCTTCATCAGACATAAATTTAACAAAATGCGGTTTGACTTTTATGTATACCCATATTATAATGACTATTATAAAAGATGTCAAGTATAAACCACAGGAGAACGATATGCCTATTATAACGCAATATAATCGGGTAAAGGAAATATACGCCGCTGCCGCATCGCGCGGTTGGGTCATTCCGTGCATATGCAGCGAAAATCTGACCACTACGGAAGCGATTTATTCGGCTGCATCGGAATTCGCCGCCGATAACGGACTCGCGGGTGTTCCCGTAACGATTGCCATGACGGTACGCTACAGTCACCGGCCGCAGGCCGTTTATTATACGCATACACGAAACTGGGATATCGGACTCCGGCTGTTCCGTTCGGACGCGGAAATACTGTCGGAAGCTTTTCCCTCGGTTGACGCATTGATCCATCTGGACCATGTGCAGCACGACGACGACCTTGAACTTTTAAACCGGGACTTATCCGGTTATTCGTCGGTCATGTATGACGCGTCCGCACTGCCCTTTGAAGAAAATATAAAGAAGACCGCCGAATATACCCGGCGCATGAAAGGTAAAATCGTCATCGAAGGGGCGTGCGATGAAATTATGGATGCCGGAGGATCCCTCCATAACGGAATAACAAAGCCTTCGGACGCGGAATACTACATGAAAGAGACCGGCGTGGATATGGTTGTCGCCAATCTCGGAACGGAACACCGCGCCTCCGCAAAGGATCTGATGTATCACGGCGATACGGCGCGTCAGATCAAAGAAAAGATAGGGACTAAAATAGTGTTGCACGGCACTTCCTCGGTCACAAACGGGCAGATAACAAATCTTTTCGACGACGGAATATGTAAAGTGAATATCTGGACAGCACTGGAAAGGGACTCCGCTCCCGATATGCTCCGATTTATGGTGAAAAACGCATCGAAAATAGCCGGAACCGAGGAGGTCAACCGGCTTGTATCCGAAGGATATCTGAATGAAAAATGCAATACGGGTGAAAAAGCGTCCCTTGAATATTTCACGCAGACTGCATTGAAAGAACCGGTGTTCGTAAAAATGAAAAAAACAGTCAGGGCGTATCTTGATTTATGGTATAAGCTTTAATAAAGCGGAAATACGGGTATAACCAAGTGTTAACATATGATTTGGTAAAGAACAACGAAGCGGTGCGTCTTTATATCAAAAAAGCCGATGAAGCACTCGGTGCACTGGGCTATACGGAACACAGTTTTGCTCATGTCACAAAAGTAGCCGTCACAGCCGAATATATTCTGACAACACTCGGTTATTCGAAATCGGAATGCGAAATAGCCATGATTGCCGCTTTTCTGCATGACATAGGCAATCTGATCAACAGAATCGACCACGCGCAGAGCGGAGCCATCATGGCATTCAGGATACTCGATCACCTGAATGCGTCTCCCGATGAAATTGCGGTCATCATCGGAGCGATAGGCAACCATGACGAAGCGACGGCAGTCGCGGTTTCGCCTGCTGCGGCAGCGCTGATCCTTGCCGATAAAACGGACGTTCGCGTATCACGCGTCCGCAATAAAGACGTCGGCACTTTTGACATACATGACCGCGTCAATTATTCGGTGAAACAGTCGGAACTGAAAATATCAGAAGACAGGAAAACAATAGAGCTGAGGCTGCTTATTGACACGGCAGTCAGCTCGGTGATGGATTATTTTGAAATTTTCATAGGCCGGATGATCCTGTGCCGTAAGGCCGCTGAGAAATTAGGCATGAAATTCAAGCTTGATATAAACGGCCAGCAGCTGCTTTAGTGCAGATCAAAGACAGGGAGCGCGCGGATAAAAACCTCGCGGTCCCTGTTTTTGATTTATCTGAAAAAGGACATGTTTTCCTTGCTGTAGGATAAAAAACCGCATCCGTCCGCGCCCGAGGCCCTTATACACGAAATGCTTTCCGACAGCCGGCCGTCTTCGATCTGAATGATCGGCATCAGCTTCGCCGCAAGTCCTTTTAGCGCAGCGCTTTCAGTGCGCAGCATTTCGGGTTCAAAACCGATAGAGAGAAGTTCATCCGGTGTCGATGCGTTTGTCTTCATCCCGAGAGACTGCCAGTCGATATCCAGCATAACCGCGGCGGCGGACCATTCATGGTTCAGACAGGCAGGTCCTTCGGCGTGCGGATAAGCGCGGTATAACATCGGCGCCAGAATATCAACATCCGTGACACGGTCCTGTCCCACATATTTTGCGAGCGACGCCGGGAAAATAAAAGCTCCGACCAGCAAACCGGCATCCGACTTTTTAATTTCACGAAAAGCATGTTCGAAATACTCTTTCATGGCGGCATTGCGGAATTCCGTCATGATCCGCAGACCGTCGGACCGGTGTCCGGTTTTATACATGAACCGCACCGATTCCAGGTCAAAACCCATTTTTTCCGCTCTCGCCGTGCAGCGGGGACAGAAGCATGTCCAAAACGAATCGCGTCCTTCGGATGACGCAAATGAAGCAAAACGTGCTCCGTCGGAAAATATACCCTTGATACCCTTTGTTTTGGCTTTTTCTATGACTTTTCCGAGGTGAAAATCCGCAATTTCCGTGTCGCCGGGACATCCCGAACCGAACCATATGCGCTGCCGGCCTTCATAATCGACGGAAAGGTGCGTATCGTCAAAACCGCCGCGTCCGAATGCACCGTAACATAAATAAGCATCAAGGCTGTTTTTTGCGAGTACCTCGACCTCGTATTCCGAAAAATTACCGGCGACAACAGCGTTCATACCGTGCGCTTTCATATCCGAAGCGAAACTTTCAATATGGGCGCTGTCCGCGCCGAACATATACATATACATAAAATGCCTCCGTATATCTGTCTGGATAGTATTGTTAAGTATGCCTTCTTCCGAGGGCGTCACCATTCCGACGGATCTTTTGCAAAGTCGATCTCCAAGGCTCCTTTCAGAACAGAACCTTCCCTGAGCGAGGAAACACCGTATTTCAGCAGGCGATCGTAAAAACGGCGGTTATAACAGGGATCTTTCCTGATAAGCGCCTGATAATAACAAACCTGAATATACGACTTGTTTATACGGTCGCAGATCCGGTCATCGTCGGCTTTTGCAAGGGCTGCATTCCAAAGCCGTTCGGACTCTTCCCGGAAAACGGAATCGTAAGTTATGATTTCGGACGGGGTCGAATATATGCCGATGTGCCTGCATTTTACTCCTTCATGAACGAGATCGATATAAGCCCTTATATTGCGCCAGCCCGCGCCGTAATATCCTTCGAGAAAATCATCCGTATGATTATTATATTCAATGTCCGTCA
>CAZVPD010000125.1:0-7399 GCA_964628455.1 uncultured Lachnospiraceae bacterium
CGTCATGCGATGCATTCCGGGATCCCGACGTATATAAGCGGCTGCACCGACAATATGCTAATGCCTTATTATCCTTCTTTTATGGAAATATTAAAGGCAAACGGTTATCAGACACACGGCATCGGAAAAATGCATTTTACGCTGAAGGACAATAACAACTGGGGCTTTGAAGGACTGGAGCTCAGCGAGGAGGTAAACGGAGCCCCTTCGGATGCTTACCGTTCCATGCTTTATTCCAATGGATTTGAACATGTAAAGGACCTTCACGGCGTTCGGAGCGAGATGTATTATATTCCTCAGGTTTCGCAGGTACCCGAACGCCTGCACTGCGACAACTGGCTTGCCGAACGCAGCATAGCATTCCTTGAAAAACGTGACCGTTCCCGTCCCTTCTTTCTTATGACAAGTTATATAAAACCCCATCCGCCGTTTGAAAATCCCGTGCCCTGGAATAAACTGTACCGCACCTCGGATATGCCCGATGCTTTCGTGCCGGAAAACAGCGATGATCTGATTTGTTACATCAACCGTTATCAGAACGTTTATAAATACCGCAGTCAGGGCACCGACAGGAATCTGGTCCGTACGATGCGCGCCGCATATTACGGCTGCGTTTCGTTTATCGACCATACGCTCGGGAAACTGATCCGATATCTGGATGACTGCGGTCTGTCTGAAGAAACAATGATCGTTTTTACCTCGGACCACGGTGAAATGCTGGGTGATTACAACTGTTACGGCAAGCGCTGCTTCCTTGAACCCGCTTCACATATTCCGATGATCGTCTGTGATCCCTCTGCGGGACATTCACGGGTATCTGCTCCTGTCTCTCTTTGTGATGTATTCCCTACAATGCTTTCGTATGCCGGAATCGAACCGGCCGCGGATACTTACGGAACGGACCTGCGCAGGATCGCGCGGGAAGGTGATCCGGACCGGACGGTTTACGGACAGTTTTCACACGGCGGCAGCGGACTCTACATGGCACGCAGCCTGCGTTATAAATATATCTTCTCTGCCGCCGATAACCGTGACTGGCTGTTTGACCTGTATGAAGAGGGCTTAAAGCCCAAAAACACTTTCCATCGCCTGAGCGAGACTCTCGATGTATCAGGTGCGCGCCGCGATATCGCCGACTCGCTCAAACGCAGTCTGATTGCGCACTTCCGCAAAAACGGTATCCATGAACCGTTTGACGGTGATGATTTCCGGCGTTACCCCGTTCAGATGGTCAACCCGTATGACGACAGCCTTCTTCTGCGTCAGGACCCGTCGTCCTCCCTTATGACGATATAAAATTTTTTCAACATATGCAAGCTTTTTCAGTGCGTAAAGATACCGCCCGGTTCGGTGAATTCGGACGGTATCTTTGTTATTGCTGCGGTGCGGTATTATAGATTTTCGGATTTGCCCATTACATTATCGGGAATCGCGTTATGATATGTGATCATCCTACTTTATCACCCTTTTTTACGGATTGTTCCGGCTGTATCAATACGACTCCCTGATTTGCATATACGCCGAGTATCAAAACTTCCGATATAAATCCCGCGATGTTTCTGGGCGGAAAATTGACTACACACAGAACCTGCCTGCCGATAAGGCTGTCTTTTTTATAGCATTCGGTTATCTGCGCGCTTGATGTTTTTATGCCGATCTCTTCTCCCAGATCAACCCATAATTTATAAGCGGGTTTTTTCGCTTTTTCCGAATATTCGGCTGATGTGATCTGACCGACGCGGATATCCAGTTTGGCAAAATCCTCATAAATGATCATTTTTTTCATCCTGAAACAATTCTCTGTAAATATCCGACATTTCGGTTTCGTTTATGATATACGGATTGTTTTTGAAATTACCCGCATCTCCGACTGTTTTAATATACATTTCTATCTCACGACCGCTCAGTCCGATCTTAACCGATGCAAGCGCCGGAATGAATGTTTTTATTTCTTCTTTTTTTATTCCCGTTCTCGTTTCAAAATCGGAGACGCGTTTGGCTCCGTCGGGAGATTTTAACGTATATTCGATAAATGAACCGGTAAAAGCGGCGCAGGCACGTCCGTGCGGAATATTTCTGTACATCGTCAGATTATATCCCAGCGGATGCGGAAAGCCTGTTCCCGTCGTATTGATGGCAGCCCCCGCTGCGCATGACGCATAGAGCAGTGTTTCGCGCTGACTGTAAGAAGGCATTATCGTATTTTGATCCGAACAGAGTTCTTTTAATGTCTTTCGGATTTCCACTGCGCCGTATACCGCGGCTGCTTCCGAAAACACGGTTGACTGCGGCGACATAAAGGATTCGATGCAGTGACAGAATGCGTCGAGTGCCGTACTCAGCGTATATTCGGCATTCAGGGAATGCGTATATCCGGCGTCGAGGAAAGCGTAAGCCGGATAAGAATAATCGTTTTTGAAGGTCCTTTTTTTATGCAGACCGTCGAGGGATAAAATCGCGTAATTATTGGCTTCGCTTCCTGTTCCGGCGGTAGTGGGAATGACGACAAGAGGAAGGGACGGCCTTAATTTCTCCGTAAAGATAGCGTTCCCGCGTATGGCGCTGTTCGCCGCAAGCGCGGCAATTGCTTTTGACGCGTCAAGGACTGATCCGCCTCCGATGCCGGCAATCGTGTCGGCGCCGTAATCCGCTGCAGCCTGAGCTCCGGCATCGCAGACGGATACCGTGGGATTTTCCGTAATCCGATCGAAAACGGAATAACTTATACCCTCGGTGTTCAGTAAGTCCGTCAGATCGCGAAGCGCTCCCGAGCTGCGTGCGGAATTTTTGCCGGTAACGATCATACAGCGCCTGCAGTCTTTAAAAACAAAGGAACTTTTTTTAAGGCATCCGCTTCCGGCAATGATCCTGACGGGCATGTAAAAATTAAAATTCATGGATATCTCCGTTATTAAAAATATTACCCGAAGGAAAGCCTTCGGGTAATTTTATTATGGTTTTTCTTATGCTGCGGGTTCGGCAGGGGGATACATGGCGTTATACCAGTTTGTATACTGCATCAGGGGAGAAAATTCATTTGCTTCGTCCACGGCTGCAATCATATACTGGTTTTCGTCTATTTCGGCAGCGAGAAGATCAATGTGCGCAGCGGCATCTTCTATTACGACATCCTCTGCCGTGACGGTTTCGTTGCCGTCGGCATCGGTGGCGACCGTTTCGACCTGCGTGTTATATGGCCCTTTGAAGGAATACAGTTTTTCAAAATATTCTGCGGACAGTTCTTCAAGGCCTGCGAGGATTTCTTCGACTTTCATAAATTCCACAACTTCCGCCGCTTCTTCTGTTTCGCCTGCTGCAGGTTCTGCTGCGGGTTCCGGTTCTGCGGGTTTTGCATCAGGATCGGGTTCGGGTTCCGGTTTTATGATAAATCCGAGATAGGGACTTACCGCCGTATTGAAATTGTGAAGCTTAGCCAGTTCCCAGTTGTTCGCTGCATAAGCGGATTCGGTTTCCGTCATGGAACTGTTTGCCCAAAGTTTGAATTGATTTCCCGTATGGATCGGATCCATGACATATTCGTCGCTTATTATATTGACCAGTCCCGTTATTTCGTCGATTTCGTAATGGATATTCTTTGCGCCGTATTGGAAAGTATTGCGAAGCTCATCATTGATCGTAAGGTATTTTATGACCTCCATACAGCGCGCTACGTTTTTCGTGTAGGCGCCGACGGCATACATCGAATCGAAAACGTCTTTATTTTCGAAAGCAGCATTCTTATAGAGTGTTACATAATAGTCTTCTTCATATTTTTCAAGCAGCGAATAATCGCCTTTTACGAACGCAACGCCGAATTTGGTGTCTTCCACCGTACCGGTCGTATTGATGTAACCGGCATTTGTCCAGTTGATCATGAGCGATGCCGCGTTTTTAAACTGACGGTTAGCAAACAGATTGCCCGGGGCGGCTTTGGTGCCCGCAGCGGCAGCTCCGGCAGCGTAACCGGCAAATACCGATTCCGATCCGGTCGGATAATAAATATAGGATTCGGATGTATTCAATACTGGAACGTAATCTTTTTCCTGTGTTCCGACCGTTTCGACAAACTCTTCGAGATCGTCGATGACGGAAACTTTGTCGGGATCAAAATAATATTTATCGAACAATTCTTTATTGATTAAAATAAACTCATACTCGCCGACCATGTGATTATTGGGTATGGCGTATGTGGCTCCTTCGATTTTTGCCGCGCTCAGAAATGTCGGATGTATATAATCGAGAAGGATTTTGGAATTGACGCTGAGTTCTTCGTCCAGCGGGGCAAGAACACCGCGCGTGAAATATTCCTGATAATGTTCAAGACCGTTTATAAGAAAGATGTCCAGCTGGTCGCCGTCTTCTTCGGGGTAAACCGTCTTTTCCAGGCCGTATTCGTTGAGAACCGTCTCATCGGTTTCTTCGGTTAAATCGCCTTCACCCGTGGTTTCTACGGCGGTGGTCACACCTGCCGCTTTGGCCGCTTTGGCTGCAACCTTTTGCGCGGCTGCTTCCGCCTCATCCATAGCTATTTGTTCTTCGATGGCCTGTACTTTTTCTTCAAGAGCTTTTCCATACTCTGATTCTGTAAATAATCTCAAGATGATGTGCGTATTGAATTTTACCTCGGTAATTGCATTTATCGCATCCTGAACCTGCTGTACAGCTTCTTCGGTAGTGTTTTCATCGGTAATGGAATACAGGGTCAGAGTCATTGCCTTGATTCCCGAAGTCGAGGCTGCTTCCGTAGTCGTTTCCTCGGTTTCTTCGGAACAGCCTGCCATGAGTACCATGGGCATGATCATGACCAGGCATAGCAGCAGGCAGAATAACCTTTTCTTCATGAAGTAAATCCTCCTCGTGATTTTAATGTATAATACAGCGATGTCTATTATACAATTTATCGGATAGTTGTTTATATGCCGATTATTATATCAGTTGTAAAACATACAACCCCCGATAATAATTAACATTACTATTTTACACCTCTGAATTATATATGTCAAGGTAATTTTTATTAACAGAATCAATTCATGCATTTGTAACAAACTATTTATAATAATATAGTGGATAATGCATAATTTCTTTTTTGAATGCCGGAAATGATCCGCATGATTGTTTATCTGGCAAATCAGTCAAGATAATCTTTCAATCTCTTGGAACGGCTTGGATGGCGGAGTTTTCGCAGCGCTTTGGCTTCGATCTGACGGATGCGTTCGCGTGTTATATTAAAAACACGTCCGACTTCTTCCAGCGTGCGGGTCCTGCCGTCATCGAGTCCGAAGCGAAGTTTAAGCACGCTTTCTTCACGAGGGGTCAGCGTATGCAGCACCTCGCTGAGCTGCTCACGCAGCAATGTATAGGATGCCGCTTCTGCAGGCGCAGGTGAATCCACATCTTCGATAAAGTCACCCAAATGGCTGTCTTCCTCTTCTCCGATCGGAGTTTCAAGCGAAACCGGATCGAGTGCTATCTTCATGATCTCACGCACTTTATCGGCGCTCATATTCATTCCTTCGGCAATTTCTTCCGCCGACGCCTCGTGCCCCAGTTCCTGAAGCAGCTGGCGCTGAATGCGAGAGACCTTGTGGATCGTTTCAACCATATGAACCGGTATGCGGATCGTGCGCGCCTGGTCGGCGATGGCGCGGGTGATCGCCTGACGGATCCACCATGTGGCATAAGTGGAAAATTTATAGCCTTTGCGGTAATCGAATTTATCCACCGCTTTCATAAGCCCGAGATTTCCTTCCTGTATCAGGTCGAGAAAAAACATACCCTTGCCGACATACCGTTTGGCTATGCTGACCACCAGACGAAGGTTTGCTTCCACGAGCTCCATTTTAGCCTTGTCATCGCCCTCGGTCATTTGCTGTGCGAGTAATAATTCACGGTCCGCATCCAGCAGAGCTACTTTTCCTATCTCCTTCAGATACATTCTGACCGGATCGTCTATGGAAAGCCCTTCCTGCGCCAGCATTTTTTCCATATCTTCGGCGCTTTCGTACCGTTCGATTTCGCTCTCTATCTCTTCGAATTCCGGTGCGTCAAGATACCCGGTTATTTCGATGCCGGCGTTTTCAAGCGTTTCGAATAACTTTTCTATTTGTTCTATGTCATAATCGACATCTTCCAAAGCCTCCATGATCTCGCTGTTGGACAGCGATCCTTTCGCTTTGCCGTGTTCCACCAGATCCCGCATATCGATTTTTTTATCGCTGTTTCCCGAAAGATCAGATGATCCCGCCGCTTTTTGTTCTTTTATCATGTATAATATCCTCCAAACTTTTTTCTTTTGAGTTTTTTAATGTTTCCGCACACTCCCGCAGCACCGTCAGATCGTTTCTGGTAAATCCTTCCCTGTCCAGACGCATTTTTGTGATGCGTCCCATCTCTTCGGCGCTGAATACGGCACCGAGCAGCCCGAAATCAAAAGATCCGTTTTCATCCGAACCGGCCAGGATCGATTCAAAAACCTTGCGGTTGAATCCCGTCACAAAATCATCTGGAGCCAATTGTATAATCCCGGATTTTATTCCGCCGATATGTTCGGTATTATAAAGCATCAGACCCAGTATTTCGCGTTCGGCATTTGCAGCCTTTATATTTTTTACGGCATCGGGATTTATCCGGTCGCTGATACCCGCGGCGATATGGTATATTTGCCGTTTTTCCTCGTTTTTTTTCTCTTTTATGTTTTTACGAATCAGTCTGTCAACATCATTTTTAAGATTTTCGATTTTGATATCCAGTTTTACCGAAGCTTTCGAGATATATAATTCCCGCTCTACGGCTGAATAAACATGCGAAATATATTCCGCCGTTTCCTGTGCCGCTTTTATTTTATCATCTGTTGCATTCAGATCATACCGCGAGAATATATTGGCGGTCATAAAATCGAAACGGGATACGCTGCCCTCAAGCAACAAACGAAACTTCTCCGCGCCGAATTTCTTTATATATTCGTCCGGATCTTTGGCGTTTTCCATACGCAGGATTTTAACGCCCAAACCCACTTCTTCGAGCAGCCGGAAAGCTTTATCCGCCGCGCGCTGACCCGCGCTGTCGCTGTCATAAGCGATGATGACGTTCTTTGTATAACGTTTCATGATCCTTGCCTGTTCGGAGGTGATTGCCGTTCCAAGCGTCGCAACCGCATTTCCGAATCCGGCATCATGCAAAGCGATGACATCCATATAACCTTCGCAAAGGATGATTGTTTCGGAGCACACGTTTTTGGCAAAATTCAGGGCAAACAGATTGCGGCTTTTTTTGAATACCGGCGTGTCTGACGAATTCAGATATTTCGGCGTTCCGTCACCGATTATTCTCCCGCCGAAAGCGATGATGTTTCCAGTTACGTCGATAATCGGAAACATGATCCTTCCGCGGAAATAATCAT
>CAZVPD010000125.1:7409-11784 GCA_964628455.1 uncultured Lachnospiraceae bacterium
CGCCAGTATCAGCATGAACGACTTGCCCAACCCGCTTTTTCGACCCTCGGGCGCGTCTGCGTTGAGATGCAAATGCGGAATCAACTGATCGAGCGCCAAGAGAAAGCCCATGCCGCATAAAAATCCCGCGGATAATTCCTCTTCGGAATATCCCAAAAGGCGCATATGCTCTGTCAATACGCCGAATTCGTCGGGAGCCCATCCCAATCCGAATCTTTTCACCACAGCACCGGACAGCCTTCGGCCGGCAAGATATTCCATCGCTGCCGGATTGTGTTTAAGGCTGTCATGATAAAAACGCGCCGCAGCCCTGTTCATTTCCAGCAGGCGCGGTCTTTTTATGGTTTCCTTTTCGTTGTCACCGCGATCGGGTATCACGATACCCGATCGTTTCGCAAGAAATTCTACGGCACCCGGGAAATCAAGGTTTTCCGCGCGCATGATGAACGTAACCACGTCACCGCCTGCGTTGCACCCGAAACAATAAAAACTCGACGTTGCGCCGAATACGGTAAACGAAGGCGTTTTTTCGCTGTGGAACGGGCAAAGTCCCTGAAGATTCGATCCCGCGCGGTTAAGTTTGACATACGAGGAAATGACATCTTCAATATCATTCCTGTATTTTATTTCCTCTAAAACAGCATTATAATTCAATATCAGTAAATCCCTGCCGCGTATGAGCGGATTATTTTGTTTTTTTGATCCTTACCGGACGTTCTATCTGTTGTTCCATACCTCGGGTATAAAGATTTTCCTGTAGGTGTTGATCGCATAACGGTCTGTCATCCCCGCTATATAGTCGCAGACCGCCCGTTCAATCCCTTCCAGCTCAGCCGTTTTCCTGCAGTCGGCCGGCATTTCGCCGGGATTTCTTATATAATATTCATACAGCTGCTCAAGAAGAGCTTCGGCTTTGTTTTCCTGCCCTTTCGCTATCGGGCTCTTATAAACTTTTTCCAGCAGGAATTCATGCAGTTCGTCACTGAGTTCATGTATTATTTCCTCTGATTTTATAAACGGCTTATCCCTGCTTGCGGTAATGATGCTTGTTACCATACGGTTGATGCGTTCGCCGTGCGTATCACCCAGTTTCTCCCGGATATGAGGCGGAATATCTTTTATTGTCATAATGCCGGCCCTGCATGCATCATCTATATCATGATTTATATAAGCGATCCGGTCCGCAAGGCGTACGATCCTTCCTTCAAGCGTATCGGCTTCGGCATTGGTATGACAAAGTATTCCGTTGCGTACTTCGTATGTCAGATTAAGGGCTTCGAGTTTTTCGGCAACCCGCAGACTCTGCCTGTAATGGGTGAAGCCGGGATCGTAACATCTTTGCAGCACACGTTCACCCGCATGACCGAAAGGAGTGTGTCCCAGATCGTGACCCAGTCCCACCGCCTCGCTCAGGTCTTCGTTCAGACGAAGAGCCCTGGCAATGGTCCGTGCGATTTGTGTGACTTCAAGGGTATGCGTAAGTCTTGTCCGGTAATGGTCTTCCTCGGGAGATAAAAACACCTGTGTTTTATGCATCAGCCGCCTGAACGCTTTGGAATGAATGATACGGTCCCGGTCTCTTTGAAATTCCGTCCGCAGAGTGCATTCTGTAATGGGAAAATCGCGTCCGCGTGTCTTTTCGGAAAGGCAGGCATAAACGGACAGCGTTTCACGTTCCCGTCTGTTAAGAAAATCCCTGATTGTTTCCGTGGGCATCTCACTCCCGGTTATGTTTATTTGCATTCAATATACGCGAAAAAACGCGTTTCACCTTTTTTATAAAACGATCAGAAAGGTTCTTTTATCGATTCGGTATGCATGTCTGTTCGGACTTTGCATTTATCCCGAATCATACTAACCGTAAAAGCCTTCAGAAACCCGTTTATTTATCGAATCTTTTACCGGTAACGGAAATTATGGCTCTTCCCGAAGTCATTTCAGACATTTTCAAAAGAAAATGATCATAGATTTCATCCTTTACGGCAAGACGGAGTTTTACTTCATCACTAAAATCGATATGATCGCATTTGATACCCATCTTCGGAAGCTCATATTCCAGTTTCCGATAATCGGAATAATCGCACCCGAGCCGGCATTCCGTATAAGATTCGTATCTTGTCACACGGGCTTCTGCCGCGGCAAGAGAAGCCGCTGTCGAATACGCCCGTATCAATCCGCCTGTACCGAGAAGTATTCCTCCGAAATAACGGGTTACCGTAATAACGGCATCACAGAATCCCCCTTTGCGTATAACGTCAAGTATGGGAATACCGGCTGTCCCCTGCGGTTCTCCGTCGTCGCTGCAGCGGACCGCGTTTCCTTCGTTTACAAGATACGCATAAGCGGTATGGGAGGCGTCTCTGTGTTCGGCGCGGATTTTTTCGATAAAACGGATCGCTTCGTCCGCAGTCCTTACCGGCGAAGCACGGCTTTTAAAGATCGATTTTCGTTCGGTTATTTCGGCTGAAGCTTCGCGTTCCAGTGTCGTGTAATATTTCATTTCCGGCACTGCAGTTCCTGTTTTGTTTTTTTTAACCATCATTCAGTTTATATTCATTTATCCGGGAATTTCAAGATATTTACGGAACATGCCCGTTGCCTTCAGGTCGGCAATGGCTTTGACGGTAATAAATTCATTTCCGTAATTTATATCGGTTACCGTAGTGTTTTTGTATATCGAATTTATAATATTCTGTTCGCTGTTCGGGATGATCAAAGTAACGGATTGTTTTTCGCCGGTTACAAGCGATTCTATTTTTTCGACCAGGACATCGACTCCCTGACCTGTTGCCGCGGAAATATACAAAGCCTGACCTACAGGTATATCCGCCATGCGCGGTATATCGGGTGACGGTTTATCGCATTTATTGAAAACAAACAGAACCGGTTTGCCGGCGGCATTAAGATCACAAAGCAGGCTTCGGCTGACTTCGGTTTGATTTTTATAATCTTTATCCGACGCGTCGATGATCACAAGGATGATATCCGCATAGGTCACTTCATCCAGCGTTGATTTAAATGCTTTAACCAGATGATGCGGCAGATTCCGGATAAAACCTACGGTATCGGTCAATAGAATTTCCTCTCCGCACGGGAGTTTATACTGTCGTGTAGTGGGATCCAGCGTCGCAAAAAGTTTGTCTTCGGCCAGAATACCCGCCTCGGTTAGGTAATTTAAAAGTGTGGATTTCCCGGCGTTTGTATATCCGGTTATCGCGATCTGTTTGATTCCCGAGCGTTCACGTCGTTTGCGCATGACCAGCCGGTTGTTTTCGAGTTCCGAGAGTTGTTCTTCAAGAGCCACCATCCTGCGGTGCAGATGACGCCGGTCGGTTTCCAGTTTTGTCTCCCCGGGACCCCGCATTGCGATGATACCGCCTTCCTGACGCGAAAGCTGCATGCCCTTGCCGGTCAGACGCGGCGCCGTATATTTCAACTGCGCCATTTCAACCTGGAGTTTTCCCTCACCCGTTGTCGCGTGAAGGGCAAAAATATCGAGAATCAGCATGGAGCGGTCAATGACCCGAACGTCTCCGCCGATTTCGTCCTCTATATTTTTTATCTGAGAAGGTGACAACTCGTCATCGAAAATGACAAGGTTTACACCGTTGATCTTACACATATCGCCTATTTCCCGCACTTTGCCCAAGCCTATATACGTCCGCGGATCGGGATTCGAGCGATTTTGAATAACACGCGCCATTGTTTCTCCTCCTGCCGTTTCAAGCAGGCGCTCAAGCTCATCAAGCAGAAGATCGGTCTCGCTGTTTTCGCGTCCCGACATCCCCACAAGAATTGCTTTTGCCTTTTCCGTATCGGATAATAAAGCGTTATGATTCATAAATCCTCCGGTAAAAAAATAAAAACGATGCTTAAACTGCAGTGAATAAAAACAGCGGACCGCGCAAAGGCATACGCCGCGCACGATACGCTGTTTTTGTGATGATAACTGACGAATTACCTCGCGGATTCGAGACGTTTCTTGAACTTATCGACACGTCCGCCTGCATCGACGAATTTCTGTTTACCCGTGAAGAACGGATGGCATTTCGAACAGACTTCGACGCGCAGATTCGTTTTCGTGGATCTTGTCTTCACTTCTTCACCGCAAGCGCATCTGATAACGACGTCTTTATAAACGGGATGGATTTTTTCTTTCATGACGGTACCTCTGAAAAATATATTACACGGATTTTGCCGTGCTCTGTATGGTTTTTCGAAAAGCGTTATAACCCGCTGTTTCGATAACCATTTAATTATATCACAACCGTATAATTTTTGCAAGACTTTTTTGTTATTTGTTAAAATATTTTTTTATTAGGCCGATTGTAAAGCTAACTGCCCCCCCGGAAAGAAAAAAAGAGTAGCTCATCGG
>CAZVPD010000126.1:0-11637 GCA_964628455.1 uncultured Lachnospiraceae bacterium
GTGTGTCCTGTAGAACACAAATGCTAAATGCGGAATGTTGAATGCTGAATGATCGTTCTGAGGAGCGTGTAGCACAATAGCGCTTTCAAGTTGCCTTCTCCCCCGTATCGGAATCATTCAGGGAGAGACCGGCGCGCAGTCAAGATTCTCACGTCAGGGAGCTTTGAACAGCGCTGAATGGACGGAACGCAAACAGGCGAAATTCCTCCTTCGGAAGATGATGATCGACCTCAAGACCGATGTTCTGTTCACATCCTACTTCACCGCGGTGGATATTTTCGAAAATATCATCGACGAAAGCGGAACAATCAACGAAGATTATTACGGCTTCTTCGGTGTCCTCGGTGAAAAGTTCGACAAGAACGGCACCCCTCTCGGAGAATATTTCAGAAAGGCTTCGTATACGGCATTTCAGACGCTTTGCGCCGTTTTGTCCGGCAATGTCCGCAGAGAGGAACTTCCGCTGTTCTTCGAATCGGGATATTCTCCGGCGATCGGCAGAAATGACGAAGTTCCTTATGATATTGCTTCGGATATCCTCTGGCAGGGATATCGAAACGATGAAGGCGCGGCATTCGTTTATTGGGCAGCCAAGGACATTATGACGCAGGAATTTGAATCCACCGTTTCTCTCAACGGCTGCGGTGTGTCATCTGAAGTCAGGCTGATTGATCTCTATACCGGTGAAGTATTCGAATTCGACGGAAGCTGTATGACTTATTCTGACGGTATTCTCAGACTGCGCCACATTCCGATCAGAGATTATCCTTTGATGCTGACTTTCGGGAATTTTTCGGAAACGGAATACTGCTGAAAGCGAAAACAGACACAAAAAAATGAAAATAATAAAATCGGAACACTTCGCTGCATTTGAGAATGATACCGCTTATATTTTTGAAGGAAACATGTATGATGTTTTTTTGGATGACTGTACGGTCAGCCATGATCTGCGGTATCTTTCCGCTTCCCGTGCGGCGGGAAATGAATTGATCGTCGGATTCCTATTGAAGAATTTGCACAACGTTACTCTCGACTTCGGCGGAGCAAAGGTCGTATTCCATGGCAGAATAGCACCGTTTGTTTTTGACTGCTGTGAAAACATCACAATGAAGAACTTGTCCGTCATTTACGACAGACCGTTTTACACACAGGCCGAAATGTTGGAGGCGGATACAAAGCATTTGAAGCTCCGCATCAGTGACGGATTTTCCTGCCGTGTGGATGGGACATACCTGATCGCAACCTCCGAAACCTGGGAAAATCACCTGAACACCAACAATATGCTGTTTCAGCCCTTTGACAGAAATACATTGTCTCCGAAGGGAAGCTGTATCATTGCTCTCATCGGCGAAGAAATCTTCCCGCACAAGCCGCTTCCCCTGCCTTGCCGCCACCTTCTTGCGGAAGAAGACGGTGAAAACGTCATCCTGCACGGAGAATTTCCGTCGGACTGGCAAGCGGGTGATTATCTTGCCATGACCCATGAGACGAGAGATAAACACATGATCTTTGCATTGTGCTGTAAAGGCATGCTGATCGAAAACTTCCGTATCATCCACGGCGCATCCTTTGGTTTTGTGGGGATGCACTCGTCCGATATAACGTTCGACAGATTCAATATGTTCAGGGATCAGGAAAATCCTGCTCTCGTGACATGCATTGCCGATTCTATCCACTGCTTCAACTGCTCGGGTAAAATTATCATGAAAAACTGCCGTACAGAAGGGATGCTGGATGATACGCTAAACATCCATACCAATTATTCTCTTGTCAGAAGTTTTGAACCCGGTGTCGTCCATATCGCATGCGGCGGATCTTCGGTCTCCATCCGCAACACGATCTATACGGAAGGCGATGAAGCGGCGGTCTATCGCGGAAAAACGCAGGATCTGCGCGGTATTTTCCATGTAAAAAATGTGACCACAGATGGCGCGGAGATTTTCCATCTAGAAACAGACGACTGCGAATTTGTACCTGAAGAAGGGGATTTGGTCGAAAACCTGTCTGCCAATCCCGAGATTTTCATCGAAAACTGCCTCATACGCAATGCGAGAGCTCGTTTGCTGCTCCAAAGCAGAAACAAAATTGTGGTGCGTAATTGTATTTTCATCGGTCCCGGAAGGATCGGGCTGACCGGTGACGCGACTTATTGGTTTGAAGGAAGTCCCGTGCGGGATTGCACCATCGAAAATTGTTTCTTTGACGGAGAGGGAGCTGCCATCACGGTAACACCGGAGATTCTCCCGACACAGGAGCATCCATATTTTCACAGTGGTCTGACTGTCCGAAATTGCATCTTCACCGGAGATACGATCATGAGCGCGAGATTTACCGATAAAATTAAAATGGATGGAAATATATCTCTAAGCAATCGTCAGCTGAAAGCATTACTGTACAATTGCGGCGAATGTAATGGTGAAGATGTCGCAATCATCAGAAATGCAGATGAGATACTATGACCGAATTTGTACCGAACGGAAAGAACCGTACCCCCGAAGTCGTGAAGGTTTTGCTTCATGCTGCAGATGGGACTGTCTTACATTTCGCTCCCGGAACGTATGATTTTTACGGAGAGGGCGTCTATGAAGGATACTTCTCCCCCTCTTGCAACAAGAGCAGCGACAAAAAAGTCATTTTTCCGTTTTTGAATCTCAATAACGTGACCCTGGACGGCGGTGGCGCGGATTTTATTTTCCACGACCGTGTGTTCCCCTTTGTGATTCAAAACTGTCAGGGTGTAACCGTGAAGAATTTCACAATGGATTTCTCTTTCCCGCGCTGTTGTATCGCGGATGTAGTAAAGGTGACAGACGAGGGTTTTGAACTGTTCATCGACCGTCAGAAATACCGCTACAGTGTCACTGCACGCGGGAACCTTAACATCAAAGTGGGAAGCGACGAGTTTTCTACCGGTGAAAGACGGTTTTTCCTAAAATCAGGTTTGGCAGGCGGACCTGTCTATTATCTTGCCGCCGGAAAGATCTTCTACGAAAACAAAAATCTTCCCGCTCCCGTGCTGTATTGTAAAGCAGAGAAGACTGAAAACGGGGTGTTCCTGCGCTATACGGACGGATACAGACCTGACTACAGAGAACATTCACCCATCCTCATCAGCTTTGACGAGCAAAGGGACAA
The DNA here is from genome assembly GCA_964628455.1 of uncultured Lachnospiraceae bacterium. Lineage (GTDB taxonomy): Bacteria > Bacillota > Clostridia > Oscillospirales > CAG-272 > JAQVWU01. The sequence continues at coordinate 3,136 of CAZVPD010000126.1, forward strand.
CGATATGTTCTTCCTTGAAAGAAGCTGTGATCTCCTCTTCGAGGATATCCGCATTTTCAGTGGGGCGGGGATGGGCTTTACAGGACAATGCTGTGAAAATGTCACCCTGCGCCGCTGTGCTATCGACCCGCGCGGAAATGGATCTCTCGATTTCTCCACTACTGCAGACGGCATCCTGCTTACGAATTTTTCCGGGCAACTGAACATCGAGGATTGCCGCATAAGGAATACGATGGATGATGCGTTCAGTATCCACGGATTCTATACGAAAGTCGAGTGTGTGACCGCACCGAAAAAAGCCGTAGCAAAGCTATTGCACCGTTCACAGGGTGGTGTAAATGTGTATTTCCCTGGTGACCGAGTAGTGATTTCCGACGGCACGACCATGAGAGAAAAAGGTATGGTAACCATTAAATATGCCCACTTCGAGTATGAGCCGTACGATGTGCTTCTGGATTTTGAGGAGAACATCGAAGAGCTACTTGCGCCGGGAGACTTTATCGAAAATCGCAATAGAACGCCGAATGTGCGTATTTCGGGTTGTACCTTTGAGAACGTGCCGCATCTTCGGATCGGGACCGCCGGAAAGACTGTGTTTGAAAACAACACGCTGAAGCAATGCGGCGGGATTCTGATCAATGACATTCTCGGCTTTTGGTATGCTTCGGGACCCGTGCGAGATTTGACGATCACGAATAACACGTTTATCAGCTGCGGGTGTGGGATTAATGCAATCATTGACCGCGATGCCCGTTCCGATGTGCGCCATCAAAATGTTAAAATCATAAGCAACTGCTTTGCTGACTGCCCTTCGGCAATCAGTATACAAAAGACCGATGGTCTGACGGTTCGAGGAAATACGATGTACAATGTTAAAAACGTCTTTTCCTGTACCGGCTGTACCAATGTGGATTCGGATATCGAGGTATAATTATGGGACAATTATTGATGACCATCCAATCGCCTACCGAAATGCCGGCGATCCGTTTGCCCGAGGGATTTAGGACACATCAGTTTCATCGCGATGGTGATGCACTTTTCACTTTGGAGGATTTCCGCTCACAATGGATCGGGATCCGTGATGCGGATCACGGAAAAGTGATGTCGGACTGGTTTGAGACCGTTTATAACGATTCCCGTGTCCCGGATGACGGCTTTTTCCTCATTGTTCGGGGAGAAAATGAGATCGTATCCAGCGCTTCCATTCAGTTGGGTGAGCATACACCCGATAGCGCTACCGTTCATGCCGTATGTACCACAGAAACATACAGAGGTCTTGGCTTGGGGCGAGCCGTGATGCTGCAAGTCCTTTCATATGCTGCCGCACACGGTATTTGCGATGTATATCTGACCACCGACGATTGGCGTATCCCGGCCGTAGCCCTGTATCTGAAAATGGGCTTTCTTCCGGTCTTTTATGAAGCGGATATGCGGGACAGATGGATAAAAATTTGTGAGGAACACAATTTCACGGATATTCCCATGCTCAATGAAAATGGATGTGCGGAGATCCTCAATGCAGCGAAATGACATAAGTTTATTAAAAAGTTGGATTTAAAAATTGGAATCGACAGACGATAAGCTGCTCCGAATATGCAAAAACAAAGTATACTGCTTTGTTTGCCGTAGAAGGAGGAGGAACACTCCATTCATTTTTTAACATATTCCGTTTTAATAAATAAAAAGAACCATTGTATCACCTCGAAAAAACGGTTGATTACAATGGTTTTCTTATGGTGGAGACAGGGGGGCTCGAACCCTCGACCTCACGGATGTGAACCGTACGCTCTGACCAGCTGAGCTACGCCTCCGGGAATTACGCTTTTATTATAACTTATGCGAAGACGATTGTCAAGAGCATATATGCAAACGGCACGGTTATTACTCCCATAATATTCGATACGAAGCAGGACTGCGCGCCCGTTTTGCTGTCGCCGCCGAAGGCTTCGGGAAAGACGACGTTGTTCAGGCCCATGGGAAGCACCAGCATGGTGCAGACGATGAGCGTAATGTAGCGGTCGGCGCCGATAAAATACATCGCACCGCCGACAAGCGCCGGCAGGAAAACAAGCCTGACCATTCCCGCCGCATACATTTTATAGTTGCGCAGCATATCGAGAAAAGGCGCGCGCGCCAGGACGAAGCCGGTCAGCAGCATGGCGACCGGTCCGGTGCAGGCGGAGGCGGCGGACATGGTCTTCCCTACAAACGAAGGCATCACAAGGCCGGAAAGGCCGATGACCGCACCGGCCAGAATAGACAGGATGATGGGATTGAGCACTTTCTTCAGGTTGAAAACACGCGCGGGATTGAGGATATACATCCCGACGGTGTATATGAACAGATTAAACGGAAGGGTGAAGATCATGAAATCGAGCAGCACCTGCTGTCCGAAGACCGCGCCGACCAGCGGATAACCGAGATAGCCGAGGTTCGGGACCGTGAAGGCGTAGGAGTAGATCGCCCTTGTCATGCGCTCCCGGGAAAACAGCATGGAAAGGGGGATGGAAAGCCCGAATGTGACCGCCAGCAGAATAAAAGACCAGCCGAGCAGCGGAAGCTTTTCGGCAAGGACATCGGTGCGCAGATTCGCGGAAAAAGTGTTGAAGCACAAGGCCGGAAGAAAGATATAAAGCTCCAGTTTTGAGAGAACGGTGCCCGTGCTGTCCGGCAGCAGGCTGCCCTTTTTGAGAAAATAACCTATGGTCATGAAGGTGAAGAAGATGGTCATCTGCTCGAAAGTCACCGTGAAGGTAGTAGTCAAATTTTTAACCCCTTATTCGAAAACATACAATAAAACACTGTCATATATAATACCATCGGGAACGCATAATGTCAAGCAAAGAACATGGTTTATCTGCTTTCTGTTATTAAATTTACATATATGCCCCCCCGTATGCGTAGAAATTTTAACAAATTTCTGTTATAATCGGAGATAATTCTTTAAACACGCAGACGGAGGTATACATATATGATCAAGCTTCATGAAGGCGGCATCTTTTACGCCGGGGGTAAAATCCTGAAAAATTCCCCGGTTTTGCCCGAGGAGGCAAAAAAGAACACCATCGCATATCGGATACTGTCGTCGCACAACACGTCGGGAAATCCCGATAAGCTGAAAATCAAATTCGACGCTTTGGCTTCGCATGATATAACGTATGTCGGCATCATTCAGACGGCGAGGGCTTCGGGGCTCCGTGAATTCCCCCTTCCGTATGTGCTGACCAACTGCCACAACAGCCTCTGCGCCGTAGGCGGGACCATCAACGAGGACGACCATGTCTTCGGACTGACCGCCGCGAAACGCTACGGCGGGATCTATGTTCCGGCTCATTTCGCGGTCATCCATTCTTATATGCGCGAAACCACGGCAGGCTGCGGCAAAATGATCCTCGGCTCGGACAGCCATACCCGTTACGGTGCTCTCGGAACGCTTGCGGTCGGAGAAGGCGGTCCCGAACTGGTCAAACAGCTGCTCGGGCGCACATATGACCTGGATATGCCCGAAGTGATCGCCGTCAGCCTCAAAGGCAAGGTGCCGTACGGCGTCGGTCCCCAGGACGTTGTGCTTGCGATCATCGGCGCCGTTTTTGAAAAGGGCTACGTAAAAAACAAGATCATGGAGTTCGTCGGCAGCGGAATTGCCTCCCTTCCCGCGGAATTCCGAAACGGCATCGACGTCATGACGACCGAAACCGCCTGTTTGTCCTCTGTCTGGGAAACAGACGGCGTAACGGCGGACTACCTGAAAAAACACGGCCGCGCAGATGATTTCCGCGAACTTCATCCGCTGGATACCGCGTATTATGACGGTTGCATCGAAGTAGACCTTTCTAAAATCGAGCCTATGATAGCGCTGCCCTACCATCCGTCCAATGTATACACGATACGCAATTTGCTGGAGAACGCAGCCGATATCCTCGGACCGCTCGGATTCGCTTCGAAAATTAAGAACGGAGGGATTGCCGTCGACCAGGGCGTCATCGCCGGGTGCGCCGGCGGAACCTTTGATAATCTGTGCGTTGCGGCGGATATTCTGCGCGGCGGTTCTGTCGGAAGCGGAGCCTTCTCCCTTTCGGCTTATCCGGCGTCCCAGCCGGTGTTTACCGAACTGATACGCAGCGGACGCGCGGCGGACCTGATGGCTGCCGGAGCGACCATACGTTCGGCGTTCTGCGGCCCGTGCTTCGGCGCGGGCGACGTTCCGGCAAACGGAGCGCTGTCCGTCCGGCACACCACCCGCAACTTTCCCAGCCGCGAAGGTTCGAAACCCTCGGCCGGGCAGTCCGCAGGCGTGGCGCTGATGGACGCGCGTTCCATTGCCGCAACGGCGAGAAACGGGGGCATACTCACCTCCGCAGCCGACCTCGACGTAAAATACGAGATCCCCGACTATAAATATGACGATACCGTCTACCGCAACCGTGTCTATCAGGGCTTCGGAAAGCCCGACCCGGCGACGGAACTGCGGTTCGGCCCGAACATCACCGACTGGCCGGTCATACCCGCCCTGTCGGACAATCTGCTGATGACGGTCGCCTCGGTCATCAGCGACCCCGTTACGACGACGGATGAAATCATCCCTTCGGGAGAAACCTCGTCCTACCGTTCAAACCCGCAGAAACTTGCCGAATACACCCTTTCGCGCGCGGACCCCGGATACGTCGGACGGGCAAAAAGAGCTGCGGAGATGACGCTTGAACGCCTGCCCAGACTGATCAGGGAGGCGGTGGCCGAGGTGCACCGCGACGGACAGACGGCGACGGGCAGCCTGATCTACGCCGTAAAGCCCGGAGACGGCTCGGCACGCGAACAGGCGGCGTCCTGCCAGCGCGTACTTGGCGGACTGGCCAATATCGCATCGGAATACGCCACCAAGCGGTACCGCTCGAATCTTATCAACTGGGGAATACTTCCCTTTATCCTCGAGGAAAAACCCAGGTTTGAAGTCGGCGACTATGTTTATATACCCGACATCCGTTTTGCGGTCGTATTAAAACGCGATTCGATCGACGCATATATTATCCGCCAGACCGGAGAGACGGTCAAAATGAAACTCAGACTCGGAGCCCTGACCGACGAAGAGAGGGAAATAATCCTTGCGGGCTGTCTGATCAATCATTACTCCTCAGGACTCAAAAAAAACTGAACTGCATGAAGCCGTAAAAACAGAATACATATTTTCGGAGGATGCCGGATGATTCTTCATCGTCTCACAGACTGGGAAATAACGGGTTATCATCCCTATACGCCTGCTTTCGGCGGAATGCCTGTTACCGCCGCGGTTCCTGCCGCCGTCCCGGGCAGCGTCTATGACGACCTGCGCCGTGCCGGCATCATCGGGGATCCCTATTACGGCATGAATTCCCTTGCCTGCGAATGGGTCGCCAACCGCTGGTGGAGTTATGAAACAAGCGTGACGCTCAATCCCGTGCCGAACCGCCGCCTGTGGTTGGTGTTCCGGGGAATCGATTACCGCGCGTCTGTTTATTTGAACGGAAAAGAACTGGGGACGCACGAGGGCATGTATGTTCCCGCCCGCTTTGAAATCACGGAAGCCGCTTTGTCCGGCGAAAACAGAATAAAAGTGATCCTCGAACATGCGCCCGACGAGATGGGCCAGATCGGCTATACGTCCCGGACGCATACCCAGAAAGCGCGTTTCACATACAAATGGGACTTTTCGACCCGTCTTGTCGGCGTAGGCCTTTACGATGACGTATATATCGAGGAAACCGGGTGCGCGCGCATTGAAAGCGTTCACATCCGCTATGACGGCGGCAGACTGAATTGCGGGGTTGCCTCGGACGCAGCCTGCTCTCTTGCAGCTTCGCTTTCCTATAACGGAGAAAAGACAGGCTCGCTGACTTCGGAGGGAGGTTTCGTGCGCTTTGATATCGCCGAACCTCATCTGTGGTTTCCGAACGGATACGGCAGTCAGCCGCTTTACGATTTAAAACTCGAACTGATGACGGACGGCTGCGTTTCCGATGAGCGGGAGATGAAAGTCGGACTGCGCACTCTGTCTTACGAACGCTGTATAGGCGCTCCCGAAAACGCGCTGCCTTATGCGGTTTCGGTAAACGGACGCCGCATCTATATCAAAGGAGCCAATATTACGCCCCTCGACTGCATGTACGGCATCGTCGGTCCGGAACGGTACGAGCGGTTTATAAAACTCGCCGCGGAAGCGAACGTCAATCTGATCCGGGTCTGGGGCGGCGGGATCATCGAAAAAGAAGCCTTCTATGATCTGTGCGACCGTTACGGCATCATGGTATGGCAGGAGTTCATCCAGTCGTCGTCCGGCATCGACAATATTCCGTCCAAGCGCCCGGAGTTTCTTGCCCTTTTGGCAAGAACAGCCGAAGCGGCTGTTCTCGAAAAGCGCAATCACGTTTCCCTCACATACTGGAGCGGCGGCAACGAGCTGATGGACAGCCGCGGGATCCCTTCAACTTTTGAAGACGAAAATATCGCTTTATTGCTCGGAATCACATCACGGCTCGACCCCGACAGGCTGATGCTCCCGACTTCCGCTTCGGGTCCTTCCGAAGGCTTGAATGTCGCCGATCCCGACGCGAACCATGACGTTCACGGCCCCTGGAAATACGGCGGAACCGAAGAGCATTATCATATCTACAACCATTCTGCGAGCATGCTCCACAGCGAATTCGGCGTGGACGGCATGTCAAACATGTCGTCGGTTATAAAGGCGCTTCCCCCGGAGCACCTGCATGTTGACACAGTGAAAAACAATCTGATGTGGCGCTTTCACGGCGAGTGGTGGGACACCTTCGAATACCGGGACAGCGCGATCTTCGGTGAATTCGCGCCCGAAGAGCTCGAAGAATTTATAAAATGCAGCCAGTTCATGCAGGCCGAGGGAATACGGTATGCGCTCGAAGCCAACCGGCGCCGCGAGATCGGGCAGCATAAAAACGGAACGGCGGCTGCGCCCTTCCGCGAAAACTGCGGTTCGATCGTCTGGCAGTGGAACGAACCCTGGCGCAACGTCTCCTGCACCTGTCTGGTGGATTACGACAACAAACCCAAGGCGGCCTATTACGCTTTCCGCGAAGCCATGAAGGGCGAACACGTCTCCCTCCGGTACGACAAACTGATATGGAAGCGCGGAGAAAGCTTCGCCGGAAGTCTGTCCGTGCATTCCGACAGCGGAAAATACCGCATATCCGACGCGTCGGCACGCATACTCGACGCCGAAGGCACAGTACTCGCAGAAGTTGCCGGCGCATTTGCCTGGACTGTCGATACGCCTTCACGCACCTTTACCGTCGAATGCGCCCTCGCGGGCAGGACCGTAAACAGATATCTGTTTTTTGTCACAAGCGAAACCGAACCGTTCGCCGACCGCAAAGCCGTCCTTGACTTTTCATATGACTTCTGATATAGATCTGATATAGATCCGATACAAAAAGGGAACTTTCCGCAAAGAAGGTTCCCTTTTAAATTTTGAATGCTTTTTACTTTTTAAGTATCAGCCACGCGCCTTCGGAGCACGGTCTGTTTTCCGGAGCGTTCAGGATCCCGTTTTCGATGCACTTTTCGATCGCGGCGTTCAGGATCCCGATACTTGCTGCCATGCTATACATCGGATATTCGTTCAGCAGATGACCCGGAACGGTTCGCCTGATCAGGGCTGCCGTTTTATCCGCGACCGTATCCGCAAGGTCCGTAATATTTTCGGTAAAATCGTAAGAGAGGGCGTTGAATTCCTTTTCGTTCTCCGCGCCGAACACGAGAATTTTCGGGCGCAGGATATGGTCTTCGCGTTTTAGATAACCGCATTCGACGGCTTTCGCGGCGATCTCCCTGTCTTCTCCGGTAAGCAAGCCGATATCGAGCCCCTCCGCGGCGCGTATGGTCATCATCAGCGTTTGATCGGTCGACAGGTTATGGCCGCATCCGATGTGTTTGTCTATCCTGCTTCCGTAAATATTGCTGAAATGCACTTCGGAACAGCCGCAGAGGTTGTTTGCGCCGATGCCGTCGCAGCCGTAAAATCCGAGATTCAGCTTTTCGCCGCCTTTGACCGCGAAACCTACCGTTGAAAATTTTCTGTTTAAAACTTTTATATCGGCAAAATGTTTTTGACAAAGGATATCTCTTACCGAACCCTCCAGGCTCCAGACCATCGCCGAAATCAGCGACCATGTGATAAAACGGACGTCGGTCTGCTTACCGAGAAAAGGAAACGACAGAATTCGTTCCCTGTTCGAATCCAGATAGATTTGCAGTTTTGAGCAGAATTCCTCCAGGCAGTCCGTATATGCGGCACTTGCGGCTTCGTATTCCGGTATGTCCAGCAGGAGGATGTTTGCTATGTATTTTCCGCTGTCGAGTCTGCGCAGCAGTCCGTAGCTGCCGTCGGCGCCGCGGCACTGGATCTCGAGTTCGTCCTCGATAAAAACCATCGGGATATTAAGCTATAACATTCAACAGTTAGGTATCATGTCCATCAAGATTTAGCTTCAAATCAGC
>CAZVPD010000127.1:0-10772 GCA_964628455.1 uncultured Lachnospiraceae bacterium
GACGGTCAGCCTAAAAACCCTTCAAGGACGACGGTCGATAAGGACGGCAGCGTATGGGTTGCCAACCGCGACGGTCATTCCGTAACGCGCATCTGCACGCCCGAAAGCGGTTTGTTCATAGACAAAAACCTCAACGGCGTCTGCGACACGTCAGCCGGTCTCGGTGACATCAGGGCGTGGATCGGTGCCGATGTTTCGACAGCGGAGGACGAATGCATCATCAATTATGTTTTGGTCCATTCATGGGGAACAAGGCATCTTTCCATTGACACGGCAAATAATGTCTGGGTCAGCGGTACTGGTTTGGGTTGGGATCTACCCGGACAGATTTTTGATTTGATTGACGATGAATCGGGCGCTATCATAAGGACGGAAGGTCCGTTTCCGGCCGGCGGTTACGGCGGACTGATTGATTCCCATAATGTCATCTGGTCCGAGTCCTCCGGAAATCTTTTAAGGCTTGATGTAAATACATCTCCACCGTCATACACCACAACCGGCGGTTACTCCGGTTACGGGCTTGGAATCGACTCTTTTGGCAATGTATGGAATTCAAGTTACGGCGGTGGTTCGATCAGAAAATATGATCCCGACGGAATGCTGATCGGCACATATGATCAGGGATATCCACTCGCCCAGGGCGTCTGTGTCGGCCTTGACGGTGATGTATGGGTGGCTCATTCATTAAGTCAGTCATATGGCGCGGGGTCGGTCGGACATCTGAACAACGACGGCATTTTGATCGGTAACGTGGAGGGTCTTCCCTACGGTCCGACGGGTGTGGCCGTTGACGCCAATGGATTCATCTGGGCGACCTGTTATGGGACCGGAGATGTGGTAAAAATAGATCCCAACGCTGGACCCGCAGGGGCTGACGGCACTCCCATCGGCGAGGTTGTTGATACGGTTAATCTCGGCTCTGGTGCTTTATTATACAATTACAGCGACATGACGGGCAGCACACTCCAGGGCGCTCCGAATATGGGTACCTGGACGGCCGTGTTCGACAGCGGGATCGAAGATGCGAAATGGGGCCATATCGACTGGAGCGAACTGCTCCCCGTTGGTTCTGCGATCGATGTGTTTGCCGCGACAAGTATCGATAATGCTGTGTTCACACCTCAGATTCCCGTGACAAAAACGGCCGATTTGGATATTCCCGACGGCCGGTTTATTAAGATCGTGGTAAATTTCACGCGTTCTTCCGAAGAAGGGGAATTGACCCCTGTTTTGTATGACCTCACGGTAAAGACGGAAAACAGCCCTCCCGATACTTCCGAAGCGTATCCGAGCATCGGGGTGCTCTGGCCTCCCAATAACAAAATGGTCGATATCGAGATTCTCGGTGTCACCGATCCCGACGGCGACGAAGTGACGATTGCGATTACCGGGATCACCGGCGACGAGGCGACCGCGACCGAACCCGGCGCGGCAGGAGTAAAGCATGCGCCCGACGCCGTGATCATCGGAGGGGCTTCGGCAAGCCTGCGCGCCGAACGTTCGGGTACCGCCGACGGCCGCGTCTATGTCATTGACTTCACGGCGACCGATATTCATGGTGAAGTAAGTACCGGTAGCGTAGCCGTGTGCGTCCCGCACGATTTTGAAGTTCCCGCCGTTGACAGCGGTCAGCTTTATGACGCGACCGTTAATAACTGATGTCATAGGTCTTGCGAATACCGGATAACTTCTTTGTGATAAGGTGGAGCCGCAGCAAAAGTAAAATTTTGCGCGGCTCCTTTCTTTTATGTCTGCTTTTTCGGAAAATTCTCCTGCGGGCAGAATTTATCGGATTTCTCTATTATTGATATATTGTTTTTTTCTGTTGGGATGGTATAATGCATAGAGAACGTCTTTTTCCCGGATGTAAAGACGATAAGTCACCCTTGGTACGCCGTTTCACACGGAAATAGTATCTCTCTGCCCGGTTGGCTTTATCTGTTTTATTGACAAACGAAAGGATCATCGGATTATGAAAGCTTTTTTTAGATTCGCCTCGGGTGTCCTTGTGCCTGTGATGTTTCTGCTTATGATTTCCTGCGCGGCCGGAACACCGGAGCAGGCGGATGAAAGCGCCGGCGCCGCGCTGACCGAAGTACCGGAGACCGAACGTCCCTACCCTGTTCTGCCCGATATCACGTACGACGGTTATGTCTTTAACATCCTCTGTTTCGACAATGCAGGCGCCAACCAGTGGACCGGCATTCCGAGTGACCTCACCGCCGAAGAAGAAACGGGCGAACCGCTCAATGACAGCGTTTTCCTTCGCAACCGCAGGACGGAAGAGCGGTTCGACATCGTGATCACTTCGGTTTATTCTTCGGATGTCATGAATCAGCTGCGCGCGAGCGTGATGGCGGCCGATGACGCTTACGGCGCGGTCTTCCCCCGCATGTACGACTTTCCGGCCTTGATCGGCGCCGACCTGCTTTTTAACCTGAATGACCTTACTGATTTCGATCTCGGCGCGCCGTGGTGGGACGCGAAGTCGGTCGAAGCGCTCGATATGAACGGAAAGCTCTTCGGCGCAGTCTGCGACATCACCTACATCGACAAGCTTTCGACCTATGTCGTCTATTACAACAAGAGCCTCGCCGCCGACTACAACCTTGACTCGGTGAATGAAACCGTTCTTGACGGCCGATGGACGTGGGAAAGCATGCACACCGCCGCGAGGGACGTCTCGAACGACGTCGACGGTGACGGTAAAATGACGCAGAGCGACGCTTACGGCGTTGCCTGCCAGAACGACGCCGCTTACATCTACTACCATGCCGCCGGTTTGCTCACATGTGAGACCGATTCGGAGGGTTATCCAGAATTCGTGCTCGGTGAAGAGAAGAACCTTGTCGTGATGCAGGAGATCTACGGCATCATGAACGACAGCGGGCTTTTCTTCAACCGTCAGACCTACGGACTGTCCGTGCTCGATGCGATCACGATGTTTATCGAAAACCGCGTGCTCTTCCTCATCCGCCCGGTTCAGACCATGCTTTCCCTGCGCGACATGCAGGCCGATTTCGGGATCATTCCGATGCCGAAATACAGTGAAAGCCAGGAGGATTACCATTCTTCGGTCAATCCCTATACGGCTGTTCTGCTCTGTCTGCCGAAAGTGATGGGTGATGTCGAACGCACTTCGGCGGTCGTAGAGTCCCTCGCCGCCGATTCCCGGTATGAGGTCATGCCGGCCTTTTACGACCTTGTCATCGGCCGGAAACTCGTGCGCGACGAACAGTCGACCGAAATGCTCGACCGCATTTTTAATGCACGCGTGTATGACATCGGCTGCATCTGGAACTTCGGGGATTTCCTGACCGGCATCATCACGAAGTTTGATCAGCCCGTCGCCTCGAACGTCGCTTCCATGCAGAATGCCGTCGGCAAGGGGATCGATGAACTGCGCGCGGTCATCGGGTGACTCCCGTGAGGAAAGCATAATGGACGAAATATCCGGAATTTTAGCGAAAAATCTTCGTGACCGGCGCCGCGGACCCGGATACACGCGGACAATGCCGGGGGATATGCCGCGGTATTCCGGAAAATCGATCGGCAAACGGGAATCCGGTGCCGCGCTTCCCGGGGCGGATGTGCCGATAAACCTCCCCCGTGAATTCGGAACGGACCTGAACTCCCTCCGCGTCTTTCCTTCCGGGATCTCCTTCTATCTGGGTGTGGACGGCGGCGCTACCAAGACCGCGTTCGCTCTGGCAGATGAAAACGGCCGTGTGGTCCGGACGCTTCGGCTCGGGCCCTGCAATCCGTTTGACGTCGGGATGGAAGCCGCGCAGCAGCTGCTTATAAACGGGATAGGGGAAGTCTGCGGCGGGATCCCGGGACAGGCGATATCCGCTTTTGCGGGCATTTCCGGCGGAACGTCGGGCGGAAACAAAAAAATATTTGAAAAATTCTTCGAAAGGTTTTCTTTCGGACGCTGCGTGAACGGTTCCGATGCCGAAAATGCGCTGGCGGTCACCCTGCGCGGGAACGACGGGGTTGTCGCGGTCATCGGCACGGGAAGCGTTGTATACGCCGTGCATGACGGTGAACAGAGCAGAACAGGCGGTTACGGCTATCTGTTCGACAAGGGCGGAAACGGTTTTTCGATCGGCCGCGACTGCATACACAGCGCCCTGAGGCAGCTGGACGGAAGCGGCCGGGACACTGTCCTGACCGCCATGACGGAAAAACAGGTCGGCGGGAATATCATCGATCATCTCGGCGATATTTACGCCAAAGGAAAGACATACATCGCTTCTTATGCCCCTCTTGTGTTTGAAGCCTGTTCGAATGGGGACCTGGTGGCGGCCGAAATCCTCGAAGATAATTTCCGCTGCCTTGCCGGTCAGATTTCCGCCGGCTCAAAGGGTAAATGGAGTAAAAACGACAGGGTGAAGATGGCGCTGATCGGGGGGCTTATTCGGTATGAGCCGCACATTCGACCGGTCCTCGAACGGGAACTCGCGGAATATGAAAAAATCGAGTGGTTTTTCTGCGGGGATGAACCGGTGACAGGAGCCCTGATGCTTGCGGGGGCTCCGGTGTCCGACAGCGGAAACCAAGGCAGTCTGTGAACGGGTATGACGAAAAAAAACAGGAAAGGAAACAGTTCGTGAATGTAAAAATTGTGCGCAGAAGCGGAAAGCTGTGTCTCTCGATCGGAGATAGGATCTTTCCCGCGATGGCATTTAAGTCCTTCCGCCCCAATCCTGCCAACATTTCGGAATTCTACGCCGCCGGAGTGCGCCTTTTTGAAGTGCTGTCGAGCGGGGTCATCTGTGCTCTCGGGGTTCCCTATTCGCGTTTCGGAGAATCGTGGGTCGGCGAGGGCGAGTATGATTTTGCTCCTTTTGACCGGCAGATGGATATGTTCCTTGAAAACGCGCCCGGGGGATACTTCGCTCCGATGTTCCAGATCGATACCCGGCCGTGGTACCTTGCGAATCATCCCGACGCCCCCAACTCCTTTACCCATCTGTCGCAGATCGCGGGGGACGGGCATTTCCGCCGTCAGGCCGCCGATTACCTCAAAGCGATGATAACGCACTGCGAGGAAAAATACGGCGGACACGTCTACGGTTATTTCATGCTGGGCGGTACGACCACCGAGTGGTTCTCCGACCGCGATTATGAGGAGTCCCATCCCATCAAAGAGGCTGCCTATCGCCGCTTTACGGGAGATAAGACAGCCGTTCTACCCTCGAAAGAACGCCTGGAACGGGACGGAGAGGTTTTTCTGGGCGGTGATGAGGACGATATACGGACCGCGCGGCGCTTCCATGCCTCGCTGATCTCCGATCTTATTCTTTTCTTTGCCGCCGAAGCGCAGAGCATCCTGCGGCATAAAAAGCTGCTCGGTCTCTACTTCGGCTATCTTTTCGAGCTGGGCGCGCCGCGGCTGTTCAATGCCGGTCACCTTGACTATGAGCGGGTCTTTTTCTCGGACGATCTCGATATGTTCTCCGCTCCGTCCTCCTATTCCTTCCGGATGCAGACCGATCCGAGCGCCTTCATGGTCACGCAGAAGACGCTGGACATGCATGAAAAGCTTTATTTCCATGAATTCGACCACCGCACGCATACCATACCGGTCATGCTTGAGGAACCGGCCGAAAATTCGGACAATCGGATCATCCGGGGGATACCGGGCGCCGAAAATCGCTGCGCGAACGAGTCCGAATCTTTGAACCTCATGTACCGCGACTTTCTGCTCTGTAAAGCAAACGGTGCGGCATTCCGGTGGTTCGACATGTTTGACGGCTGGTTCCGTTCGGAAGGGATGATGGGTGCGATTGCCGGTATGCTTTCCCTCGATCAGATCCTGCTCGGATACGACAGCGCTTCGGCGGCTGAGATTGCGGTTTTTGCGGGCGGAGAGGCGATGTACGGCGTTCGCAAATCCTCGCCGCTGACAAACCTGGCCCTCAATGCCTTTCGCCGGACCCTTGCGGAAATCGGCGCCCCTTATGATGTCTATACTTTTTCCGACCTCGCTTTGCCCGTATGCGAAAATTACCGGTTAGTTATCTTCCTGAACGCCTACGACATCCCCCCCGTGTGGCAGGATCGGATCAAAAGCCGCTTTGAGCGTGATAAGAAAACGATTCTGTGGCTGTATGCGCCCGATTATGCCCGTGACGGGGTCAATTCGGCGGAAAACATCGCGGGCATCACGCGGATTTCCGTGGAAGAAAGCCGCAATACGCACGGCGATTTTCAGTATCGCGGCCGGACTGCCGCAAATCCGCTTGCGCCGCCATTTTTCCGTGTTGACGATCGGAACGCGGAAACTCTAGCCGTTTTTGCGGACGGAACGACCGCCTGCGCGCGGAAAAAACTGCCGGCTTATACCTCGGTTTACTGTGCGTGCCCGAACCCGCCGTCATCGCTCCTGCGCGATATCGCCCGGGAGAGCGGCTGCTTCATATACAGTGAAGATCCGCTCGTTTACACCTATGTCTGCAGTGCCTTCGTCGGAGTATACAACGCGTCCGATTCGGACTGTTCCGTCTCGGTGCGCGGGGACGGAACCTATACCGATCTTTTCACGGACATAAAAGTTTACGCCGCCGGCGGAAAACTGATGCTGCCGGTCCGGCAGCTGCGTGCGTTTATGCTCATGCCGGTTTCGGATTAAAGATTTCTCCCTTTAATCCCGGACTTCCCTTGGCGGAACAACAAAACTCCGGACTTTTATCGTATTCTTTTACACTCCGTAATACCTGCCTAGGATCCTAACTTTTATGTTTAATATCCGCAAAATGCACGAAAGTCCTTTATCAGGCCTTTTACGACGTTATTTATCTTAAAAACTGCGTTCTGTATATAATTTTTTTAACTCGCCGGCGTCCTTTCCAATTTCTTTCCGAAACAAACTTACTCGTAAAGGCTCCGATGAACGCTTTGCGTTCATTTACCAAAGGAGCTGTCACGCCCGCATGAACGCTTCGCGTTCATTGGTGACTGAGGATTCGCATCCCTGAGGATGCTTCAAGCTGTCATGCTCTTATGAACACAGTACTTTCATCTTATTATAAATATATCCGTACCCCCGTAGGCTCCGTAGTATTACCGTATCCCCGTAGGCTCCGATGAACGCTTTGCGTTCATTTTACCAAAGGAGATGTCATGCCCGTATGAACGCTTCGCGTTCATTGGTGACTGAGAATTCTCTCCCTTGAAGATACGCTTTTCTGTGTATTCACTTGTCTTTTTTATAAGATTCGTATCTCCGTATGCTCCGTAGTATTACCTTATCCTCGTAGGCTCCGATGAACGCTTCGCGTTCATTTTACCAAAGGGGCTGTCATAACCTCATAAATGCTTCTCGTTCATTGGTGACTGAGGATTCGCTTCCCTGCAAATTCCCTCCCCGTATATTTCCTCCTGCTTTCCCCGTAAACAAAGGACAGACTGCCCGCGCGGCGCGTCTGTCCTTTGTTCTGTGTCTGAATATTTTTAACCGTCTTGTTTTAAAACACGCCGACTTCGCCCAGTTTCGCTTTGCCGCAGCGTTTTATGCCGTTGTTTTTCTGTACCGGTTCCGCTTCGGCGAATTCATAGGTCTCGATCGGGTCGCTGCAGAGCAGCATCCTGCTGTCCTGCCCGAAGTTTAATTTCAGCACTTTCTCATGCGGGCGCTGCTCGTTTTCGGCGGATGCCGGTACGGCTTCCCCGCCGCGGATGGTATAGACATACGGCTCGCCGAAATAGTCGGGCAGGGAAACCGTGCAGGCCTCTTCCCTTGTCTTTTCGATCGAGAGGATGTAACCGCTTCCGTCTGTCTCTGCCTGTACGATAAAACCGCCTTCGGCATACAGCCTGAACGAGACTTTGTCTCCTTTTTTTATCGCCGGGCAGATCCGAAGGACTCCGTCATAGCTTTGAAGCAGCGACTCGTTGACGGCGGTTGCGATGACAGGCAGCGTTTCGTAATCAAAGTGCCTGAAGTTCCATGCGGTGACTTTTTTTGTTTCTCCGCTGTCCGTATCCCTGACGTCGTTCATTTTCCAGCGTTCGCAATGATCCGAAGTGTTGGCGGGACCGTAGGTTCCGAATCCCTGCGGATAGATGATCCAGGTATCGATGATGTCCTCGATATGAACCGCCATCTCTTCCGCCATGCCCAGCCGCGCCAGATAGACGGGTGCCAGGCACCAGCCCATGCATTCTTTCGACTTCGGGTGCAGCCTCATCTGATTGAGCAGCGCCCTGAAGAGCGGCGTGCCGCGGTCGGCGAGTCCCGTGACTCCCGCCGGGTACAGCGGGGAAAGTTCCGTATCGGGGAAGCCGTAATAGACCCTTTCGGGATTCCCGTAATTTTTACGCGTCCATTCGTCGCTGCCGTGCTTTTTGCCTACCGACAGGATCTGACCGCCTTCCTCCGCGGGGGTGCCGCTGCAGAAGCCCCGGGTCAGGATTTTCCCGTCGGTTTCGTCCTCTTCGAGGGGCAGGAGTTTATAATCGGGAAGGCGGGTGAGGATTTCGGTGTATTGTTCGGCTTCGGCTCCCTGTGTTTTCCGGGCGAGTGCGGAAAACAAAGAGCGTATCATGGCGAGATCGGTGATCGTGTCGTCAAACGGAGGCGTCCCTTCATAGGCTGAGGTGCCGTATATATGGTAAAGCCCGTCCCCGCCTTTTTTCAGAGTGTTGATATAGAACCTGGCCGTCTCGCGCATGACAGGGAGCGCCGTGTTTTCGAAAAACGCTTCGTCCCCGGTGTATCGGCTGTGTCTGTACATTTCCATTGCGATCTGCGCGCCCGGCGTGCAGTTCAATGAATCGTATTGCGCGCCCAGCCCGTTGCGGTCGGACACATCATGGTAAAACGCCCCTTCGACCTGTTTGTTCTTCATGCAGTACGCCTGAGCCTGGGGAAGGCGCTCTTTTCTGAAGCGGTTATAATTATCGGTTAATTGCGGGTGTCCGGCCGCGTGGAGGGGGAAGTGGTGCAGCTGCATATTGTAATGGAAGTAGTAATTCCATGGGACGAAATCATGATAAAATCCCCAGACGCCGTTGCAGAACAGGGGCGGATAGGCTCCGCGGCATTCGGAATTGGCGTAATAAAGGTTCAGATACCACAGATTTTCCGTGAAATCGTGCGGGACCGAAATGAAAGATTTGTTCCAGAAATTTTCCCACTCGGTCGTGTGGTATTCATACATATAGGTTTCGTTTATCTGAACGGCATTTTCCAGATATTTTTTACAGAGTTCCTTTGCCTCCTCTGCGGTTTTTCCGGTGCTGATATGGATGTAAAGCGTAAATCCGATGGATTTGGAGCTAGGGACCGAGATCCCCCCTTTTCTGCTGTGGTGCAGAACGGTTTTGGCTTTGCTGTCCGAAATATACGCCATACCCGCGCAGAACGCCGTGTTTCTCAGCTGCTGTGTGATGAAAACGCGGTTATCGGCCGCTTCCGTAAGGGTGCCCTGCAGCCCCGCCTCCGGGGCGTGCTTCATCTGCGAGTACCACCGCCAGCAGTTCCGGCTTCCCCAGCGTTCCAGATTGATTTCGGCGGGCATGGCTTCGGTCGTATGCGCGTCGCAGCGGATGACCGTCGTCTTTAAATAGCTGCAGGCAAAAGCTTTGATTTTGAGTTCGGAAAAAGCCGTCTCGGAACGGATGGTTGCCGTCGCGTCGGCAAGCGAAAGGCGCGCCTCGTATGCTTTCTGATACAGCATCTCAAAACAGGGCGCCGCGAACTGCATGGTCAGAACGGCGCCGTGCCGCAGGCTGGTCAGGTTTTCGTCTTCGCTCGAGCAGTAATCGGTGTTTTCCGAGGTTGAATCGTCCCAGAGGTCTGTTTTGTTGATATGGACTTTCAGACTGTCCTCGGTCACCCACAAAAGGCATCCCGTGTCGCCGTCGCCTATGGGCAGGCCGTATGTGGGGTCGTGAACGGGTGAACCGAAAACCACGTCGTGTTTCGGCAGGATGTCTGCGGTGTTTATATTCCGCCTGTCGGCGATGGGGTTGTAATTTGTTTTCATCTTTCTTTCATCTTCCCTTTCCTGTTCTGATCAGGCACATTTCCCAGGGTTTGATTTCGGGTATGACGAAGTTTCGGAATCCTCCGGTATTGGATTCTGCCTTGACTGTCGTTTCGCTGCAGCGCATGTCTGTCACGGTGACCGTGTCGGAGCGGCAGAGAAGCGATATCCTGATATTCCGAAGCAGGTCGAAGTTTTTGTTGAGCAGTGTCGCCGCGACGCTTCCGTCGCTCAGGGGGCGGACCGTCAGCCGTACGCGCGCGTATGTTTCGGTTATGCAGGGAAGGGTGTTTTTTGAAAGGATGCGGAAAACGCGTTTGAGCTGTTCCGTTTTATAGCAGTCCGAGATCCATGTGAAGGGATAATAACCTGCAGCGCAGACGGTCCCCCCCGCTTTGTTGCGGTAAAGTCCCATCGAACAGTCTGCAAGCGTTCTGCCGTGGTAATCGGTCAGGCTGCACAGGATTTCCGCGCCCTCCTGCGGTATAAGCGCGATGGAATCCCCCCTGTTGAACGCCTGCCGGCAGTTGCGCAGTCCGTTTTCCATTCCTACGTTCACGTGGTGCGGCAGATAGGTCTCACGGGCGTCGACAGGGATGTTTTCTCCCGTTATAAAGCCTGTATATTCGCCGTATCCGAGTGCGTTGAGCGCGCTGACCGCACCCGCGTCAAGATATACGCCTGTTTTAAATATTTTCAGGATCTGCTGCTCACTCAGGGCGTATGCGCCGTTCCCGGTCAGGGTGTATGCCGATGCCGCATCGAAATGATAGGCTT
>CAZVPD010000127.1:10782-11301 GCA_964628455.1 uncultured Lachnospiraceae bacterium
CCCTGCATTTTTCGCAGGTGAAAATATCGTCCAGATAGGCTTCGGGCAGACCGAATCCGAACAGCTCGCGTGCGTAAGCCGCGTACATCCCCCCGTATCCGTTGATAAAATCCCCCGGGACCGCCGCCTGGCTGCCGGGGACCCATCCCGTGTGTATTCCCGCCGGTCGGCTTCTGCCGAACGTATCGCTGACTGTTCTGTAAAAACCTGTTGTCGCTGCGATTTCTTTGATATGATTCTCGGCGTTGGTCACCGGTTCTCCCGTTTCACTGGGCAGTATGTTGAATGCCGTGCCGGTACACCCGGTTGACAGATGCATGGCGGCTTCCAGCGCTGTGGAGCGGGGACTTTTCTTGAGCAGCTGATACGGAAAATTCTCCAGTTCGGACTGAATGCTTTCGGTATAATCGGGCAGATAGGCCGCCTGTCTTCCGATCTGCGATGACTTTTCCACCAGTTCATCGGGCGCTTCGTCCGTATACGAACCGCCGCCGGGCCTCCACATGATCGGCTTTCTGC
>CAZVPD010000128.1:0-11252 GCA_964628455.1 uncultured Lachnospiraceae bacterium
TGCCGTTTATAGCATTATAATTTGTGGTTAAAGGAATATCATCAGAATCGGTATATGTAAAAGCAGAATTGCTGTTTAATGAGGTTATAGGAGGAATTGTCCTGTTATTTGTATTGCATGAACATGACAATATTACCATTGATACAAATATCAATATTGTCAAAATTTTAACTTTTATATAAATATACATATATTATTCTCGCTTTATTTTAGGATTTCAATAATATTCGTTTTAAGTTACCCATTTCCTATAACATTTAAGTAAGCTTAAAACTGTTACAGTCGTAAAAAAAACGAACATGATAAAAATTATTAAAAAATCCAATGGATGACCAAGAGAGAGAGCCAGTCCTGAATATCCTCCTGCATACGTGTAAAAATTAAAATATTTTAAAAATTCGACACCTGATTTTTCAAATAAAACGGGAAATAATAATATTCCGGTCCCTGTTATTATTGCGGGCAGTCTTTTTTTAAATAATTCCGATAAACATCCTACAAATAGCGAAAAAACAAGAAGGCAGAATACTCTTAAAAATTCGCAGATAACAGCCATTCCGAATAGAGAGACAGGTAAATCCAATCCGGCAAACAAAGGAAGCGAAGTGGCGGCGGCATTCGGAAGAGGGAATGTATAATATTGTGTTATAAAATAAACCGAGGTTATTTCCGACAAAATGGCTCCAGATATACAGCAGGCAATCAATACGTTAATCTTAGTATTAAATAATTGTTTCCTTCCGTACCGCATGGTTTTTAAAACAACAGCCATTCCATACGCCGAAGTTTTTGCATCATGCTCTGTTGAAAAAAGGCAGCTGCCAAGCAACAGAACACTCATATAAAGGTACAAATCGGGACTCCGCCTGAAAAAAGCATTCCAGCCGGTGTCATATACAAAACCGATCTTCATTGTGTCGGAACGTAATGATAAATAATGATTGACAGTTTCCACCTGTCTGAAAGCGTCCCGGCGAACCGGTATATCAGAATACAGCGATAATGTTTTCTCATACTCTTCGATAGATATTTCATTTCTTAAGAATCTGTTTTCAGCCTGGTCCCAAAGCTTTTGCTCATCATCCAGTTTGACTGCTTCACCATAAATATCCGCCGACTTTTCCTTATTCCAAATACTCGATTCAACCGTATCGCCCGAATAATACGTCATATAGTCTCTGTATATTTTCTCAAACGCCGTAACCGCTTTATATTGCTGTGTGCCTGTATATACGCTTGCCGTGAAAAACATCAAAAGAATAATCCATATATGTGACGAGATGATGATTTTATATAGCTCGCAGCTAAACAGAGATAGAGAATATGATTTTTCCGGTTTCATCTGTTGTGAACGCAGTTTTCTGACGATTGACAGACCTGGTGCGGTCTGTATAGATTTACCGCATATTTTTTTAAAGAAACGAAAAGCTGTCAGTTTATTTGCGGTATACACAGGTCTGTGAAAACAATATATCATAACATTGGCAAAGACAAGCACCGCGGCTGCGATAATAAGATATAAGAATACGAATGAAGCGGCATGATAAAGCCTTCCAAACCATGAAACCGCGCGGTAACGCGACATCAGAGGTGTAACGGCACCGATTGTATATAAACTTATATAACGAAGGGGACTGAAAAGAGGAGCAGTTATTGCGTCTGCCAAAACAACATTGATCGCAGCAATACCTGTTGCCCAGACACAGCATATAAGAATATTGTATGTATATGAAACAAATAAAAGGCACACAAGTGCAAAAACAAACAATACCGCTATTTTTATAATACAGGAAATAATAAAATACTGCCATACCGTTATCACATAAGGACACAAAGCCATCTCCGGCAGCACCTGTATAGCCGAAGACAACGGCAGACTTTTCCCATAAAGCACCATACTTGCTGATGATGAAATCAGCACCATTGCAAACGATGCGGAAAACAACGCGGTCAGCTTCGCAAAGGCCAACGTCAGCCGTCCGTGTTTTACCGTATGCAAAACAGGCAGCAGGTCAAAACTGTAATCATCTATATAAACCGAGGCAGTAAATATAAAAATGATTATCGCCAGATAAACAAGATCATAAGAGTATAGAAAATATCTGCCCGATAAAAGGAAATCGCTGTCGCTTAACCGCACGCTTTCCGTAATATGCCCGTATATATTCAATACATTCCGCTCATATTCGGTCTGAAGCCCTTCTGTTTCGTATTGAATTTCAAGATTCTGTTCCGCTGTATTACATACCAGGCGCAGGTTTCGATAAAATTCATCGGCAGACATTACGGTATTTACCACGGTTTGTTTTGTTGTCAACGAATTATTGCCTGATATTTCGCCCGAAGAAATATTCTCGCCGTCAGAGCCTGTATATAAAAAAAATGTAATAAAATTTAAAAAAAGTAAAATAATAACCGCAATTACTTTCTTTATATCAGTAAAAAAGCGGTATATAATATATACGCAGCACTTCATAATCAATACATCACATAGTCGGCAGCAATGCGTACAACTTCCCCGCTTGCAAGCGAAACGCCGGCTATACCATTAATGACACCGAGTTTGTTGCCTTTTGTATAAGGTTCCTTTAACTGGGAGTAGAATATACCATCGCAGACCGCATACGTTTCACCTAAGTAATATCCCTTATCAGGTAAACCACTAAGCACAGCCACTTCAACACCAATCTTTGAACCGGCTTCTTCAGCATGTACCGCATATACTTTATTCCCATTAAATATAGTGGCTGTCACACGGGTAATTACGTATTCATTCTTTTCATTATACACCGGATAATCCCATTCAAATCCTTCTATCGGGTCATATATCGAATAGTATAAAATGTCATTATCATAACAGAACCATGTAATGTTTTTATACAACAAATCATGTTCATCTGTCTCCGTGTTGAGACGGTATAAATCACCATAATGCTCATTTTCATTCTGTGTAAGATAATATATACACTTTCCTTTGACAGTATATATCCATACTCTGTCAGAAGATATTAAAGTTTTACTGTTTTTTAAATTAACGTCGCAGCGTATAAGATTTCGCTGCGTATTCAGATAATATATATATCCGGCAGCGGCAGTCATACGGTAGATTTCCGACGCAGGTGGCAATTCCGTTAGTTTCACAATTTTACCCGATATGATATCGTATCGATTGATCAATTGTGTAGATATCATCTTTCCCGAATCAGTCTGACCATCATATCGAATGATAGAAAAATATAAAAACCTGCCAAGTCTGGTTAACAGATGACCGCCGGTGTCAAATGTAGATAAAATCCTGGTTTGAGACGAAGACAAATCATAAGCCGCCAATTTTTGTCCTGCCATATCTTCGCCGTATATCATTATATATAGTATACCGTTTACCGCATACGCGTTCATAGAACCGCTTGCTGCATACGCAATACAAGATTGGGATGTGTGATTACAAAGCGGATCGCGGCATATTGAGTGTACCTGCAGTATATCGGCGTTATTTATATGTATATAATACCAATTATTAAAATAAGCATATATACCGTTGTCTGCAGGATATAGCTGGATCCGTTCAGATACCGGGTCAGATAAAATATCCGCATATTTTCCGTTATCATATATTTCTTCGTATGTATATTCAATCAGCTGCGCTTCAGCCGCGATGTTCTGTGATGATTCCTTATCATGTTTCTCCGATTGACGGCATCCCGAAGATAAAAGCAGTAATATAATAAAAATGTATGCAAAGATATAAATTTTCATATGTTCATCCTCAATATAAATCAAGATATTTTGGGAGAACCATGACAAAAATCCGTTCTCCCTGATCTTACTTATAAATAGTCAAATTTATTATTCATCATAATAAATATATTGATAACCATCAACGACGGACCGGATTGATCTTCTTGCCGGAGCGATACTTGCGTCGCCGCGTGTAAGATATACAACCTGTTTGTAAGCATCCCAACCCCCGGATATCAGGTTTCCATTAATGTCATACAGATATATAGCTCCATATGCGCCAATGCCATCATAATCTGTAACAACCAATGAATAAATCCTGCCGTTATCACTGCTGGTTAACACTGATGTTCCGACTGCATTGTTATTTGAATCATAAATAACTAATGCATTTACAGATGAAGTCATCAAGCTGAACAACATAATAACACATATTGAGGTTATAAAAAACTTTTTCATGTCATCCCCCACTTAAAACAACTGATATCAGATTACGATCAAAAGTCGCTGATATCGTACGGCTTATCAGATTTTAAACCATTGGATTAACAGTTCCTTTCATTTATCCAAATGTTACATATGACGTCTATGTAACATGTAAATTATTATTTATGTAAGTAAGCTTCCGTCGAAGTTTACTTTATCATACAATTTATAAGATGATACGTTTACGCGGCCGGTTATTGCGTGTCACCGAAAACGGTCAGATAATAATCCTCAAGCGACGGAGATACGTTTACCGCATGATCATCGGGCTTCGGGTCCGACAGAACCCGCAGCGAAACGCCGGCATCGTTTTTGACGATATTGGTCACGCGGAACCGTTCCTGCATCACGGTCACGTCCGCTTCGGCGCAGGGAACGCTCCAGACTTTTCCTTCGATCTTCTTGATCAGTTCCGCGGGAGGCGCGTTGTCGGTGATGACGCCTTTTTTCAGCAGGATAATATCACGGGCGATGTATTCGACATCACTCACGACATGTGTCGCGATGATCACGATTTTATTGAATGCTATTTTAGATATGTAATTTCGTATCGCTATCCGCTGCTTGGGATCGAGTCCTGCGGTCGGTTCGTCGAGGATCAATATTTCCGGATCTCCGAGGACAGCCTGCGCTAACGCCAGGCGCTGCTTCATGCCGCCGGAGAGCGCTCCGATTTTCCTGCGGGGTACGTCGGACAGTTCGACCGCTTCGAGGATCCCGCCGATCTGCTTTTTCGCTTCCGGCTTTTTCATCCCTTTGAGCGCTGCCATATACCACATGAACCGCTCAACGGAAAAGTTCGGATACATGCCCGGATACTGCGGCATGAAACCGAGTTTTTCGCGGAAGCGCACGCCCATTTTAAGAACATTTTCTTCGGAACCTTCGCCACCGGTATAGGTGATTTCACCCGAATCCGCCTTAATGCTGTCGGTGATGATATTCATCAACGTCGATTTTCCGCTACCATTTGGTCCGAGTAATGCATATATACCCGGTTCAAGCGTTGATGAAAAACGGTCGAGTGCGAGAGTGCTGCCATAATTTTTTGTAATATTCTTTATTCTTAATTTTATCGGACATACCGCCTTCCAATCCATTTTATATATGCTTTGGTCATTGACGCGGCTGTCAAAACAATGCAGACCACATATGTTATTGATTGTGATACATATACAGGTGACATAAAATACGGCAAGCTCATAAATCGTAAAATCGAAATGTCGTAATATTCAGTTATAAACGGGATGAAAATAATGATGGCTGAAATAATCATTGTTTTAATATGACTTTCAAGAATAACAGATAATGACATGATCAGCAAAAAGCAAATGATATAACCCGCAAAACTGATTCCTTTATATAGAATAACATAAGAAAAAATATCAATATTCATGTTTAATTCTGCATAACGCGATATGCTTATGACATTCGCGGATAAATAATCAATATCGTAATAATGCAATAAATTGTATATGTCTATCAGGCTGAAAACCACATATATCAGAACTGCCGTCAATAAGATGAATATTGTTTTGGTGCGGAATGTAATCACGCGCCCTTTTTTTGTCAGACGCAATATCTTCGAAAAACCGGAATCATACTCAACAGAAAATGTATTTCCGCAAATAAATATCGTCGTCATCACCACAGCGATGTCAATTGATACTCCGAGCATACGGTCAATTCCTTCTTCATAAATAAACTCAACGTTTTCATGAAGCTTTTGTACTTCGATGAGATAATTTCTACGTTCATACAGCCTTTTAAAAGCATTTTTGCAATAATTGGCATAATTATATCGGTTTGTGTATGATTTGTATTCCTCATATGATATTTTACCGCTTTGGTATGACGATTGCATTTCCGAATAACTATTAAGAATACCGTCGATATAATCTTTCTCCTGTTCAATATACTGCAGCTTTTCTTCTGTCACCGGACCCTGAAGCTTTTCAATATATTCAATGTATAAAGCTTCCGACGCGTTCATATTCGGACGGTAATATATGACCGAAAGGACGCATTTTAATAAAACGGCTGCAAAGATAATCCAGATACCGGCTTCACATACAAGTAGTTTGTAACCTTCCGCCGCGAATAATGACATTGCGCCATGGGAAAGATTATCCGCTTTCCTTTCTTTTGTAATAATAATATATGACAAATTTTTTTTAATCAGCGATATGACGGAAATAACGATAATCAAGCTGATTAAGACAACGAAAACAGCATATGTGTAATCGGCACAGTAATTGAATACATTCAGTCCCCGGAATTTTGTAAAAAGGATATTTATATCAGTCAATTCAATGACGCTGAATTTTTGCAGAAAATAATATTTTGAAACAGGATCAATTTCCCTTAAAATCGCTCCGGAAACTGCAAGAAGAACAGTAAAAACAAAAGCCGGCATTTCGTTTCCTGCATATTGACCAATAACAGCGACAAATAAAGAAAAGCATATAAATATAACTATACGTATTGTCACATAGATGATCAGATATTGCCAAACGGTTAAATTGAACCGACAATATGTAAAGTTATCAAGAGCCTGAACGGGTATTTCGGCTGATGAAAGTCCGCAGGAAAGCATAAATACAGACAAGGGCAGTAATGTATATACAGCCGTCAGAGAAGCGGATGTAACGGCGATATAGCACAGCTTCGCACGAGTGACATTTCGTCCGCCTTTTTTGGAAATGTGAAGCAAATTTAATAATCCGGCGCGCCTGTCAACTGTAAAAATACTGCAAAATATTCCCAGAGACACGAGTAACAAAAGAAAAGACGGTGTTTGAAGAGAAAAAAATTCATTCCATCCTGTTATATCCGCAATTTTCCATGACATTTCCGCAAATGGATCATAAAGATTAATCAGCTTTATATAATACCGGTATGTGTAGCTGTCACGGTTTTCTGTTGCCTTGATTCTCATGGACGCGTCGCGCAATAAAGAGTTCAGAGCCTGCCGGTGTTTGTCTGAAGCTTTGATGACGGCTTCAATATCAGAAAAAAGCTGTTTATCTCCGTAATCCGGTTGATTAATAAAAACATTTACGAAGACAGGAATGCTTTTGGCATCGCCGGATGAAAAAGACATATAATTCTGCGTTTTATATTCGGATAACCGATCCAGGTAATCATCATACAGTTTCTGGTATTCATTCTCATTTGTCAGATAAAGACCAAGCAGATTCTGTTTGGATTCGCGGATTTCCTTTGCCATGAAAGTAAATTCGTCCCTGTATTGATACGCTGCCATGCATATATTAAATATGAGAAGAAGGCTGATGAATAGGATATTGAATTTATTCATATGTTTAGAAAATTCGCACTTTAACAGCATTCTATATATCCGCCTTTCGCTATAAAAAGATTTACTGTTTAATCAAGGTTTAGCCATTTGATCGTTTGATTTTTGAAATTTATTCTTGCGGTAGACCCCATTATTCTAAACCAGGCCTTATCTTCCTCCTCTGTTAGACTTAAATAATTCATATATATATAATCACCTGTCACAATATACCCGCTACTAACAGAATTATAAAATAACTGAGCATGTCCGTCGAAAACCAATTCACTTTCCGCGGTATTATTTCGGTTAACTCGGTATATCTTGTTTCCCGTCTCATCAATACATTGTATTCCCCACGGAGTCATGCCGTAATTGACAGGGGCATAGACTGCATAGTATATATACCCGTTTGTCAATTGAAAGTCTACGATTTTTTCTGAAGACATGTCTAATTTGAGGCATTCCAAATTACTATTTACGCAATAAATGTTGCCTTCCTCTGTTTCATTGTCTGAATAACCGAACATATAATCAGAATATAATCCAATGTAAAACTCAGATGTACTTTCATCATAAAAAAAATTTCTGATGTTGAATTCTTTGCCGTATTCTAATATCGTTTGCTCGTTTTCAAAATTTAAGTCTGTTGCGAAAAATTTCTTATTATTAAAATCGATAAAAAAGATATGCTGCTCATCAGCAAAAAAGTATCTTCCGTATTCCTGGGAACTGTATTTATTATTGATTTCATTCACTTCATTTGTAACAAAATTAAGAGTCATTAAATTTTCTTCTGTCTTTTGATCGACTTCGCCGTTTTCGGCTTTTTCACTTGTTATGCGGATATTTGTAAAGTATAGGTATTCACTGTTTATAAAGCATAAATCAAACATATTATGTACATTAGGATTGAGAAAATCGCTTCCTAACAATTCAAGTAAAGTATCGTTGTCTGAATCTAAAAGACAGACAACATCATACGATATTCCATTATCAGAAAAAATATTCTTTACGGTATAGATTAAGTTACTCGATCCGGGAACAAAAATGAGTTCTTTTAGATTTAGATATTTGCAGCCGCTTTCTTCTGTGTGCGGGCAGAGCGGATCAGGGCATAGGTAAAATTTTTCACCGGTTTTCAGGCTTACATATGCCCAAACATCGTTATTGTCGCGTCTTACTGTAAAATATAATCGGTCTTCTTTAATAGTATAAGTACTGTCATAAATTCTTATAATGCTGTCAGAATTATCACTGTCGGAATTAAATACATATTCGTTCTCGGGTGAGAGCCACTCGGCAAGATCATTTTGGTAATTATATATATCAACACTGACTGTATTGTCATATTTTTGAATTTTCTGCAAAGCGTCGTCTTCAGATTTTGTATCTGTGCAGGAACACATTTCTGCGATGTAAATGAAAATGATGAAAAATAGCATATATTTTTTCATAACGCTTCCCTTTATTTCAAGAAAATATTACGTTTCACACTGCGAGTATGTAAATTAAAAACACGCTCGTAGTGTGAAATGTTTATTAGAATATTACTGTATTTTAATAAATGGTCTTAGATAATATAGTATATCCAAAGTATTTAATCCGGCCAGCTATCCCAAATTTCATTTTCTCCAACAATTGCGGATGCATATGAACTTGTCGGAGGATATCTGCCTACATCATATAATTGCGACGCTGAGACAGAAGCGGCAGCATAATATTTTACCCCTTCGTCAGTAACATTTACCTGATCAAGCAGATTATGAATTGTTGCTCTTGCATAAAGTGCAATGGGATAAACATTTGAAGCATAAGCACTAGCTCCCGAAGAAGATGCTGAAACGGAACTGTATGCATTCACCGATAATGAAAACAGAATTGCTAACAAAACAAACGAGATAATCATCAAAAAATTTTTGCGCTTCATATGATGTATATTCCTTTCACATTAAATTCTCGATACCAATTTCCAACCTATATCCGGTGATATCATTGAACAATCAATCTCTTGATATGACTTATACTCATTTTAAACACGCGTTATTTATTAACAGGTATAATTCATTAGGTTTGTAAATTTATGTAACAAGTTCCGGCCGAGAACTGTTAACATCGAATGATAAATCGATGAATATAAAATTTCATGGATAAAAATAATATCTCTATATATAAATTTCTATGTCATTCGGATATACTGTTCAGTGTGTCACCGAAAACAGTCAGATAATAATCCTCAAGCGACGGAGACACGGTTACGGCATGATCCTCGGGTTTCTGATCGGACAGAACCCGCAGCGAAACGCCGGCATCGTTTTTGACGATGTTGGTCACGCGGAACCGTTCCTGCATCACAGTCACATCCGCCTCTGTGCAGGGGACGCTCCATACTTTGCCTTCGATCTTCTTGATCAGTTCCGCAGGAGGTGCGTTGTCGGTGATGACGCCTTTTTTCAGCAGGATAATATCGCGGGCGATGTATTCGATATCGCTCACGACATGCGTCGCTATGAGCACGATCTTATTGAACGCGATTTTGGATATGTAGTTTCGTATCGCAATGCGCTGCTTCGGATCGAGCCCCGCGGTCGGTTCGTCGAGGATCAATATTTCCGGATCTCCGAGGACAGCCTGCGCTAACGCCAGGCGCTGCTTCATGCCGCCGGAGAGCGCTCCGATTTTCCTGCGGGGTACGTCGGACAGTTCGACCGCTTCGAGGATCCCGCCGATCTGCTTTTTCGCTTCGGACTTTTTCATGCCTTTAAGCGCTGCCATGTACCACATGAAGCGCTCAACGGAAAAGTTCGGATACATGTCCGGATACTGCGGTATGAAACCGAGTTTCTCGCAGAAGCGCACACCCATTCTGAGTGTGTTTTCACCGTCATATTCGATTGTACCTTCATCGGCTTTCAGACTGTCGGTTATGATATTCATGAGTATCGATTTACCTCAACAGTTTGGTCTGAGGAGAACGTGGAAACCCGACTCAAATAGGATCTAAAGTTTATATAACACTTTAATGTTACCACATAATTTACTGAGTTACTTGATCGAGAATCTCATGGTTATACCTTATTCTAAGTTATTTTATTATCTTTAGATTGATAACAGACAATAATCCCAATGTTAGAATAATGATTCCGGTTATTATAGGAAACGGATTACCAGTTATAATATTAGCCAATGTATGTGGACTGACTATTTTTGTGATATCTAAATATTCTAAAAACGGGTTATTATATATACGTCTGAAAAAAATCGGAGCCAAAAGTAATACGCCAATAACCACCGAGAAGATGTTATTTTTTAATATCCGCATAATATTGATAAGAAATGTTGATATTGAAGTATAAATAATAACGACATAAATAAAATTCATACCCACGAATTGAAGAATAGAAATTTTTTGTACAATATTTCTAAAACCTGTAAGGCTTAATATATTAGCATTAAAATTGTTAAATCCAAGAATATTCCAAATCAATAAAATCTTAATCATAAAAAATAAAGTGATAACAGCAATATTAAAATAGAACAGTGCGATCAGCTTCGATTTATATAAATATTTATCTCCTTTAGCGGTTGTATGAAGAATATAAATCATTTTTGAATTGCCGGTAGTTGATTTATATTCCATATAATATGATGTACACATAAACATAATCATTAATAATGTATGACGTTGTATAAGATCGACAGACAAACGAAACATCAACTTTTCTATGATTTT
>CAZVPD010000129.1:0-11142 GCA_964628455.1 uncultured Lachnospiraceae bacterium
GTCGACGGGAAGATACACGGTGATTTCCGACGGTTCCGGAGACCGGCGTTTATAAGTGATGCAGTGTACTGCGGAATCGGCGGTGCCTTCCGTGATCTGACGGAGCACCCCGTTTTCGTAAAGGTCGAAGGTCGGCGGGCTTCCGAAGTTCCAGACGGTGCCGAACGCATAGCCGAAGCTGATCTCCGGTTCGCCCGTGACAAACTCCATTTTTATACCGGAGGAGGCGTAAGGATAGCAGCAGCGCGGGATGCCCGTATAGCGGTCAAGCTGCTTCTGCGTGAACCTGAGGGGGGAATATGTGCCGTTTTCGTATTTTACCCGGACGGCGCCTTTGAAAAGATCGCTGTAATTCATACAATACCTCGCTTGTTTTTTTATTCCGCGGGAAGGGAATTGCCGTAGTCGGCCGTCAGCAGGTCTCCCGCCTCAAACAGGATGTGTCCCGATTCATAGGCTCCGCCGTCGATGGTCAGAGCCAGTTTTTCCGCGTTGTAATAGCGGCAGAAGGTGTTGGCCAGGCACTGCAGGATCAGAGACTCATACATGGCACCGGCGCTCATTTCGGTGACGAAGTCTTTGCTCAGGTCGAGACGCACGATATTGTCCGCGTCGATGCCGAGGCTGTTAATTTTCGTGTTGTCCGTCAGGATTTTCACGGGTGCGGAATCTTTATAGGCCGCTTCCAGAACGGCGGCGGTATCGGAATTTGTGGGGAATCGTATCGTCTTATCCGTATAATAGAGGATGTCGTCGTCCGCGTTCGGGTAAAAAAAGCTGATTTGCCGCTCAAGGGGAGCGTTTGTGCGTATGGCGCTCAGCGTCGAGGAAACCTGGTCCGGACCCGGATTATAAATAGTTTTAACGAGACCCAAATAGGCGTAGTAGTCGAGGTTCGTGACCGCTCCGCCGGAATCCGAGGTCGTTACCTCCACCGCTTCATGGGTTCCCGACGGTGTGAACAGGACATAAGCCGTGTTCGTGATCGTCTTCACGCTTCCGTCGGCAAGCGTCCACGAGGTTCCGGTTTCGATCGGCTCCATGAGAAGAATTTTCTCTTCCGCCGGATCAAACGCCGAACCGAGATAATTTTCCCTGTAATAGATCTCTCCCTTTGACATCAGCTCGGTGATTTTGCCGTCGCCCGCCCTGAAGACCCGGACGATTTCGGTGCCGCCGTTGTTTATCCTCTGCTGCTGCATATTTCCCGAAATATAATCGGTGGTCATCGTGTAGGAGGCAAATTCGTTCCCCTCGCCCCTGTATTCATACAGAGTGTCGGGCAGGTGCGGCAGGAAATTTTCGGCGCTGACGGGAGCGGCCGGGGGTAAAGTTTCGGCCGAAGTCGTTTCCTCCCCGGCCGTTGTTTCATCCCCGGTCTCCGTTTCGGCTGCGGTCTCCGCTTCGGCCGTTGTTTCGGCGCCGGACGGACGCGGTATGATCCGGATACGGCATCCGGTCAGCAGTAAAGCGGCCAGGAAGACCGCCGTGAGTCTGATGCTGTTCTTCATAAAATTTCCTTTCATCTGCAAACGTGTTCCGTGTCCGCATACGCTGCGCCCGTATCCGGATATTTTCATTATAGCGCGGAGCGGGAGATTTTTCAATAATAAAACGATATTTTCCGTTTAAACCGGACAGGGGATAAAAAACCGCACGGCGAAAAACGGCCGTGCGGAACCGATCTTTTTTTTATTTGAAATTACGGTACACTTTTCTGAAATGGAAGCCGTAAATGCTGAAGCGTATGGCCAGGGGGAACAGTCTCGGGCGGGTGAACAGCGACCAGAAGAAAAGCCGCCAGTAATAGAACCGTTCCCGGCCGATGATGCCGAGACG
This sequence comes from uncultured Lachnospiraceae bacterium, assembly GCA_964628455.1. GTDB lineage: Bacteria > Bacillota > Clostridia > Oscillospirales > CAG-272 > JAQVWU01. The sequence continues at coordinate 1,840 of CAZVPD010000129.1, forward strand.
GACGACGGATTTCAGCAGCGCCGAGACGTTGTCTTTGCTGACCGCGGAGTCGGAGGGCTTGCCGGTACCGAAATTCTTCAGGAAATCATGAACGCGCCTGTAGTAGTATTTCGGGGAATAAAGCGTGGTGACGATCTTTTTATAGCCTCTGACCAGCGCGGTTTTATCCATTTTAGGCTCGAAGTTCATGGTATAGTTGGTATTGTCTCCGGAAAACTCCTCGGTGATCCTGCCTTCTTTAAAAAGCCTGTGATACAGTTTGGTCCCTTTTGGGGCGTTGAGAAGGCCTACCATGGCCGTGACGATCCCGCTGTCCTGAATGAATTTAACCATACGCGAAAAGATGCTCTCGTCGTCGCTGTCAAATCCAACGATGAATCCGCCCTGGACCTCGAGGCCGAACCGCTGGATCTTTTTCACGCAGGCGACCAGGTCGCGGTTTTTATTCTGGATCTTTCTGCATTCGGCAAGGCTTGCCTCATCGGGCGTTTCGATCCCTATGAAGACGGCGTTGAATCCCGCTTTCACCATCGCGGACATCAGGTCCTCGTCGTCCGCGATATTGACGGACGCTTCGGTATTGAAAGTGAACGGATGGCCGTGGCTTTCCATCCATCCCGTCAGGGCGGGCAGGATCTCATCGGTGATCTTCTTTTTGTTGCCTATAAAATTGTCGTCGACGAAAAACACGGTGCCGCGCCAGCCCGTATTATAAATAGCATCCATTTCGGCAAGCACCTGAACGGGACTCTTTGTGCGGGGAATGTTGCCGTAAAGGGCGGTGATATTGCAGAAATCACAGTTGAACGGACAGCCCCTGGAATACTGAATGTTGAGCGACGCGTATTTGTTGACTTTCGCAAGTTCCCACACAGGCGCCGGAACGGTGTTCAGATCCGCCCATTTGTCCGATACATAAAGGTGCTTTGCTTCGCCGTTTTTAAGGTCGGCAAGAAAAAGCGGAATGGTGATCTCGCCCTCGCCCAGGATCAGGTGGTTCACGTCTCCGTATGCTTCCGGTTCGGAAGTGAATAAAGGCCCGCCCGCCGCCGTTTTGACGCCGTGCTGTTTGCAGCGGTCAATGACCTTCCGGACCGATTCCTTCTGAATGACCATGGCGCTGATAAAGACGTAATCGGCCCACAGGATATCGCTGTCACGAAGCTTTTCGATGTTCATGTCGACCAGTTTTTTTTCGGTTTCGGCGGGCAAAATCGCCGCCACGGTCAGCAGCCCGAGGGGAGGGAACGCGGCTTTTTTCCGGATAAAGCGAAGGGCATGCTGAAAACCCCAGTACGTGACGGGGTATTCGGGATAAACCAGCAGTATTTTCATCATTTCACCTATTATTTCTTAATTGTCATATTTCGGCGGTGCGGATTCGAAATGCAGTGTATTTTAATCCTATATACAGAATATACGAAGAACCGTGTCGTTCATGTAATAACAGTTATTCGAATGATCGTTGTATATATTATTATAATAATAGCACACACATATGAACGCGCATACCCGATCATGTTAATTTTGATGCATAATAACAAAAAATATCTTCGGATCTGCGGATATTGTCACGGCACAAATAAAAACCGGGCATCGGGACAGACGGATCTTCTGTCCCGATGCCCGGTTTATACGGACTGGCGGTAAGCTTTTTTTATTCAATTTCAGTCGATGGCCTTCATGGATTCGGTCATGCGGATCTTTCTGAGCTTTTTCTTCATCAGCAGGTCTACGACCAGGGAAAAGGCCATCGTCGCGGCGGCCGACAGAAGAAAGCTGAGCGGCGCGATCTCCCGGCCGAACATCATGTCCGTGCTTTCGGCGGAAACGATGATGAAACGCAGCAGAAGGACGCCGAGACCGAGTCCGGCAAAAATACCCATGACCGTCAGGATCGTGATCTCCCGCAGGATATAGGAGGCGACTTCCCCGTGGTGGTAGCCCAGAACGCGGAGGGTCGCGAGTTCCTTCATGCGTTCACCGATGTTGATGTTGGTCAGGTTGTAGAGCACGACGACGGCCAGCGCCCCCGCGGCGGCGATGAGCACGAGGATGATGTAGTTCAGGCTCGAAAGCAGGTTGTCGTAGGATCTTTTCGCCTGAGCGGTGAATTCGACGCCCGCAGCCGTCCCCGAAGCGAGAAGCTCCCCGGTGACGCGGTCCATGTCCGCCCCGTCCGCGACACCGCTTTTTACGAGCAGAATATTCTCTGCTTTTTCGCCGTATACGGCGCCGTATAGTTCTTTGTCTATGTAAACGAAGCTGCCCGCGTAATTCTCCGTCACGGCGGTGACCCTGAACCGCGCGGTGCCGTCTTCGCTTTCCAGCGTGAACATACCGCCCGCGGCGACGCCGAGGTCCGAAGCCAGTTTTTCGGTCAGAACGGTCCCGCGGTCCGGCAGCGGCACGGGTTCGCCCGTTATTCTGTCGCCGAGGAAGATAAAATCGCCGAAGGCGGTCCTGTCGGCGGGAACCATGACGACGGCTTCGATTTCGTCTCTGCCTGTTTTAAGCGTGGCCGGCAGGCTGTAGACGGGCATGGTGCTTTTTCCCGTCAGTAAACCTTCCGGGTCTTTGCGGACCTCCGGATCCGCGAGTTCGATTTTCATGTCATAGAGGAAGATCCTGTCAAACTGGGTCCCGGCGATGCTGCTCATCGAATCCTTCAGGCCGAAGCCGGTCAAAATCAGCGCGGTGCAGCCCGCGACGCCGAAAACGGTCATCAGCAGATGCTTTTTATAGCGGAAGATGTTGCGCGCGGTGGCTTTGTAGGAAAACGACAGGCGGGACCACAGGGGCTTTACGCGTTCGAGAAAGATCCGCTTTCCCGCTTTCGGCGCTTTCGGGAGCATGAGCAGCGCCGGTTTTTCCTTCAGGACATGACGGCAGGCAAAATAGGTCACCGCGGCCGTGCCGGCGATCTGCAGCGCGCACACGGACAGGGCGAACGCGATATCGACCTTCGGCAGAAAAGGGGGAAGCCGGTAGACCGAGGCATACGCGTTGTTGATCACGGCGGGAAGCAGCCCCGCGCCCGCGGCAAAGCCGGCCAGGCTGCCTGCAGCGGAGGCAAGCGTGCAGTAGGCAAGGTACTTGAACATAACGGCTCCCCTGCCGTATCCGAGCGCCCTTAAAGTTCCGATCTGCGTGCGCTCCTCCCCGACCATGCGCGTCATGGTGGTCAGCGTGACGAGTGCCGCGACAAAGAAAAAGAAAACGGGGAACACGCGGGCGACGTCCGAAACCTTGCGGACGTTCATTTTATAACTCACGAAAGAGACGTTGGCTCCCCTGTCAAGCACGTAGCGCCCCTCCGGATCGAGCCCCGAGGATCCGATCTCCTCTTTATATTCTTTTATCCGGTCCCCGTATGCTTCCCCGAACGAATCGAGTTCCGCCGCGCCTTTTGCGGTCAGGTATACGTCGGTATACGCGGGAAGCGCGAAGCTCTCTTCGGGCGTGTAGATCACGGCATCGATCCTGCCGCTGCCCGCCGTGCTCCGTTCGGATTCGGCCGAAAAATAGAACGGACTGACGGCAGTACCGACAACGGTATATCCGGCGGCCGCGTAAATAAAATCCCTGTTTTCGTTCTCTTCGGATACCGTCAGCACCGTTCCGGCATAAAGGAAGGTCCTGTTTTCGTCCGGGTGCAGAACCAGGCACTCGCCTGCCTTTTCCGGCATTCTGCCTTCGGTGAGGGTGAGTCTGCTGACGAAATCCGGACGGTTGTTTTCCGCGAGGTCCAAGCCCGTGATCCGCGCGGTCAGCGTTTCGTTCGTGTCCGTCGTGACGACGGCGTCGGTCACGAAGGCGGGCGTCAGATGCTCCGTGCCCGGAAGGGAAGAAAGCAGGTTTATTTCCTCTTCGGAAAATCCGGTTTCGGACTTGATGAAGACGTCGGCCATGTTGTTTTCGTCGTAATAGCGGTCGACCGAGTATTTCATCGCCGGCGTCGCGGACATGACGCCGATGAGAAATCCGGCGCCCAGGGCGGTGATGGCGAGGATCGCCGCAAAACGGCCGAAAGATTCCCTGATCTCGCGGCCTATGATCTTGAAATATGTTTTCCGCAGCATTCTTCTACCATTCGATCGCTTCCGCCGGAAGGGGATCGGGATTAATCTCGATATTTGCGACCATGCCGTTTTTCATGCGGATAACGCGGTCGGCCATGGCCGTGACGGCGCTGTTGTGCGTGATGACGATCACCGTTTTTCCGAGTTTCCGGCAGAAGTCCCGCAGCAGCTTCAGGATGGTTTTCCCCGTGTTGTAATCCAGCGCGCCCGTCGGTTCGTCGCAGAGCAGCAGCTTCGGATTTTTGGCGATCGCCCTGGCGATAGAGACGCGCTGCTGCTCCCCGCCCGAAAGCTGAGCCGGAAAATTCTCCAGCCGGTCCTCAAGACCGACCGAAGTAAGGACTTCTCCGATGTCGAGCGCATCCCTGCAGATCTCGGAAGCGAGTTCCACGTTTTCGTAAACCGTCAGATTCTGGACAAGGTTGTAGAACTGAAAGACGAAACCGATGTCGCGGCGGCGGTAGTTTGTCAGCTGCCGGTCGTTCATGCCGTTGATGCTGACGCCGTCGAGGTTGATCTCGCCCTCATCGCAGGAATCCATTCCCCCGAGCATATTGAGCACCGTGGTCTTGCCGGCGCCGCTCGGGCCGACGATGACGCAGAACTCGCCTTTCTCGACATGAAAGGAGATGTGGTCGGCCGCCGGGATCGTCTGATCTCCCGTTTTATAGTATTTGCTTACTCTGTTGAATTCAATGAAGGGTCTGTTTCCCATTTTTATCTGCTCTCCGTTTTATTTTTTGTCATGATGTCCGTGATCAGGACGATCAGGCGCGTCAGTTCGGCGACGTTTTTTTCGCCGAGGGAGACGATCAGCGAGTCGATGTTCGCGACCGCCGATCCCTGTTTGCCCTCGATGTATTTTTCTCCGGTTTCCGTCAGCATGACTTTCATTTTGCGCCTGTCTTCTTCGGAGATCACCATCGATATGTGTTTCTTCTTTCGCAGCGACGACAGGACCGCCGTGATGCGCTGCCTTGAAACAAACAGGGCGTCGCTCAGTTCGAACGGATAAATATCTTTCCCGCGGTTTGCGTATAAGTATAAAAGCACCCTTATTTCCCCCTGGCAGAATTCCATCAGGGAGGCGATGACTTCCGTGTCGTATAATCTCTGAAGCGAATCGGTAAACCGGCCGCGCAGCTCGTTCATTTCCATTTCGTTCATCCGTCTGTCTGTCCTCTTGTATAAGTAAACTGTATTGATTATAAATCCTATTTATTATACCATGATCTATTGGAAAAACCATCCGTAACATATATTCAAACTGTAACGTTTTTTCCGTACGGCAGCCGAAAAACATCCGCCTGCCGCCGTTTGGGGACTTTTATCACGGATCGTTTTAACAAAGTGTTATCATATGCGCTTACAGCCCGAAAATGGACGGTATAAAGAAATCGGGAAGTTACCGGAATATTCGGCGCTTTACGATATCCTTGACAAAACCGCGGACAGGGTGTATAATTATAACAGGAAAAGCAATGAAAACAACAGAAAAATAAAGACGCCGGCGTTTCATTTCACTTTTTTATCCCGGCAGGGCGATGCGGCATAATACACCGGAGAATAACCGACGGAAAACAATGATACGGGGGGTGTTTTTTATCATCAATCAGAAAGTCCGGCACACCGTTTTCGGAAACGGCACGGTGCTTGCCATGACCGACAAATATCTGACAGTTTTATTCGACAACGGCATATACGGGGAAAAAGTCTTTGTTTATCCGGATTGTTTCGAGAGTTTTCTCGTGCTGGATGACGAGACCCTGCAGGAAAAGTCCTGCGAAGACTTGAAATCGCACCGGAAACAGCTGCGGGACGAAAAAGCGCGGGACGAGGCCGAGGACCGCAGGCATCAGGAGAATATCGCCGAAGCGAGGCTCGAATTCAATAAGAAAAGGCCTCCGGCCGCAAAACCGGATGCCAAACCGAAAGCCGCGTCCGCAAAAACGAAAAAGACGGCAGGATCCGCAAAGGAATAAAAAGCACAGCAGAAACTCCGCCGCCGTACGGTTCCGGGCGGGGTTTTTTTGCGCGAAAATCTATAGACATTCTACGCGGAATGTGGTATGCTATGCTTAACGGAGGATAAAGCAGCATGAGTCTGACGCATAACGGCATCCTGAACGGCTACTCGATCCTTATACTTGCGGTGATCTACATTTATTTTATCAGGATCAGCGAAACAAAATCATTCCGGAACAGAATCTTCGTCCTGATCCTGCAGACGACGGCGCTCATCCTGCTGTTCGATATCTTCGGCCGTTTTGACGGAGGCGGGTCGGCTGTCCGGTCCGTTCTGAACCGAACGGGCAACTTCGTCATTTTTCTGTTCGGTCCGGTCCTGCCCTCCCTCTGGCTTCTTTATATCCGGGACACGATTTTCGGCCGTCCGTCCGGATCAAAACCGCTGATTCTCTTTCTGACCGCGGTTAACGCCGCGAATCTCATCCTGCTCGTGATGTCGCAGTTTTACGGCTGGTATTATTCCATCGACGCGTCCAACACCTATCACAGAGGGCCTCTGTATGTCCTGTCGGTCTCTCTCGTGCTTCTTCTGCTCGTGACGGCGTCCGTGCTTGTGATCGCAAACCGCGGCAGGATCGAACGGAAGCGTTTTATTCCGCTGCTTTCTTTCGGCTTTCCGCCTTTTATATGCATTTTTCTGCAGCTGATGTTCTACGGCACCTCCCTTATGCTCAACAGCGTCGTGCTTTCGGTGCTGATCATGTTTCTGGGAACGCAGACCAACAGCATTTATGTCGACTATCTGACCGGTATCTACAACCGGAAAAAGCTCGAGGAGTATCTCGGTAAAAAGATCGGGCGGTGCGTCCCGGGATGCCCTCCCGACAGGGCTTTTTCGGCCGTTATGATCGACCTGGACAATTTCAAGGACATCAACGACACATACGGGCACAGCGGCGGCGACGAAGCGCTGAAAACCGCCGCGGGCCTGCTCAGGTCCTGCCTCGGTCCCGACGATTTTATCTCACGCTACGGCGGCGACGAATTCTGCGTCATCCTGGACGCCGCAGACGCGGCGCAGCTCGAAAAAACCGCCGGAAAAATAAAGCGCTGCGCGGAGGAATTCAACGAAACGGGGGTCCTGCCCTTTAAGATCACCATGAGCATGGGCTGCGCCGTTTATGACCCCGGTTCCGGCATGACAGCCCGTGAATTCCAGCAGAGCATCGACAGGCTGATGTATCAGGACAAACACGCCAAAAGAAAAGGAAAGACCGGTTTGACCGGTCAATAAAAACGGAGGGACAGTATGCCGTTTGAGATCATCCGCGACGATATCGTCAGGGTGCGCGCCGACGCGATCGTCAACGCCGCGAACACCTCGCTTGAATGCGGGGGCGGTGTTTGCGGCGCCATCTTCGAAGCCGCGGGCGGACAGCTGCAGGAGGAATGCCGCAGGATCGGCGGCTGCGGGACCGGCAGGGCGGTCATCACAAAGGGATATGACCTGCCGGCGAAATACATCATCCACACCCCGGGGCCCGAATGGCGGGGCGGCGGAAACGGGGAGGAGGAGACGCTGCGCAGCTGTTACCGGAGCGCGCTGCTGCTCGCCGAAGAGAACGGGCTTGAGTCGGTTGCGTTTCCGCTGATCTCGTCGGGCATATACGGCTTTCCGAAAGAAAAGGCGCTCGAAGCCGCGGTCTCCGGGATCGGCGATTTCCTGAAGGACCACGACATGAACGTCACGCTGGTCGTTTACGACAAAAAATCTTTTGCGATCAGCGAAAAGCTTTTCGCCTCGGTCGGAAGATACATCGACGACCATTACGCCGAAAAAAAGCCGGGCAGGCGGCGGGCCGAAAACCTGCAGTATGCGCCTCAACTATGGCGGGAAACTGCGGAAGACGCGGCTCCGATTCCGTTAAAAAGCAAACGCAGCCTCGGCGACCTGATGGAGCAGCTCGATGAAACTTTTTCGCAGACGCTGCTGCGGCTGATCGACGCCAAGGGCAGGACGGACGCGGAAGTGTATAAAAAAGCCAACATCGACCGCAAGCTTTTTTCCAAGATCCGCAGCGACGCCGCATACAGGCCTTCGAAAAAGACGGTCCTGGCTTTGTCCGTCGCCCTCGAGCTGTCGCTTGACGAAACAAAGGACCTTCTGGGACGCGCGGGCTTCGCCCTGTCGCACAGCAGCAGGTTTGACGTGATCGTCGAATATTTTATCGAAAACCGGAACTATGACATCTATGAGATAAACAGCACCCTTTTTTCTTTCGGTCAGGGTCTGCTCGGGGCGTAATTTGTCGCATGGCAGGCGACCCGCCGCAAAACAAATTGTGTTATCATGGGATCACAACAAAATACGATCCGGAGGAGAACACAATGAAAAAAAATTTAACGGAACTGGCATTCATACTGGACAAAAGCGGGTCGATGGCGGGACTCGAAAGCGACACCATCGGCGGTTTCAACGCCATGATCGAAAAGCAGAAGAAACAGGACGGGGAAGCGGTCGTCACCACGGTCCTGTTTGACGACAGGTACGAGCTGCTGCACGACAGGATCGCACTCGGCGGCATCAGGCCTATCACGGAAAAAGAGTATTTCGTCGAAGGCTCGACCGCCCTGCTTGACGCCGTCGGCAAAACCATCGCGAAGATCGCGGCCGTTCAGAAAAACACCGCCGAAACGGAAAGAGCGGAAAAAGTCATTTTCGTCATCACGACCGACGGCATGGAAAACGCGAGCAGGGAATACACGAGGGCGCGCATCAGGCGCATGATCGAAAAACAGAGAAGCGAAGGCTGGGAATTCATATTCCTCGGGGCAAACATCGACGCCCTGAAAAACGCCGAAGACCTGGGCATCAGCGCGGACAGGGCGGCCAATTTCCACCCGGACAGCAAAGGCATCCGTGAAAACTATATGGCCGCCGAAAAATTCATCGGCAATATCCGCAGGGACAAAACGTCCGGCGCGGACTGGAAAGACAGTCTGGATGAGGACTTTAAGAAACGCGAAAAGAAATAAAAATAACTGCGGGAAAGAAAAAAGGAAAGGGAATGATCATGGGAACATTAAAGCTTGCCGTCATCGGCTGCGGAGGCATGGAGAAGACGCATGAGAGCGGTTTTGCGGGTCTTGACGGAGTCGAAGTGGTCTGCACCGCCGATATCATCATCGAAAGAGCGAAAAAAGCGGCCGAAGTCTACGGGGCGAAATATGCGTATACCGATTACCGCGAAGC
>CAZVPD010000130.1:0-9670 GCA_964628455.1 uncultured Lachnospiraceae bacterium
ATGTAACACACGATCAGGTCGAAGCCATGACCATGGCCACGCGCATCGTCGTTATGAAGGACGGTCTCATTCAGCAGGTTGACACCCCTCAGAACCTGTATGACCTGCCGGTCAATATATTTGTCGCAGGATTTATCGGCTCTCCCCAGATGAACTTCATCAACTGCACTCTCGATAAAAAAGGCGAAGACCTTTATGTTAAATTCGGAAGCAGTTCCATAAAACTCCCGCCCGAAAAATCAACCAATCCGGTTCTCAAGGATTATATCGGCAAGGAAATCGTCATAGGCATACGTCCCGAGTGTCTGTTTGATGATCCGGAACGCGTTGCGATGTCTCCCCAGTCCACAATTGAAACATTTGTGGAAGTGACGGAACTCATGGGCGCGGAGATATTCCTGTATCTCCTGATCGAAGAACAGCCGCTTACTGCCCGTGTATCCGCACGTTCAACCACGAGAACGGGTGATACCGTTAAAATCGCGATCGACGCTTCAAGGATCCATATTTTTGACAAAGACACGGAAAGATGCATACTTCACTAAGAATAAATAAGAAACGATAAGAAACTCAAAAGAAGGTATGCCGCTTTTTCTCCCGGCGTGCCTTCTTTTATATAAATTTTATATGTCCGGCGTTTTTACGGTTTTTTTCGAAGTTCCGCAAAAAAGCTTCGCAGCAAAGCACCGCATTCGCGTTCGCAAATTCCGGCTGTAATTTCCGGTTTATGATTCAGCGGATAATTGTTCAGATTCATCACGGTTCCGAAAGCTCCCGCACGGCTGTCTTTTGCCCCGTATACTACCCGTTTCAGGCGCGCGTTGACGACGGCTCCGGCGCACATCGGGCACGGTTCCAATGTTACATACAAGGTGCATTGATGGAGCCTCCAGCCGCCCAAACGATTGCAGGCATGACGGATCGCATCTAATTCCGCATGCCTTAGTGCGTTTTTGGCTTTTTCACGCATATTATGAGCAGCCGCAATCATGTGTCCGTCATAAACAATCACCGCACCGACCGGAACTTCACCCAAGACCAATGCTTTTTTTGCATAAATCATCGCCTGGTTCATAAAATATACATCTTTTTCGCTTATACTTGTCATATTGCGTAATGAATTCCTCCTCTTCCGACAGATCTGGCCTAAACTTTAAAACCGGCAGATCAACGATATCCGCAACCGAACCAGCCGGGCAGCAGTAAAATTTTAAGGACGAAATAAGATAATGCAGCAGGTGAAAGGATAAACAGACGAAACAATCTGCCCGGCGGATAAGACTGATTCTCTTTGCCGCGGGCGCGGCCGGCAAGCAGGATCAGCCCGAACAAACCCGCGGCCGATACAACTGCGGTCAGGGGGATCCGTATGCGATCGAAAAATCCGGAATATAGAAAAAGAAAAGCAAGCGCGTTATTGAATGTATGGACGATAACCGCAAAAACAAGCGAACCTGATTCCAGTGTCAGAACTCCCAGGAAAAAACCGCCGCAAACCGCATGCAGAAACTGCCTCGGGTCATCATGCAGGCAGGCGAACAGCACCGACTGCAGAACCAGCGCAAAGATCCGGTTATAAGGGACAATCGTATTCAAAAGAATGCCGCGATAGAAAAACTCTTCGGTGATTGCCGCTAAAGGTACCGATGCAATAAAATAAACAATAAAATATACGACGGAAGCTTCTCTTTCCGCGGTGAAACCCTCACGAAGTATTATGCCGCGGTCAGTCATAAAGGCAGCGATTTTATCCGAAACCATTCCTGCGGCTGTTACCGAACCCAATACCGTACAGGCCGAAAAAAACGGACGGGCCGGAAACCGATATGCAAACGAAACAAGTTTTCCGGGGCGGATCCCGCTCATCCGAAAAAAAGCGGCGGCGGGCAGCGCAAGCGATAAGAATTCCGCTGCGGTTTTCCAGACCAGACGAATCGTTCCTTCTGAGATAAATCCGGCCGTAAGTGAACCGGACAGCCGGATCCCGAACTGCAGAAGAAGCACATACGAAAGTATCCTAAAAGTCGAAACGGGATTATCGTCCATAGATACACCTCCGGCGAATATTATAACACATCCGGAATCATTTTACAAGCAAAACAAGCATGAAACGGGGGACGACCCAATCATAAGAAAGATATCTGTTCCCGGACCCGACGGCAGCGGCCTGTCCGAACCGTCTTCCGATAAGGAAGAACGCCGCAAAATAATCGTGAATGCGGTCCTATCCGTATTCGCTGCGATCCTTTTACTGCTGCTGTCCTGCTGCGGTTTTATTTATATAAAACGAATCGCGGACAGCGGTTTGAAAATCATGCTTTCGATCGACGGTGAAAAAATCGGATACATCGAAAATACCGATATCATCACGGAGGTATTGACCGAAATTACCGGTGACATCTATGTTTCCACTGGAATCATTTACAGGTTCGACGGCAAATTGTCTTATGAGATCGAAGTCGGCCGTGAGGCCGTCGATTACGCGGATAAAGACGAATTATACGCTGCCTTAATGAAGCAAAGCTCGAATCATTTTATAAAGGCCTATGCGCTATATATCGACGGCCGGTTTGTGGCCGCTTGCGCCGATGAAAACGAAGTGAACCTTGTGTTAAAAAAGCTCGAACAGGATGAAACAAGCCGAATTCAATCGGTTTCGGCTGAATCGGCAGTCCTGTATAATAAAACGGCCGTCATCGGACAGATGTGCCTGACCGGAGAAGTTCTGACGGGGGATCAGCTTTATAAAAAGCTGACGGATTTAACGGAAAAAAGCCGCTCGGTCAACAAAACTCCTCAGGTAAAACAGATATCCGGAGAAACGCAAAACAACATGGACGGCAGATACGCGGATCATGCGGTTTCCGTTTCTCAGCCCCCGCCAAAAACAATATCTGCAGATGCCGATGAAAAAGCCGGAAATGATGTTAATAAAGATGTTTTGGGATCAAACCAAACAAGCGGAACCGAAAATAATCCGTATGCCATAATCAGAAGCGGATGTTCAGCCGAGATAGATTACGGAATCGAATACGGTATCCCCCGTTTTTACACCGCCGTGCGGAGCAAAGAAAAAGACGCAGATGAAAATCAAACAGATATAATCATCAAATTCAGATATCTTAAATATGAAACCGTGACCGAAACCGCCGAACGGAAAAATATCTACCGGTACAGCAAATATTTCTTCAGGGATTTTGAAAAGGTATTGGATGAGGGACAGGACGGGCTCAGTTCAACGACGTATAGACTGGAATATGCCGGAGATAAATTGATCGCACGGCAGGTTGTCAGAAGCAGGATCCTGCAGGCACCCGCCGACCGCATTATAATAAAGGGACTGAAAGAATATCCGGCTGCAGGAGTTACCGAAAAAAATTATATATGGCCGCTCGTTTTACCGACCGAGCCGGTCATCACATCGGTTTTCGGCGAATGCCGTCCTCTGTATGACGGAGACGCTTATCATTTCGGGATCGACCTTCAGGTCGATGAAGGAACCGAGGTATTTGCCTCAAACGGAGGCATCGTATCCTATGTTAACCGCACCCATTCATACGGCATTATGATTATCATCGACCATGGCAGCGGAATTCAAACCTGTTATGCGCATCTCAGCGATTCATCAGTCGACGCGGGAGAGATCGTATACCAGGGTCAGCAGATAGCGCTTTCGGGGAATTCGGGTGTTTCCACCCGTCCTCATCTTCATTTCGAAATAAGACTGGATAATATTCCCGTAGACCCGTGTATTTATGTTCATGAGAAACCATGGGAAGAAAATCAATGACAAAACAAAAAAGCGGAGACAGGCTGCAGTCTGTCTCCGCTTTTTTGTTTTGTCGGTTTATTTTTCGGATTCCGCATCAAGTTTGGCTTCGGCGATTATTTTTGTGGCAAGCAAAGCGGGTACTTCCTCGTAACGCATGACGTAAAAAGTGAATTTACCCTTGCCCTGAGAAAGGGCGCGGAGCGCTATCGTGTAATCGGCCATTTCCGATTTGGGAACTTCCGCCTCGACGATCTGATAACCTTTTTTCAGTTCAAAGGCACTCATGCCCAAAACTCTGCCGCGGCGTTTATTCAGATCTCCGATGACATCTCCGACAAGATTATCCGGTATGTAAACTTTGAGTGAACCGACCGGTTCGAGTATAACGGGAGATGCTTTGACAAGCTCCTTATATGCGAGATTCGCGGCGAGTTTAAATGCCATTTCCGATGAGTCGACATCATGATAGGATCCGTCGTAAAGGTCCGCCGCCAGGTGAACCATCGGAAAACCTGCGAGAACACCCCTCTGCATCGATTCAAGAAGTCCTTTTTCGACAGCGGGGAAGTAATTTTTAGGCACGACGCCGCCGACTACCGATTCGGTAAAAGTAAGGCCTTCGGCTTCGCCCGGCGAGAAGGTTATGCGGACATGGCCGTATTGCCCGTGCCCCCCCGATTGTTTTTTGTGTTTGCCTTCTACCTGCAGTTTCTTTTTAATGGTTTCACGGTAGGCGATTTTAGGCGCGGTCATTTCAACGCCGACCCCGTAACGCGTTTTCAGTTTCGATGTGATGACATCAAGGTGGATATCGCCCATTCCGGAAATCAGAAGCTGTTTTGTCTCGGAATTGTTTTCGAATTTGATCGTATAATCTTCTTCAAGCAGCCTGCTGATACCGGTCGAAATTTTATCTTCGTCTCCCTTGGCTTTGGGCAGAATTGCCATGGTCAGGAATGGTTCGGGATAGATTATTTTTTTGAAAGCCGCTGCCGATGCGCTCAGGGCAAGCGTATTGTTTGTATTGGTATCGGCAAGTTTCGGCATCATGCCGATATCGCCGCAGGCAAGCGCATCGACCTCGGTCTGTTTTTTACCGCGGACCGTAAAAATATGCGCCATTTTTTCATTGCTTCCGGAATCGATATTTTTTAATATAAGGTCGTTCGTGAGAGTGCCGCGCATGACGCGGAAGAACGTCATTTTCCCGACAAACGGGTCGGCGATCGTCTTGAAAACAAACAGACCGGGTTCACCTTCCGTAAGGACGGGCGCCGGAAAGGAATCGACAAAAAGATCGAGCATCGAATCCATACTCCACAGATTGACCGAAGAACCGCAGACAACCGGAGCGATCATTCCCTCCGCCAGACCCTGCTGCAGCGCTTTGAGTATTTCATCGCCGGTAATTTCCTCTTCGGCGAAGAATTTTTCCATCAGTTCCTCGCTTGTTTCGGCGATGGACTCCAGAAGCATATTACGGTAATCGCCGGCAGACGAAAGGAATCCTGCCGGTATGTCCTGCTCGGTATGCTTTCCCGATTTATCATAGACATACAGTTTCATGTCAATCAGATTTACAAATCCTCCGGTCATGCCGGTTTCGTTGACCGGAATCAAAACAGGACAGACAGAAACACCGAATTTATCACGCAGCGATTCAAAAATGCGATTAAAATCAGCATCGGGATCATCGAATTTATTTATAAAAAAAGATTTGGGGATACCGGCGTCAATCGCATAGTCCCATGCCAGTTCGGTACCGACTTCAATCCCGGATTTGGCATCCACCAGTATAACCGCGCTGTCGGCAACGCTGATCCCCTGAAGAACCTCACCTGTAAAATCAAGATAGCCGGGGGTATCGATAAAGTTGATCTTGACATCTCTCCAGACCACCGGAGCGATGGAAGTCTGAAGCGTAAAACCGCGCTTTATTTCCTCCGGGTCGTAATCGCAAACGGTATTTCCGTCGGCAGGTCTGCCCATTCTGTCTGTGTTTTTGGTAAGGTAAAGCATTGCCTCCGTGAATAAGGTCTTGCCGGAACCGCTGTGTCCCAGCAAACAGATATTTCGGATCTGTCCGGTCGTTTTGTCTATAGCCATTATGGTTATATTTCTCCTTTATTATAATGATACGTAATAAGGTGCCGATGAAAACACATCACACCATTATATTATATAATAAAAAACATTCGGATGCAATAGTTTTTTATTTTAATTAATTTTTAACATGTAAAACAACGATGTATATTTTTGTATATAATGACGAAAATATTCGTTTATCCGTTGTATAATTTCCCTGCCAGGAATTTCGGCGGACAAATTCGGCATCGATTTTATTCAATAATTTCAATTTGTCGCGGCACCAAAGCGGGGCAATGAGTTCGGCAGTGTTTCCGTCACCCGAAATCCGCGCAATCACCGTATCGGGGGGCATCCATTCAAGCTGCGACACTACGATACCGGCATATTCGTTGGGATCCGGAATCCCGAAAGGGCATTGTTCGTATTCATGTGCCATCTGTGTTCCGCGGAGGATATTGAGAACATGCAGTTTTACGCTCTGAGGATGCAAGAATGCGACGGACCGCGCCGTTTCCTGCATCATATCAAAACTTTCTCCGGGAAGACCGTTGATGATATGGATGCATACGTTCAGTCCGCGCAGTTTTTCATAACCCTCAAGAAATTCCGAATAAGTATGACCGCGGTTTATCCTTTGCGCCGTTATGTCATGAACCGACTGCAGGCCCAATTCGACGGTAAGATGGGTTCTCACTGCGATTTCATGAAGCAGAATCACGACTTCATCGGGCAGCGCGTCCGCGCGGGTCGCTATATTCAATCCGACAACGCCGTCAAAAGACAGCGCTTCTTCATAAAGGGCGCGAAGTTTCGGGACAGAACCATATGTTCCGGTAAAAATATTGAAATACGCAATATACAAGGCGTTTTTCCATTTGCGGTGCAGAATTTTACGGTTGATTTCAAATTGTTCGCGCAGCGGTTTTTCGTTATGACCATTGTTTTTCAGGCTGCAGTAAGTGCATCCCGCGAACCCCTTTTCGCCGTTGAGAGTCGGACAGGTAAAACCGCCGTCCAGCGGAACCTTAAAACATTTGCATCCGAATTTTTTGCGATAAAAAGAATCCAGTGTAAAATATCTGCGGTCTGAATCCGAATATACAAACGGATTGCACATAAATCATCCCCCCTGATATGATACGGCACAACAGTAAGTATAGTGCAGTCCGCTGCGGTTTTCAATCTGTATTTATTAATAATATTTTAACAACCGGGCAATGATTGCGCTTGACAGACTCTCCTATATATAGTATAATCTTAAGATATAAACAGCGGGGGATAATAAAATGACCGGGAACATCGGCTTTGACAATGATGAGTATATACGCAGGCAATCGGAACAGATAGCAAAACGCATCGGTGAATTCGGGGGCAAACTGTATCTCGAATTCGGGGGGAAATTGTTTGACGATTATCATGCTGCGAGAGTGCTGCCCGGCTTCAAACCCGACAGTAAAATTAAAATGCTTCAGCATCTGTCGGATGACGTTGAAATCGTCATTGTCATCAACGCGGGAGACATTGAAAACAATAAAATGCGCAGTGATATAGGCATCACGTATAATACGGATGTACTGCGCCTGATCGACGCATTCCGCAGCATCGGCCTGTTTGTAGGCAGCGTGGTGATCGCTCAGTATGCGGGACAGCCTTCCGCCGCCACATTCAAGGACAGGCTTGAACGTGCGGGTGTGCGCGTGTTTATAAATTATCCCATCAGCGGCTACCCGTACAATGTCGGACTGATTGTCAGCGAAAACGGTTACGGAAAAAACGAATATATAGAAACCACACACCCTCTGGTCGTCGTAACTGCACCCGGACCGGGAAGCGGTAAAATGGCGACCTGCCTGTCGCAGCTTTACCATGAAAACCGCCGCGGGGTAAAAGCCGGTTACGCCAAGTTTGAAACTTTTCCGATATGGAATCTTCCGCTCAAACATCCGGTGAATCTCGCTTATGAAGCAGCAACAGCGGATTTAAACGATGTGAATATGATCGATCCCTACCATTATGAGGCTTACGGACAGCCGGCTGTCAATTACAACCGCGATGTGGAGATCTTTCCCGTATTAAATGCGATCCTGAGACAGATTTCGGGTGTAAGCCCTTATAAATCGCCGACGGATATGGGAGTCAATATGGCCGGTTACTGTATATCGGACGACAGCGTTATAGTGAAAGCATCCCATGACGAAATCATCCGCCGCTATTTCAATACTCTGTGCGACCGGCGAAAGGGACGCGCAACCGACGGTGCTGTGGAAAAACTGGAATTGCTCATGAAACAAGCGGGGATTTCGGTCGATGACCGTCCCGTTGTAAAATCGGCTCTGGATAAATCGGAGGAAATAAACGGTCAGCCCGCAGTAGCCATACAGCTGCCCGACGGCCGGGTCGTCACCGGCAAAACATCCGATTTGCTTGGACCTTCATCGGCAGCACTGCTCAATGCGGTCAAAGCACTCGGTTATATCGAACGGGGCACGCATCTGATCAATCGCGAAACCATAGAACCCATACAGAAGCTGAAAACGGAAATACTGGGCAACCGAAATCCCCGGCTGCATTCCGACGAGGCGCTGATCGCTCTTTCCATCAGCGCATCCGAAAGCGAAACAGCCCGCTGCGCCATGCGGCACCTCACAACTCTGCGCGGATGCGAAGCGCACTCGACCACTATTCTGGCACAGGTCGATGAAGATGTATACAGGAAACTCGGCATCAACCTGACCTGCGAGCCGAATTACAACACAAAAAATTTATTCCATAAATAGCCGTTCGGACAGAGGAAACAGTTCTTGAATAAAATAAAATTCGAAACAAACTTATCGCAGGGGAATATATTCGGCCAGCTTCTGCGCTTTTCGATGCCGATTCTGATCTCCAATATCATTCAGACGCTGTATGGCGTTGCGGATATGATTATAGTAGGTCAGTTCAGCGGCGCGGTATCCATGTCGGGCGTAAATATCGGCGGACAGGTCACCTTTCTTGTCACCAACCTGGTGTTCGGCCTTGCGGCAGGAGCAACCGTGCTTATCGGTCAGTATATCGGAAGCGGAAAGCGCGAAGAACTCGAAGATACGATATCGACGCTTTTCACGACGCTTCTGGCTCTGGCCGGACTGCTGACCGCACTGATGTTTCTGCTGCGCGGACCTATACTGACACTGATCCGGACGCCCGCGGAATCTTACGCGGAGGCAAAAAATTATCTGCTGATCACCGCTTTGGGAACGGTTTTCATCTTCGGATATAACGCTTTTTCCGCGGTCATGCGCGGAATGGGCGACAGCCGGCGCCCCCTTTATTTTGTGGGTATAGCCTGCGGCATCAATGTTTTTCTGGATCTGCTCTTCGTGGCGGTTTTCAGGTGGGGCGCGGGAGGCGCAGCCGTGGCAACGGTCATTTCGCAGGCAGTCAGCATGATTTTATGCATACTCTATTTCGAAAGAAACGGATTCGTTTTTAAATTCAAGCCCGCTTCCTTCAGAATCAAAAAAGAACGGCTGGCCATGCTTCTCAAAATCGGCGGACCGATGTCCATACAGAATACGATAACCAGCATTTCTTTTCTTTTTATGACCACAATGGTCAATATAATCGGTGTTACCGCTTCGGCTGCCGTAGGTGCGGTGGGAAAAATCAACATGTTCGCCATCCTTCCGGCACTTGCGATGAGTTCCGCCGTTTCGGCGGTATGCGCCCATAATATCGGTGCCGGCGAATACAAAAGAGCCGTAAAAACCATGCAGGCGGGAATGTTTATCGCCATATCCATAAGTACAGTGATCTTCATCGCTGTCT
>CAZVPD010000130.1:9680-11112 GCA_964628455.1 uncultured Lachnospiraceae bacterium
GTGATCTCGGTATTCGATAATGATCCCGAACTGATTGTAGCCGGTTCGGCTTATTTGAAAACATTCCGTTTCGATTATCTTTTTGTCCCGTTTATTTTTTCACTGAACGGATTGTTTATCGGAGCGGGTCATACCTCTTTTTCTCTGTTTACCGGAATGGTCTCTTCACTGCTTGTACGGATACCCGTGGCGTATTTATACGGTTTTGTATTCGAAATGGGTCTGACGGGCGTCGGACTGGGCGCACCGGTTGCATCATGCACCGCCATGTTCATCGGATTTATCTATCTGTTCTCCGGAAAATGGAAAAAATCAGTCATAATACACAGAAACGGCTTAAAATTGCCGGACGAAAAAATCCCGGCCGGAGAGTTGTGAAGTTTTTATAAAATGAAGCGTATAATATTGACAAACCGCCTTTTGTATGGTATAATAAAAGGCGGTTGATGCGCGAGTGTAGTTCAATGGTAGAATTCCAGCCTTCCAAGCTGGTTGCGCGGGTCCGATTCCCGTCACTCGCTCCAGCAAGAAGACACATTGTCTGTCAGACAATGTGTCTTTTCTGTGCAACCCGAAAAAACATCAGGAGGGATCCCATGCGAAGAAAAGACCGTGAAATAACCGACCGCAGCCGTATCATTCGCATCATCGAACAGTGCAGGGTGTGCCGGATCGGAATGACCGATAAAGACAGGCCTTATATCGTGCCGATGAATTTCGGCTACGAGGATAAAGACAATGCCCTGACACTGTTTTTTCACAGCGCGCCGGAAGGCAGAAAAATCGATCTTCTCAAAACGAACTGCCGCGTCTGCTTTGAAGCCGACTGCGGTCATGAGCTGGTTGAAAGCGATGACGCATGTAAAAACGGTTTTTTATACGAAAGCGTTACAGGGGAAGGGAATGCCGTATTTATCACGGAGAAGGATGAAAAGAAAGACGCCTTGAACAGAATCATGATGCACCAGTGCGGCAGGAATTTCGTTTTTAACGACGATTCCGTCAAAAACGTCGCGGTATTTAAAATCGAAGTGACTGCCGTCAGCGGAAAAAAATGCGGCGTACAATAAAAAATCCGCCGTTAGGCGGATTTTTTTATTCGGTCTTTGCTGCTTTTTCAAAAAAATCCCCGAGACAGACAAGGGACCTTGCAAGCAGGTCGAGTTCCTGTTCCGACATGGTGCGTGTGATCTCGTCGATCATTTGACTGTGAAAAAAATTATGATACTCCCCGGCTTCCTTCCCTTTGTCGGTCAGAAAAATATACACTTTTCGCCTGTCCAGTTCGGTCGTTTCCCGAAACAGATATTTTTTCCGGACAAGGGCTGATACCGCTACGGAAAGAGCGCCGGCGCTGACCGACAATCTGCGGGCGATGCCCGACATCGTATTGTCTCCCGTTTCCGCCTGTTTGTCTACGGCATCGATAATA
>CAZVPD010000131.1:0-11080 GCA_964628455.1 uncultured Lachnospiraceae bacterium
GACGCCTATACGAGCTCATTCGACCTTGAAATACTTTCGATGGATGAAGAAAACTATCCGTATATCAACGTGAACCTCGAAAAAGCCGATTCCATCGTGAACATCGTCTATGACATGTGCTTTAATACGGCGGGAGTCAATACCTATCATTTCGATACGGACGACAGCGAGATGACGGAGATCGCGAACGTGTTTTCACAGGATCGTTTCGTTTTTATGAGCAACTGGCTGTTCAGCACCGAAACCGCCTATATGCGCAATATGGAAAGCGATTACGGCATCATTCCTTATCCGAAATACGACGAGGAGCAGCCCGGTTATTATTCCTATGCCAACGACCAGCTTTCGGTGTATACCGTCCCGAGAACGGTAGAGGACCCTTCCGCGGCGGGCGCCGTGCTCGAGGCGCTGTGTTCCGCAAGCGGGGACACGGTGGTACAGGCCTACTATGAAATAGCGCTCAAGTCGAAATATACGCGCGACAGCGAAACTTCGGAAATGCTCGGTCTGATCCTGTCCGGATTCAAACTCGATCCCGCGTGGATGTACTGCAGCGTCATGAACGGGCTGCCGCAGAATATGCTGAGGACGCAGATATGGAACCAGAAGAACAATCTGATCACGTCGTATGCCGCCGCCGAAAAATCCTACGAAAAAGCGCTTGAGAAACTGATCGAAAAATTCAAAGCTCTGTAAAACAATATTTTGTCGTTCGGAAAGGATTTACGTATGAAACAGATCGAAAACATCTCCGCTGCGGTCGAGCAGTCGAGGCTGCTCCGCGAGAAACTGCTGTCCGACAAAACGCGTCCGGGGTATCATTTCGCGATCCCGGAGGATATCGGGATCCCGGGCGATTCAAACGGCGCTTTTTATGCGAACGGCCGCTATCACCTGATGTACCTCTACAGCTGCCGCTCCGACGGTTTCCGTTACGGGCACATCTCAAGCCTGGACCTTGTTCACTGGAGGAGCCATCGGGATATCCTCGGGCCGGACGAACTGGACGGCGGAATATTCAGCGGCGGAGCCTTTGTCGACGATGACGGCACGGTTTACATCACTTACTGGGGCCTGAACAAAGAGGGGGTCGGCAAAGGACTCGGCGGCATCCGCATCGCAAAAAGCCGTGATATCGGTAACCACTACGAGATATGGGAAAAGATGCCCGAATATGCCGTCGAAAGCACCGATTTCGGTATGACCGCCCTATCGGATGACGGCGGCGTCAGCGGATGGGTCGGTTCCGCGGACCCGAGCAATATCTGGAAGAAAGACGGCCTGTACTATATGCAGACGGGCAATCTGCTGATCCTGAACAAATACAGAAATCAGCCCGACGCCCCGAAGAAATACCTCGGCGACTGGGTCGACCTGTTTTCCTCGTCCGATCTGGTCAAATGGCGGTTCGTCAAACGATTTTACGAACGCCGCGGCGATAACCTTTGGACCGACGAAAGCGAAGACGATATGTGCCCGAGCTTTCTCCCGCTGCCGGGATCGAAGAGCGGCGGAAAACCGAGCGGAAAACATCTCCAGCTCTTCATCGCGCATAACAGGGGCTGCCAGTATTACATCGGCACCTACGATAAAGAGAACGACATCTTCCTGCCCGAGGTTCACGGCCGCATGAGCTGGACCGACAACACCTTTTTCGCGCCCGAAGCTCTCATGGCGCCCGACGGACGCCAGATCATGTGGTCCTGGCTGACCGACAACCGCGCCGATGAACTGCAATACGGATGGTCGGGCGTCTTCGGCCTTCCGCGTTCGCTCTGGCTGCGCGAAGACGGCACGCTGGGCATCGCGCCCGCCGAGGAACTGAAGCGGCTGAGATACAATCCGGCGGATTCGCCCGAAGCCGTAAACGGGCTGTCGTGCGAAATGCGGATGACCGTATCCGTGAAGGATGCGCAAAAAGCCGGACTGAAAGTTCGAAGTTCTCCCGACGGGAAGGAATACACGCTGCTCTGTTACGACGCCGCGCGGAAATCGCTTGTTTTCGACGCGTCTTGCTCGGGAACACAGGGAAGGCCCTGCGTCGAGTCCGCTCCGTTTGAACTGAAAGAGGGCGAGGACCTTGAACTGACGGTTTATATAGACCGGTCGGTTGTCGAAGTTTTCGCAAACGACCGGCAGGCGGTCTGCCGCCGCGTATATCCCGACAGCGAAGACAGCGCCGGCATCGGGTTCTTCCTTGAGGGCGGCGCCGTCATAAAAGAATTTCACGCGTGGGAGATCATGCCGTCGAATATGTATTGAAACCGATATAAAAAGGGGCTGCGGCAAATGCAGAATTATGCCGCAGCCCCTTTTTTATTATATTTCGACTTAGTATGCGGACGACCGCATTATTTCAACGACTGAAACGTCGCGACGGCGTCATCAATGGCTTTTTGAGCCTTTGGCTATGCCTTTGTGCATCTAGCATAAAATTGAACAGTAATTCCGGATTAGTTAACACCGGATGTGCGGACAATTTATCGGACCGTTCTTTTTTTATGTTAATCAGCAAAGTATGTATTTTAGATCCGCCGAGTCCGAGGCAGCTTTGCAATGACTCGTTCGTTACATCGTCTTCAAAAGGCATGTAATATGTTTTTCTTCGGCAGCGTTTATTACTAAACAGAGCGTTTTCGCGAGTTTCCAACGCCTGGTGCTATTTGCCGCTGCGTGTAGCATTCTGCGTTTATTATGATTTTATAAGAATAAATTTATTTAAAAGGACAGGATATCATATCTCGGTATATGACTGCTGACAGCTCTGTCCTTTTTATATTAATGAAATTATTATAAATGGTTTCCCCACGATAAAGATATAGTGTTAAAGCAGACCGGTATTATTCAAAAATAGCCAAAAATAGAAAAATAAAATAAAAATATCATATTGTTTTTAGTTATAAAATATATTGACAATTAAAACAAATTAATATATTATTAGTATATAAATAAAATGAAAGGAATAGAAATATATGAATAAAATCATTAATATTTTTATTTTTATGGTTATATTGTGTATTTTCCCTTTAAATATTTTTTCATATAATGCAACTTTTACAGCACGTGATCAAAACACCCAGGCATTATTAACTAATGCAGGACTGGAATTAAGGGGTACAAATAACTTAAATAATAATTTTACTCTTCCGTCCGGTTCGGGATATGTTACCATTATTCAATCCGGAACCGTATTTGGTTATAACATCAGAAGATCAGGTTATGCTTCAAGATATTCACCAGAATATACTATGCCGTCTTCAAATTCATCATATTCAATAACATTGTTGCCTGCAACATCATATTCATTGAACGGGTATACCAAACCTTTATCGTATACTTCCGTTTCTTCAAAATTCGGATGGCGTGTTTTGGACGGGGCACATCAAATTCATACAGGTATTGATATAGCTAAACCCGTCAATACAAATATATATAGTATATGCGATGGTACAAATGTTGTTACCGGATTTGCCAGATATACTGAAGGATATTATGTCCATATGTCTTCATCCGTTGGTTATAATATTCGTTATATGCATATGAATCAACTATCAAACTTACCAACAAGCGTAGACCAAGGTGATTGGGTAGGGTATGTTGGAACGACCGGCTCATCGACAAATTATCATTTACATATTGATATATCTTATTCAAGTACATATTATGATCCGGAAGCCTTTTTTATTGATTAAGGAGATTATTAAATATGAAAAAAAGTATAATGGTTTATATTTTGTTATTAAGTATAATATTAATATTATCGTCATGTAATTCAAGAATAGGTGACCCGGATAATCAATATTCAATTAAAAATGAAACCGATAATAACAATAAAAATAAAGCAGACAAAAATATAATACAAGAAGATTCCGGCGCAGAAAGCACCACAAATAAACAGGATGAAGTATCTGAAAACAATGAAATCGGTATTGGTTATTTCAACAGTGATTATTGTGATCATATAGTAGTTTCATACCACATCCCCGGCGGTTATATATATGACGATTCATACCATAATGTATCGGGTGAGTTAATAAATTATATAGGTTATGTCAATTTTGCACAATGGAATGATGGAATAACATCTGATGAAGATTTTAATATTATAAATTTGATTCATGATTTTAATATATCTCGAGAAACCTTTGAAACTATATTAGACAACACGAACATCGGATATTTTTATGATTATAATACAGATATTATTTATAGCAATAATGACAAAACCATACAGGATTATTATACATCGGGTATGAATAGAATCGACGAAATATTATCAAAAAAATATATAAGCTTCATTAAAAGCAGGATTATTTCATATTTAAACGACAATTATGCCAATGAATTTGAAGAATGGATAACACAGAAAAACAAAGATGACAATTGGAAATATTCGGAATTACAATATACTGACAGATTGATCTATTCAATAAAAGATAATAATGGTAATCCTATAAATTTATATTCAAACATATTTACAGGAAATATAAGGCAATGGAGTATAGCGGAAACGGTAAACTATTTTAATATACCAAGATCAATGATCGAAGAATTTATTAATATAGCTTATAATTCAATAACTTCTGCTTGTAGTTTTGATATTGATAAATTATATTCAGAAAATTCATATAAATTAATATCAGATGAATTAAAAGATCGAACCGATTGTCCGTCAGTTGATCCGATGTTAATAGATAATACACTGATTGCATTTGATATGAATGAGCAAATGAACATATGGGATAACGTTAAGAACCGGGAATATTACGGATAATAAAAAATATATATTATAATAATCAGAATTAACTGAATAGCAAATATTTACACCCGACGGATTCCGTTACGGGCACATTTCAAGCCTTGACCTTGTTCACTGGAGGAGCCATAAGGATATCCTCGGGCCGACGGACCGGACGGCGGAATATTCAGCGGCATCCGCATCGCAAAGAGCGGCGATATCAAAAACCATTATGAAACCTGGGAAAAGATGCCCGAATATGCGGTCGAAAGCACCGATTTCGGCATGACCGCGACAGAGGATGACGGCGGAGGCATCGAATGGGTCGGCTCCGCGGACCCGAGCAACATCTGGAAGAAAGACGGCCTGTATTACATGCAGACAGGCAATCTGCTGATCCTGAACAAATACAGAAACCTGCCCGACGCCCCGAAAAAATACCTAGGCGACTGGGTCGACCTGTTTTCCTCGGCCGATCTGGTCAAATGGCGGTTCGTAAAACGATTTTACGAGCGCCGCGGCGACAACCGGTGGACCGACGAAAGCGAAGACGATATGTGCCCGAGTTTTCTCCCGCTGCCGGGATCAAAGAACGGCGGAAAACCGAGCGGGAAATATCTCCAGCTCTTTATCGCGCACAACAAGGGCTGCCAGTATTATATTGGCGCCTACGATAAGAAGAACGACCTCTTCATACCCGAAGTTCACGGGCGCATGAGCTGGACCGACAACACTTTTTTTGCGCCCGAAGCCCTCATGGCACCCGACGGACGCCAGATCATGTGGTCCTGGCTGACCGACAACCGCGCCGATGAACTGCAGTACGGATGGTCGGGCGTGTTCGGCCTTCCGCGTACCCTCTGGCTGCGCGAAGACGGCACACTGGGCATCGCACCCGCCGAGGAACTGAAGCAGCTGAGATACAATCCGGCGGATTCGCCCGAAGCCGTAAACGGCCTTTCGTGCGAAATCCGGATGACCGTAACCATGAAGAATGCTCCGAAAGCCGGACTGAAAGTCAGAAGCTCTCCCGACGGAAAGGAATTCACGCTGCTTTATTACGATGCCGCGCGGAAATCGCTTGTTTTCGACGCTTCTTCCTCGGGAAAACAGGGCAGGCCCTGCGTCGAGTCCGCTCCGTTTGAACTGAGGGAAGACGAGGACCTCGAACTGACGGTCTACATAGACCGGTCGGTTGTCGAAGTTTTCGCAAACGACCGGCAGGCGGTCTGCCGCCGCGTATATCCCGACAGCGAAGACAGCGCCGGCATCGGGTTCTTCCTTGAGGGCGGCGCCGTCATAAAAGAGTTTCAAGCGTGGGAGATCATGCCGTCGAATATGTATTGAAACCGATATAAAAAAGGGCTGCGGCAAAATCTTACTTTTGCTGCGGCTCTTTTATTTTTTATTTGATATGGGCTTAGTGTCCTGACGACCGCATTTATTTCAATGCGAGAAACGCCGCGACGGCATCATCAATGACTTTTTGAGCCTTTGGCTGCGCTTTTGTAAATTCGGATCTGAAATCAGCTTCCTCATAAACCGAAGGGGTATCATCCTCTGCTTTACCTCTTCTTTTATGATCTGCCGGAAACGGGATTTTTCGTCCTTGCTGTTTCAATACTTGGCGGTGATGTTGAGGTTGGAAGCGGGATCTCTAAGCGTTACCGTTTCGCCGTCGGGGTCGACCGCGGCGGATGCCGCGCTGCCGTTGACGGTGAGTGACTTTATCTTTTTTCCTTCGGGATGGCGGATACGCAGCTTGAGCACGGGGACCCGTTCGCGTTCCGGCACGCTGATATGCGCCGTAATGACGCCGTGCTCCGCATCGGAGAGGATTTTATAGGACAGCTCCCCGCAAAAGGTCATGGTTCTGGCGACAGAGATTTCGCAGCCCTGACGCAGCCATGCACGGGGCGTGCCCTTGGCCAGCCAGAGCACGACCTCCGGACTGTACGGGTCCTCGGTGACAAGCATGTTCCGGAAATTTTCGACGAACCAGCCGGCGGTTCCGTTGTCGGGGTCTTCGCAGTCGGCATATGTATCCGTGTGCGCGTGTTCCCATAATTTGCCGTTCGCGCCGACCATCACGACGGCGTGGTTGAAGAAGAAGCGCAGGAAATTCGGGATGTCGTCCTGCCGCAGGCAGAGGTTCGCGTTGTGTGATATTTTCGGCAGATTCGAGAAAGTGGTCCAAAACCAGGCGTCTTCCGCGTCGTCTCCGGACGTTGAACCGGATGAGATCTTCATACCCGTTTCCTCCATTGCGTCGAGAGTGCCTGTCATCCGGCGGTCGGCCGCGTTCAGCACTCCGCCGATCTCCCCGAGCGGGAGCGCGCCCTGAAACAGGTCGTTGATGCCCATCGCAAACTGCGGGACATTTGTCTCCTCGCCGTAAAGCAGCAGTCCCCCGCAGTAGGCCATGCGCGGAATGAAGCTGCGCGACATCCCGTCGCTGCCGCGTCTGACGGGAGCGCGCAGCGCTTCCCGCAGGACCGCGGCGCGCAGGTCGTTTTCGTAAAGCGCCGATTCTTTCAGATAATACGCGGCGTCGGGGTCTCCGGTCTTTTCAAGGACCTTTGCAAAGAGCGAAAGTCCCATCTGCGTGAACGCGTTGTCGCAGTAATACCAGCGCCGGTCGCAGGCGGGCAGCGCGTAGTCCCCGAGCATGGAGGGAGGCATCAGTCCGCAGCAGTGCAGCCGTTCGCGGCCGGGTATACCCTTCATGTAGCTGCGGATCTCATGGATGATCCATGACGCTGCGCTCTTGAGGCGGGGCAGCCTTGCTTCCAGCCAGGTGCGGTCCGCTGTCAGGCAATAACGGTACATCATCGAGAACAGCAGCTTTCCCGTGCTGGAATGGGTTCCCTCATGCCCGTAGCCCATGTCATGGCGCATCCCCTTCGCCCATTCGAGCGAGCCCGCCGGATCGGTGAAATCGCCGTCGGATTTGATGCCGGGCGAGGCGAGAAAGTAGCCGTATATTTTATCGGCTTCTTCGTACAGTCCCGCCATCTCCATCGCGAGCGTCGCGCGCGCCACTTCGGCGGAGAGCATACCCCACATGTGAGGTCCGCGGAGCTGTTCGACCGCATGCTCGTACATCGACTGCCAGCGTTTGTCCGGCACGCCGAACAAGGCGTTCGGTTCCGGCGCCTTCGGGAAGGGCGGAACTTCCGTGTTTTCGGGGCAGTGCAGCAGGCGTCCCCGGCGCAGCAGTTCGTCCCAGCTCTCCGCCTCGGGGTGTTTGCGGACGCGGCAGCGGATGTTCTCGCTAGTATCGGCAGAGCAGCCGGCTATGTATCCCGCCGCATCCCTGCTGTCGCCGGCAGGCGCGAAATAAAGCCCGCACTCGGGCACGCATACGGGGGACCGGGTCAGTTCGCGGATCAGGACCGTCGCACCGCAGCCTTCCGCGCGGTCTGTGATAAAGGTCACGCGGCTGTCCGCGCCGTAACGGCTTTCGGCGGAATACAGGCAGTGATAAAGCGCCGTGTGCCCGTCGGCGGAAAATTCCGGTTCTGACAGGAGTACCAGATGCGTTTCGGTATCACCCGTAAACGCGGGCATATCTCCTGCAAACCCCCATTCGACGCGGAAATCCAATTCCCGCCATGTTCCGAGGCTGCCGCCGGTGACGCGAAGTTCGGGTACAGGGACGTTTTCGCCCGAAAAGACGGCGATCATTTCCGTCTGCGCTTTGACCCTTTGGTTGTATGCGTAGTCGATGGTCTGCTCCGGCGGCATATACATCCACTCACGGCCTCCGGGCGGGATTTCCGGTCCCGTCATGACCCTGTCGGCCGACCAGCCGAACCAGCCCCACGCGGTCGGATAGGTCCGGACTTCGATTTCACCGGATGCGGGAATACACGCTCCCTCGGGCCATATCAACGTCACGGCGTAATCGGTCAGCCCGCCTGTCCATAAAAGACCGGTCAGAAGACCGCCGCGCGGTTTCGGCAAAAGCGGCTCCTCGAAATCTTTCTGATTGTAAAAGATGCTTTTTATGCCGTCGGCTCCGAGCGCCTCGAGGGCGGTCCGGTAGACCTCGTCCTGACGGCGCAGCCGGCGCGGTATGAATTCGGCTTCCGGCGCATCCTGTACCTCGCGGTCTCTCCTCCAGAGATAACCCCACGGCGCTATATCGGCTGCACTGCCGGTTAAATTCGTTTTGATGCCCATACATTTTCCTTTCTGTGTTAAAGCAGCCGGGCTGCATAACGCGGATGGATACGTTTTTTATCCTTACTCATTATAACACCGCGCAGGTCGGATTTCAACGGCGGTTTCTACATGAACATTAATAAAAGGACGCCGGACAATGCCGGCGCCTTTTTCGCGGTTCCGATGGTTCAATACGGGGAAAGTCTCAGGATTTCGAATTTCCTTTTTCCGACGACCTGTTTCTCAAGCCGCTTATACTGCGGGCAGCTGATTTTCTGCGCTTTGTCCGAACAGACCGCTAGAACCGAACCGGCACCGAGGCAGGGAACAAGATTCGCGAGCAGGGCGTTGATCTCCGGATTTACCCCCTGCCACGACGCGCGGCTGCCGTAGGGCACGTCGGTGATCACAATATCGGCTTTGATGCCTGCGTGCGCGTAGTCGTATTTCGCGGCGTCCGCCGTGAAGACGTTCACGGTTACGGCCGATCTTTCCGCCGTGACCGCAAGACGCTCCGCGCTTTCGACCGCTCCGGCATATGTCTGTTTTCCGTGAAGCTTATAAAGGTTCTCCAGATGTTCTTTTCTCTTCCGGATCCCTTCGGCGTTCAGCAGACCGAGGTTATCCGCCGCGAACCGGACCGCGTTTTCGTCGATGTCGGAACCCGTCAGGCATGAGATCACGCCGGGGAACAAAAATCCGAGCACCGTCAGCAGATACCCGCTGCCGCAGCAGGGGTCGTAAACGGATATTTGTCCGTTTCGGCCGGTATAACTCAGGCAGCGCCCGAAGATCTCCCGGGACAGCCGCACGGGGAAGTTCGTGCCGCCCGCCTTCTGCAGGAGCACCCTGCCGGCGGACAGGTCTTCGAAGTTTTCGCCGGGGCTGTATTTATATTCCAATGAGGCTGTATAACTCCTTCTGATTAAAATTTTATTTTACATGCACGACGACCAGTTCGAACACAAGCAGGCTGCTCAGCTTTACGGACAGCTTATTCCCGTCTGTCTTATAGACGAGAGGCGTTTCACCTGCTGCCGTCACGCCGAGGACTTCTTCCGAAGGATCGAGGGAAAGGCTGAACGCGATGTCATACAGCGGGACCGGAGAGGCGGTTTCCTGATAGTTGAGCAGGCCGATCCTGTACCGGTTTTTCCCTTTATAGACGGTGAAATCGACGAATTCCGGCGCGTCGGAGGTAAAGCGTCGTTCACCGGCCAGTTTTCCGACGAGTGCGGCAAACAGTTTCCGGTTGTCCCGCAGCGTGCTTTCCTCGGGCAGACCCGCGGAATAGAGCGCTTTGCCGAGACCGTACGGATGCAGCAGAAGCGCCGGGGAATCGGTTTCATTCCATGGGGGATTGCTGATGGCCGAAGCAAAGGTTTTGAAGTCGCCCGCGTCCGAACAGGGAAGGCCGATATCCGCCAGAATCTCGCAGTCTTTATGCGGCAGGACGCGGCAGCAGGGATCGTTCAGCATATGAGGATAGCGGCGCGTGTAGCTGCCGAAAAGGGTATGCTGTCCGGGGCGGGGCAATATATAGTTCGGCCTGATGTCAAACGTACCGTTGTAGTCGGCTCCGATGACATCGGACAGCATGAAATTGTCCTGCAGGACCCCGTCGTCACGCAGAAGGGAAGCCGTGCCGCTGATGTACAGGTTCCCGCCGTTTCGGACATAGGTTCGGAAGGCGTCCGCTTCCTCTTCGCTCAACATCGCGAGGGACGACAGAATGATGACGCGGTAATCCGCCAGTTCGCCCAGATTGCGGCGGGTGAGGATATCGTAGTCCGTGTGTTCCGCGGACAGCGAGCCGCAGATCGTATGCAGCCGCCCGAAAAGTTTTCCCGAAGACATGGCCGAAACGGGTTTGCCGTTGTCCGCCGTATCGATGAAAGAGTCGAAGTTGATGTAGAGTGCAGTGTCGCGCAGCGGTTTCTCTTCGTAATCGATCGTGGGGATAAACCGGCGGAGTTCCGCTTCGATTTTTGCAGCCGAACGGTAAAAGTCCGCGTTCATTCCTCCGTCGGGGTCGATGGCGTCGATGAACAGAAAACTTCCGCCGTATAAATAGGCGGCAAAAGCCTGCAGGACGAGTTCGCGCACATCCTTGTTCATTGTGTGGCAGGACAGGTCCGCGCAGCGCGAGGTCATGAATTCGAAGGGGAGCTGAGG
>CAZVPD010000132.1:0-3497 GCA_964628455.1 uncultured Lachnospiraceae bacterium
TAATATCTTCTCTTGGTGTCAACCTATAGGGGTAAAATTTACGGATTCTATTTAAATTATTCTGCCGATCAATGTGTTAAATAATGTTTCCTGAAAGGTGTCAAATGTATAAAATCAATGATTTCATCATGTATAATACGACAGGGGTCTGCAAGATAACCGATATCAGACAAGGAAAATTATTTAATGATATTGAAACAAGATATTATGTTCTGCATCCGGTTTTCGAAAACAATGCATCCTCCATTATGATCTCCACGGACAACACCAGGGTAAAAATGCGCAGGATCATTTCAAAAAATGATGTATTGGCTTTGATCGATGCGTTTCCTGCCATTGATACCGGCTGGATAAACGATAACAAACTTCGCTGCGCAAAGCACAAAGAATATCTGCTTTCCGGCCGTTGTGAAGAATGGGTCAAATTATTCAAAACACTTAAGCTGAAAAAAAGAGAAAAAGAAGAATCGAACAAAACGCTTTCCCCGACAGACGAAGCAACAATGAAATATGCAGAAAAGCTTTTGTATCAGGAATTCTCCGTAGCCTTGAACATTCCGGTTAATGATGTCGGAAATTATATCTTGCAAAGAGCATCTTTATAAATATAGCTCAAGAAAACCAAACAGTTTCGGGTTAAATATCCGGAACTGTCTTTGTATCAGACCCGGTCAATAAATCCGGGGGCAAATGAGCTTTACAAGCATGTTGCACAGATTCGTATATACCTGAATAAGAAAATCAGGATATTTCAAAATTTAAGAAATATCCTGATTTTCTTTGTTTTATTTTTCAAATATATCTTTTAAGTATCTATAGCCTTCTTTATCCATGTCATCAAAAGAAACGAAGCGCAGCGCAGCGCTGTTTATACAATAACGTATTCCGTTGGGAGATTCGGAATCGCCTTCGAAAACGTGACCCAAATGAGAATTCCCCGCTCTGCTGCGGACCTCGGTCCTGAACATGCCGTGTGAAGTATCTTTTCTGTTGAATAGAACACTTTCTTCGATACCTTCGGAGAATGCAGGCCATCCGCAGCTGCTGTGAAATTTATCATCAGATGAAAAAAGCGGTTCTCCCGTAACTACATCAACATAAATGCCCTTTTCGAATTTGTTATAATATGCATTGGAAAAAGGTTTTTCGGTGCCGTTTTCCTGAGTGACATGATATTGTTCATCCGTCAGTTTTTCCTTTACGGATTCTTTGGGAGGACGGATATATTTACCGGGGTCAATCAGTGAAGCAACGACAGCTTTAATTTCCGAATCGGGAATATGGCAGTATCCGCCGGGATTTTTTTCCAGATAATTACGGTGATATTCCTCTGCCGGATAAAAATTAGAAATCGGTTTTATTTCCACTTCGAATCTTGCATGCTTTTCAGCTTCCAAAGAAGCCGCGCGAAGAACAATCTTTTTTGAATCTTCATCGTTATAATAAATTCCGGTCTGATACTGGTCTCCCCGGTCGTTTCCCTGGCGTTTTCTGACAGTCGGATCGATAACGTGGAAAAAAGCCGAGAGAATTGCATCAAGAGATATTTTTTGCGGATCATACTGAACTTTCACCGCTTCCCGAAATCCCGTTTTCCCGCCGCATACTTTTTTATAAACGGCATCCTGTTCGCATGTCCCGTTTGCATATCCGCTTTCAACGGAATGAACACCCGGAAGAGCTTTCATAAGTTTCTCCATACCCCAAAAACATCCGCCGGCCAGATAAATTATATTCATCGGATCCCCCCTTCATGTTTATCTGTATTTATTATACTGTTTTTATTTATTTATTTCAACACTATGGAGCGATTTATAATTGACAACTTCGGCAATTATGTTATAATTGTTTCAGTTGCTGATTAAAATGATTTATACGGGCTTTGTTTTTTTACGAAAGGCGGAATATATGATTTTTTATGACAGATGCGAAGAACGAACCGGAGTTCAGGAAGCATCGCCATTCTTTCCGGAGACAAACATTCAGTGCGATTTCGTTATGGTATACGGGCTGCATAATCTGAAAGAACGCATTAAGATCTGGAAAAAACACGGTTATATCATACACCTGATGACAGGCGTTGCATGGGGAGAATATCAGGATTATCTTTACGGTAAATTCGACGGTATCGACCACCATGACGAAGGTCAGGTCAATCGCAGCGGTGCTGAAATCAATCACGGCAAAGACGTGCCTTATATGGTCCCTTCTGTCGCTTTTTCACGTTATTTAACCGAAAAGTTAAAATATGCAATCGACTGCGGCGTGGAAGCGATCCATCTCGAAGAACCGGAGTTATGGGCGCATGCCGGATATTCCGAAGCGTTCAAGCGCGAATGGCTTTTGTATTACAATATGCCGTGGGAAGATCCTGCTTCGACAGCCGACGCTCAGTTCCGGGCTTCCAAACTCAAGCAGTATCTTTATACCCGCATGCTTGACCGTCTCTGCAGTGAGCTTAAAGAATATACACTCGTGAAACATAATAGAAAACTTCGCTTTTATGTTCCGACTCATTCTCTGATCTCATATTCGCAGATTTTCATGGTTTCACCCGAATCGGCCCTTATCGATCTGCCGGGGATTGACGGTTATATTGCGCAGATCTGGACAGGGACCGCACGTGTGCCGAATGTTTTTGAGGGTATACGCAAGGAACGAACTTTTGAAACGGCTTTCCTCGAATACGGGATCATGCAGGAACTTGTGAGGGATACAGGCCGTAAAATGTGGTTCCTGCACGATCCTGTCGAAGATGATCCGAAGCATACCTGGAGCGACTACCGCGCCAATTATTACAAAACGGTCAGTGCATCTCTTATGCACCCCGGTATATGTGATTATGAAGTATCACCCTGGCCTTCACGCGTATTCCGCGGGAAGTATCCCACCGAAGACGGCACAAGCCGTGAAGGCATGCCTGCGGAATACCGGACGAATCTTCTGACAGTCATGAACGCGCTGCGCGATATGAAGCAGCCCGATGCAAAATGGGCAGGAAATGTGACCGAAATCGGACTTCTTCTCGCAGATTCGGCGATGTTTCAGCGGATTTATCCGGATGACGATGTAAAGCACGATGAAGCCGCAAAACTGGATTTCAGCTCATTCTACGGACTCGCGCTTCCCCTTCTGAAGCACGGAACAGCAGTCCGTCCGGTCCAGCTTGATAATATCCGCCGCCGTGCAGGTTATCTGGATAGATACAAAGTTCTTGTTCTGTCTTATGAATATATGAAACCCGAATTCCCGGACATTCATCATGCGCTTGCGGGATGGATAAAGGCGGGCGGTATCCTTATCTATGTGGGCGACGGCAAAGACTCCTTTCATAAAATCAACGCCTGGTGGAACAGCGGAAATACAAATTACGATACTCCTGCACAGCACCTTTTTGAAGCGTGTGACTTGAACCGCAGTCTGCCGGAAGGCATTTATCCGGTCGGTGAAGGTATCCTTGGTTTTTTAAATGCCGATCCGGTTTCTTTTTCCCGAAA
>CAZVPD010000132.1:3507-10758 GCA_964628455.1 uncultured Lachnospiraceae bacterium
CGGAGTTCTGAAACAAAAAGGTATGGACACAAAAGACAGTTCCGCTCTCATCATGGAACGCGGATGCTACACCGTGACTTCGGTTATGGACGAAACCGAAACCGGCATCCCCTATAAATTAAACGGATTGTATATCGATTTATATAAAACATACCTTGATGTCCTTGAAAATCCGGTACTTTATCCGGGTTCTGTTGGATTATATTATAATCTGGCGAAAATCAATAAAAGTCAGCCGTGTGAAATTCTGGCCTCGGCGGCGCGTATTGAAAGATACAAAGCAACAGCGCGGTCATGTTCTTTTAAAGCTGTTTCGGCAGAGGGTTCCGAATGCGTGATGAGGATCTATGTGCGCAGAC
The DNA here is from genome assembly GCA_964628455.1 of uncultured Lachnospiraceae bacterium. GTDB lineage: Bacteria > Bacillota > Clostridia > Oscillospirales > CAG-272 > JAQVWU01. The sequence goes on from CAZVPD010000132.1 coordinate 3,867, forward strand.
CGCCGGTCTCCGTTAATGCCGAAAGGGACGGTAAAAAAGAAAATATAACATGCGAATACAACGAGTTGTCCAAAACCATACTCATCCGCTTTTCGAATTCCGCAAACGGAGTTTGGATTAAAATAAAATTCTGCGGCTGAACCGAACAGGGGGAAATAAAAATGCAATATCAAAACAACTGGGAATCATTGAACAGCAGACCGGTCCCGGCATGGTTCGGAGAAGCGAAATTCGGTATATTTATTCACTGGGGTTTGTATTCGGTTCCGGCTTATACCGCCAGAGGACAATACGCGGAATGGTATCAGAAACAGATCGAACAAAAAGATCACCCCGCCCGGATTTTCCATGACAAAAACTACGGCGACCGATTTAAATACACGGATTTTGCCAATCATTTCAAAGCGGAACTTTTTGACGCCGACCGCTGGGCAAGACTTTTTAAAATATCCGGAGCAAAATATATCAATTTAGTTTCAAAACATCATGACGGATTCACTTTATACAAAAGCGATTATACATGGAACTGGAACTCGGTGGATATCGGACCTCACCGCGATTTTTTATGGGAACTGAAAACCGCAATGGAAGGTACCGGAGTCCGTTTCGGCGTTTATCATTCGGTTTATGAATGGTTTCATCCGTATTATCTGCAGGATCCGGAACGTTACGCCCTCGAACACCTGATACCCATGCTCAAAGAACTTGTCGAAAAATATCAGCCCAACACTTTATTCACAGACGGTGAATGGGAACATCCGAGCAGTGTCTGGCACTCGACGGAGTTTCTCAAGTGGCTGTACAACGAATCGCCGGTCCGTGATTTTATTGTACCGAATGACAGGTGGGGCCGTGAGACCAGAGGCCGTCTGGGCGGTAATTTTACGACCGAATACGGTTCGATAGACGGAAGCAGAAAAATAGAGGATGTTGACCTTGACCGTCCCTTTGAGGAATGCAGGGGTATCGGAGCATCGTTCGGTTATAACCGCATTGAAGAAACCGGAGATTATATGACGCCGAAACAGCTTCTTGAAACGTTATGCTCTTTAGTATCGAAAGGCGGCAACTTTCTTTTGAATATCGGTCCGGCAGCCGACGGAACCATACCGGTTATTATGGAGGAAAGACTTCTGCAAATGGGTAAATGGCTTGAAACGAACGGCGATGCCATTTACGGATCCCGAATATTTACCAAACAAGCGCAGGATAATGTTTATTATACAAAAAAAGACCATGCCGTTTACGCAATATCGAACCGATATCCATTCGGCGAATTATTCCTCGATAAAATACCTTTTGAGAAAAACTTAAAAATCGAACTCCTCGGATGCGGCGCGCCTGTAAAATTTACGGAAAAAGACGGAAAAGTCTTAATCCTGTTCCCTTTTATCAATCCGGATGACCTGAAGACAGAATATATGTATACTTTAAAAATCCAAAAAACCAACGAACAGGCCGGTGATTAACAGAAGATCCCGAAAAGGTGTTTTTATACCGGGAAAGATGCGGTCTATTTCCGCAATATAAAAAACCAGCCGCGGCCTGTCGGGAAATCGATAAACTGATGTGCGCAAAAACTCTTTTCCTGCTGTATCCCTTCGATATAAGGTGCATATAGTTGAGTTTCGGGTGTTACCGCAAGGCTGCCGTCATATGTAAAATATGCGTTTTCATTTTTCCCTGACCACGATGCCGCACATATCAGCGTTAAATCCTCACGCGTATAGACCGTAACTTTTATATCGTCGCGCGAACATCCGACCGGTGTTTTTTTATCCCAATATCCATACATCCGGGTGTTCTTAATATCTGTCCTATCCCAGAATTCCCACAACGGTCCGGGATCGTTTCCGCCGTAAAAACGGGTACCCATTCCGAAAACCATCCCGCGCCATGGATTCCCTCCGCCGTGCAGCATTTCCCCCATCAGTCCGAAAGGTATTCCCGAACTCTCCACAAACCACCAGTTATAGTCCTTGCAGTCGTATTCATACATCTCCCCCAGCCACAGACTATCCACGGAAGGGAGTAATTCCGCATACATACAGACCGGACTTGTCATACCGTATTCCGGGGCATAACTGTAGCCGGAATGCAGATCGATAAGCGACCCCCGACGGCTTCGGTCAAGTGTTTTACGGACGCGCTTCATGATTTCGCGGTCATAACCGATGCCGTCCAGATATAAACCGTCTGTTTCCAGTTTTCTTCCCAGCCATTCGAGACCCGCAATATAATAATTATGCCAGCGGGAAAGCCCTGTCATGGCAAATGCGCAGTCATATTCCGAATCTTTAAGCAGAGACTGCCACGCCGGTACAAAACCCTCAACGAGATGTTCGCACATCCAGGCTCCTCCGGTCATATTCTCATTGCGTAAAAAAGGATCCGATATATGATATTCGCTTCCGACACGCATGATTTCGTCACCGAAAGAACGAAGCGCCCATAATTCATACGTGTGACAGGACTGTTCCCTGACCGTATAATAAAGTTTGTATTTTAATCCGAGTTCATGAGCACGCCCGATTTGTTTTTTAAGCTCCGCTTCACGGGTAAAAGGATAATTGATATATTCGTTTAAATTCTCACCCTGATGCAGATTCATGATTTTTGCCCCGCGTTCCGCGGCATCTTCGATGTTGTCGGCATGATAATAACGGTCTGTAAAATGCGCTTCATAATTTATCGGCTTAAGCGGAGTCACAATCATCGAAATACGCAGCGTTTCCGAAACACCTTCCGTAAACTCGAATTCTCCGCTCTGCGCGCAGAACAGTATGCAGTCGCCGTTATCCCTGATGTTAACGTCACCTTTCCCGCCGTTATGCCAGACGCGCGGCAGTCCCTGCTTCGTATAATCGTAAACTTCCCATACATCCGGAGTATGCTTGGGTTTTATATGAAGTCCTGCGTTTACGGAACCCAGCCAGCAGGAATTATTCGTACGTTTAATATCCCAGAAATATTTCCAGTATTTCGGGACGCATCCTCCTTCCCTTCCCAAACCTGTCATATATTCGGACGCTGATTTGGAAACGGGGATATAAAATGCGGTGTTTGCCTTGAAGCTGCATTTCGGTTCGACCGTTATGACAATATCGATATATCCGTCATACTCCATTGCCGTTTTTATTTGAATAATCGCATCGGAACAGACAGCTTCGGAAAAAATCTCCGCGCGTCCCTTTCCCTTCATAGAATAATCCTGAGCAGACGGAATAAACGTCCTGTCTCCCAGATGAAAATGCACCGGGGCCTGCAGAACGTCCCTTCCGGTATCGGTTATATCCCTGTTATCGTCGGAATAATATGTAATAATATCTGACGGAAGACCGAATTTATCAAAAGAAACTTTTCGCCCCAAACACGATATGGTGTTTCCGGTCAGCTCAACACACGGATAACCTTCCGCCGCATCGTCGTCAAGTCCGATTTTTGAATGGAGCCATCTCATCCGCGTAAGCTTTTCGGGATCTCCATCTCCTTTATCGGGCAATTCAGCCGGATTGATATCGAGATAAAGCGTTGCGCATCTGCCGTTTATACCGACCCTGAGCATATCGTTCATGCCGAATAGTTCCATATCAATGCCGAACCATAACGGTTTTATTTCTCCTGCGGATATGCTTATTTCTTTTTCGCATTCCCTCCCGAGCCAGTCGGTTATGTTTTTATTAAAACACGTCACCGATTGCGGGGGTACGGCGGTTCCGTTATTTAAAGTATAGGATAATTCGATTTTTTCAATATCTGTTTCCGAATAAACCGCAATCTGAAAAACATAATATTCATTACGGTAAACGGTGTCATATAATTCGGTTGTATTTTGGCGCTCCGACCATATAAGCGGAAATTCTCTGAGCATAATAACAGGACGGCTGCGGTTTTCAATGATCAGCGCGAATCCGTCCCGAATATTCGCCGTTTTAAAATTTTCTGTTTCGACGGCTGTCATCGGTATTTCCATCGGATAAAAGCTGTCAAAATCGGTGCGGCTTTCGATTGCCTGTACCTCCGATTCTTTTATATCGGCATCCTGCAGGTCTGCTGTCCATTCGGCATCCGGCGTCATCTGTCCGGTTCTGAAATACTGCACATCGGGAAAAAACCAGACCGGTCCTCTGACAGTATACGGCATGTAATAAAGCGCATATTCGCCGTCATATGGCGCCTGGAATACAATGACACCTTTTTCACGGGTCGATGAGACAATGGCAACATTGAATATTTCCTCGCCGGTGGCTGTGAAAGTCACGCGTATTCCGACTTTTTCGGGTTCAAGATCGCGACGGCGCCATATTACGGAACATCCTGCATACCGTGCGGCAGAACTGTTTACCAGTATTCTGTGATTTCCGAAACCGTCGCCCTGCAGCCATGATTTTCCTGCTGTCCTATACATAATATCCTCCGAATGATTAAAATAGCCGTTTGTCCGGATATAGATATTCTATCATATTTTTTTATTTTTTCACACTGTTTTTATAAAATTAAATAACACGGAACAGTTTTCGGTCTTTGATTATTCCGCTGTTTTCCGAAAAAAGACTGATGAGACGGAGATTTTGTATGAGTGTTTTCAATGGCAGTCAATTCTGTAAATGGTGCTGGATCGAACTGACCGGATTTGACAACGAAAGCGATGATTTCGGCACGCAGGATTTTCTGCGGCGCGCTGGTTTTATTCCGGACGGAATCGCGCTTCTTCTTTACTGGACGGGATTTGTGATGAATCACAACGGATTGTCCTGTGAAAAACCGCTTGCCGTCTGTGAGGCAAGCTACGGCGGACATGAATATTGTCCCGAACGAAGACGCCAGAACTGGACAAATCTGCAGCTTATGAAACTGATCGAAGAACTGCATAAAAATAAAATCAAGGTGTATCTGAGCTATTTTAACATGTATTCCTATTGGGATGATATCAGCGGTGCGGTCGTCTGCGATTATTATAAAGATAAAGATTATCTCATGGAGACCGGCCGTTCGGGTGTGCGCGGCGCACTCGGTATGCTGAAACAAACAAAAGACGGAGACTGGTATGAGGACGTTCTGCAGGAGAAAACAATAGCCGTCTTAAAGGATTACGGCTTTGACGGAATTCAGATTGCAGACGGCATATCGTCGCCGCGCATTTCTCTGCAGGAAGGCGATTATACCCCGGAAATGCTGAAACAATTTTATGAATACAGCCAGCTTGCTCTCCCTGAAAATGAAATAAATGCCGCAGAACCGATATGGCGGGAATACCGTCTTGAATGGATAAAATTCCATACCGTGCGCTGGGAAACTTTCTATATAAAATTCATGGAGCGCATCAGGAGCGCAGGAAAAGAGGCGATTTTCAACAGCGCCTGGACAAGAGATCCTTTCGAGGCGATGTACCGTTACGGTGTCGACTACCGTAAAGTCGCTGCAGCCGGAATCAACGGCTGCATGGTCGAAGATGTTTCTCCGGGGCTTGCAATCCTTTCCGAAAGGGACAACGCATATCTCATGAATGACGAACAGCGCAGGAGACTTCATTACGAATTTCTCGCGGCACTGATGCTCAACCGTGCGGTTATGCCGGACCTTAAGATCATTCCGCTCTGCAGCATTCACGATACCATGGAGCAATGGGGTGTTCTGGAGCATATGCCGACATCGATGACCCGGAATGTGCTTACAAATCTGAATACTTTCACAGTCACACCCGGGGGACTTTGTCCGGTTACCGACGGACCTTACTTCTGTCTGTGCGACAGTCTTTCCTCTTCCGACTGGAATTTTATAAAAAGGAACTGGGAAATCGGGGCAACCTCATCTCCGCTGAATACAGCCGGCGTAACCTTTGTCTGGTCGGATATCCGGCTTGATCACGAACTCTCGGAATTCTGTGCCGGCCGGCGGATCCCGACCCACCGCATATTGTCGGAATTGTTATACGGAGGAACTCCGGTCGGCACTATAACACGAACAGACAGGCTTGATTATGTCAGCGGAGCCCTGCTTGTTACGAATTTCGATCTGCTCTCCGAATCCGAGAAAAATTTGATTTTAAACTATGATAAAGGAATCGTTTTCGCTGTCGGGAGAAGCGACTTACTGAACGGACCGTTCCATGAAATCGCAAGGGAAAACAACCGGTTCGGAAACATGTCCCTTTGGATTCTCGGCTGTGATAAAAAAAGCAGTAATATTATAAATAACAGAACATACGACTTTGATCCGAAACTTTCAATGGAAAAAGCGGGTATGCTTTGGACACATCCTCTGGATTTTCCGCCTGTATCCGATGATTTCTGGCAGATCTGCGCCGACCTTATCATAGAAAGAACAGGTTCTCCGGTTATAGAAGCAAAGGGTGTTTCGGAAACCGGGATTGCCCGCCGTATCTGCAAATATATCTGCGTGAACACATCCTCCGTCACTTCGAAAATTATTTTAACCAACGACGACTACTATTACAATCATCCCCGCATTGATCTCAAGAGAAAAATAAAGGCGATCCGCTGTCTGACCAAATATTACGGGTATAAAGTCAACTATACCGGAAGCAGCTTCGAATGCAGGGTCCCGGGCCGCGGTGCGGAAGCTTTCGAAGTTGTCTTTGACGACTGACAAACAAGGGGGTAAAACATGATCATTCCGAGACCGCGTCTCGAAAAGTATACCGGTGAATTACTCAGATTCGATCAAACGCTGCATGTTTTTTCCGCGGATTCTCCCGGTGAGAAAGCGATGCGGCTGTTCGGATACTTTATCCCGTCCGTCCCGATTTTAAAATCGGAACGCGTTTCTGCGGACATTATCTTTGAGTGCAGGCCCGCTTTGAGCGACAAGGATGAGTAGCGTGAAAGAAGCAAATTACGCACAGTCTAAAAACAGGATAACAAAAAAGCCC
>CAZVPD010000133.1:0-10724 GCA_964628455.1 uncultured Lachnospiraceae bacterium
TGACCGCCGCATCCTGACTGCCGTATTCCGGGACGATTCGGGCAGGCTGCGCGGCGTGTTGTCCTCCGCGTCCTGTCACGCGGTCATCAACACGTCCATGCATATTTCGGCGGATTATCCTTCCGTTCTGACAAAAGAAGGGGAGAAAACTTATCCGGGCGTTCCGATGCTGTTTCTGCAGGGACGCGGCGCGGACATCAATCCGTATAATCCGGACGGACTCGGAATGGAGGAAATGATATCCGCGCTCGGACATGATCTGTCCGGGAATATACTCGCGTCTGTTGGGGAATCGCTTTCGGAAGACCGGAATAAATCCGAAGAATGTGTGACCGGCAGCATTTACAAAAACGTTACGGTTCCCATGAGCGGTTATCCGGAAGTCAGCGTTCTGGAAAGAACCGTAGGCGAATTCATGCGGAAATTCCATGATACGCTGCCGTCGCCGGAAAAGCATTATCTGCTGCGGGAACTGAACTGGCACCGTATGGTGCTTGACCGGAAAAAAGAAAACAGCACGGCGGACATCACCGTCCCGCTGCAGGTTTTTGCGATCTGCGGGATCGCGGCGTTTGCCATGGTGCCGTTCGAACTTCTGACCCTGACGGGAAATGCGATAGAGGAAATGTTCGTAAAAAGGGGATACAGCCGGGGAAACATCTATGTGATCGGATGCGCGAATTCGGTCAACGGTTATCTGGCTCCGAAAGCGGAATACACGGCCGGGGGATATGAAATAACGTCGGCCGCGCACTGGTACGGAATATCCGAGTGTTCCGCACAAAGCGAAGAAGCTGTATTAAGCGGTTTCGGAGAAATGATCGACGAATTAACCTGAGATGCGAAGTCCGGATAAAACGTTTTTTCGGCATAAAAAAAGCACCGCTGCCGGGAGCGATGCTTTTTACCTGCAGACGGAATGCTTAATAAGTGATTACACTGTCCAGGGTGTTGAAAAACGTAAGGAACAATACGCCCATTGCAATCGAAATAACGACTCCGATAACCATTAAGATCAGGACCGCTTTCGCCATGTTTTTCTTATTCTGGTTCACGCTTTCGCCGAAGGCCCAGACAAAAACAAGGATAATGTTCACGACCGGAATGGCGAGAAGGAAGAATGTGAGAATAAAGTCGCCGACGGTCATAGGAAGCGTAAGATTTGGGCTATAAGGGTTATACGGCTGACTGTAGGGCTGCTGACCGGGATTGTAAGCCTGCTGCTGATTCTGATAATTCGTCTGAGGGGGCACGACGGGGACCTGCTGCGTATTGTTTGCCCTGTATTGCTGCTGAGGCTGCTGTGCCTGTGCCTGCTGCTGAGGTTGGGGCGGTTGTTGAGGCTGTTTCGGTTTTTCGGGAACGGCTGCAGCTGCTGTTTTAGCACCGCAGCTTTCGCAGACTTTCGCATCGTCGGGTAATTTTTTTCCGCAATTTTCACAAAACATTAAAATTCTCCTTACTGTCAGTCCGGTCTGACTTGTCCTATGAACCTGATAGCCGTCATTTGATCGTTGTTTTCAGTTTAACACAACAAACATATTCTGTCAATATAAAATGAGGGAATTTTATAGGAACCGGGAATAATCTCTTATTGTTTGAATTATTTTCGTTGATTTATTTAATAAATGAAGTCGGCATCCGTATTTTAACGGGATACCGCATCTTTCCGCGGAGAAAAAATAAATAAAATGAATGATATCGGTGCAATGAAATATAACATCATCCGTTCGGACCGGAAAACAATTGCGATCCGTATTACAAAAGAAGCGGCCGTCGAAATCAAAGCGCCTTCCCGGATATCCGATTCCGAGATAAAATCGATCATCCTCGAAAAAAAAGAATGGATCGAAAATCAGATGCAGGCGCGTCTTCAGACAAACGAACGCAGGGAACTTTTTAAACTGGATTACGGCGTCCCCGTTTTACTGCTGGGTAAAGAATATCGTATCGGCAGCAGAGAGAGCGGTCATTGCGGATTTGACGGCGAATGTTTTTATATGCCCGCAAATCTGGACGGCACGCAAATCAGGCTTACGATGATCGGGATTTATAAGCAGCTGGCAAAGAAAATATTAACCGAAAAAACGATGCGTTTGGCGGGAAAAGCGAATCTCTTTCCTTCGGCTGTGGGAATCACTTCCGCGAAAACACGATGGGGAAGCTGCAGCGGGAAAAACAGCATCAATTTCTCATGGCGCCTGATAACGGCATCCGATGACGTGATCGATTATGTCGTCCTGCATGAACTGGCTCACATCAGGGAACACAATCACGGCAGGCGGTTTTGGAAATTCGTGAGTGAGTTGATGCCGGATTACAGGCAGCGGGAGGAAAAACTGAAAAAGCTGCAGAAAGTTCTTGCCGGACAGGATTGGGAGATTTAAAAAGAAATTGCCCGTTCATCGGACCAATCGTTGAGTATAAGCGTGACCGTTCATACATGCGTTGAAAAAGTCTTATATAAATAGTGCTAAACGCCGAAAATAAAAATAAATTTTATATAAATCTTGTAAAATCTAAAAAGATGTTATATAATATCGATGTACAAAAAATATGAAGGAGGTATATTCAATGAAAAAGTTCTTATGGTTTCGCTGGTTTTCTTACTCGTTTCTTTGATGGCGGTCCCGGTTCTCGCGATCCAGCACTGGAGTTCGGAAGTTACCGTTTACGGCGCAGAAGGCGCTGTCACCATTGACGGCAAAGCAGACGCGGGCGAATGGGATGACGCGGCCGAAATCAACACGTCCCTTGTCGGAGATCCCCTTGAAGCGTCGGGTTATGTGATCTATCAGGGCGGATGGGAAACCGACCGCGCAGCCACCGATTTTTCCGCTATGTACAAAGTCAAATGGGACAATGATTATCTGTATTTCCTTGAGATCAGAAAAGACGATGTTGTGAACCTGAACGGAAACGCGGTGGAGCCCTATTTTACAGACGGCGTTCTGGTATTTCTTCAGATCGCAGACGACGACAACCCCATCAATCCCGACGGTTACAGCCATCATATTTTCTATTCCGTCGGTAAAGACGGAACGGTAGGCGGAGACGTTATGGTCCGTGTATGCGATGAAGCCGCAAGCGGAAGAGAAACAGTTCCCGCAGCCGGCGCTAAAATCGCAACCGCCCTCACGGGTGACGGATATATTGCCGAGATAGCATTCCCGTGGTCTGTATTCCAGGAAAAAGTTCCGGATTATAAAGGACCTGTCGCCGGCGACAACATCGGTTTCTCTCTGGTCGTACATGACAACGACGATAAAGACGCGACGGGATTCGTCAAGCAGTTCTGCTGGGCTATCTTCAACGACCTTCTGCCCGCTGGCGGATACGATTTCGGCGGCTGGGGCATACTTGAACTTAAAGCAGCTCCCGTAGTGGTTACCGAAGCTCCGGCGGAAGAAGCTGCAGCGACCGACGCAGCTGCTCCCGCAGAAACAGCTCCCGCAGCCCAGACAGCCGATATGGCGGGTATCGCGGTTCTCGCAGCCGTCATTGCCGTCATCGGCGCAGCTGCCGTATCCAAAAAAAGATTCTGATTGAACCGAATACAAACATAAAAAGAAAAATCCGCTGTTTTGATATAAAAACGGCGGATTTTTCTTTCCTTTTATTTCAATCAAAGCGTCAGTCCTGCGGGTATTTCAATCCGGTCAGAAGCTTGATCTCATCGATGATCTCCATGATCCTCACGGTTTCATCCGGCGGCATTTCCGGACATTCAAGCCTGCCGTTCATAAGGGCTTCCGTGCATGCCTGTATCTGGAACTCATGACCCGAATAATCGAATTTGTGTTCGAATTCGAGGTCTCCGTTTTTTGAATGCAGAACCACTTTACGGGGAGCCATAAAATTGTCGTAAAATTCGATCATGCCTTCGGAACCGTAAATGATGCCGTGGCATTTCATATTCGTATCGAGCGAACAGCTCGCGGATGCGTTTCCCGTACTGTAACCGATCAAAGCGGTCGTCAGCGAATCCGCCCCGTTCCCGAAAAACCGGCTGTCCGCCTGAATCAGGCGGGGGATCTCAGCCCTATACGCAAACGAGGAAAAAGCGAGTGCATAGACGCCGACATCGAGCAGCGCTCCGCCTCCGAGTTCCAGGTTGAGCAGCCTGTGTGAAAAATCCTGCGGGGCGACAAAACCGAGTTCAGAACATGCGTAGCGTATTTCGCCTATCCTGCCTTCACGAAGCCATTCCGCAGCTTTTTTTGTTGCAGGAAGAAAACGCGTCCACATCGCTTCGCATATAAACAGCTGATGTTCGCGCGCGAAACCGACCAGGGCTTTAGCCTGCGCGGCATTGACGGTAAACGCCTTTTCGCAGAGAACATGTTTTCCTGCCGAAAGGGCTGCCATAACGTCTTCATAATGCCTGCCGTGCGGCGTGGCGATATAAAGGATATCGGCTTCACTGTCACGGCACAGCGATTCGTAATCCCCGTATGCATGCGGGATGTGATATGTTTCGGCGAATTTTACCGCATTCTCCGAATTTCTCGAACCGACAGCCGACAGTCCGGCGTTTTCGGTGTGCAGGATCGCTTCCGCCATCGTATGCGCTATTCTGCCCGTTCCCATTATACCGAATTTGATCATTTTTCAAACTCCGATCCTTAAATATTTATTAAAACCTTATAATCAGTCCAGTCCGGTTATAAAATCACTGACGAATTGAAGCCGGCGGTCAAAAAAATCAAGCATGATATCGATCTGCTCATCATAAGTTGCAGCATCTGCAACATTTTCGGGATTGGCGCCGACGGAACGGCCCAGAATATCCCAGACCGAAAAATTATGATCCAGCGATCTTTCGAGCATCGCAGCCGCGCCGGCGACGTAGTCTTTCATGGATAAAATCGCATCGTATTTTTCCCGGAAGATCTTTTGGGTGAGTTCCCGATATTCCGTCATTCTCAGCAGATGGCGGTAATACCATGAACCCGAGATATAATCGCCGTCGGGAGTATCGCATCCTCCGTAGTTGCAGTTTCCCAGGGACATATCAAAATCCCAGACCGGACCCATGTGCAGAACGCCGCTTTCGTCCAGATACATATAGCAGCTGCTCCAGAATCCGGCATCCATATTTTTCATGATATCCTCAACCAGATACCATTGGACAAAAGACTCGAGGTCCATGTATCTGTCGGCTGTTTTAAAATCTCCGCTGTCAAGAGCGGTTTCGATCCTTGTTATGAATTCAAACAGATATTTCAGATGTTCCGGAGTGATATCTGCCGGTGAAGGCTTGTGTATGACAAGCCATCCCGTCGTATGGATAAAATACACATCCTGGGCGGGGTCGTAGGTTACATTCTCTGTTTTTGTCCATCCGCTCTTCTGTTTTTCCGATATCTCCTGAACATGTCCGTCCCATTCGAAAAGATAACCGGTCTTCGCAGGAGGGAGGGACGGATCAAATCCTGCGATATCGATCCTGTTTTCTTCGATTTCGATTTTTTCGGTCAGCAGATAGACCCCCCAGTATTTGCCGTTGAGCCAGAAATTCACGCTTCGGGTTTTCATGTTGGCCTTAAGACCGACTGCTTCCGACAATTTCGAAGCGAAATCATTCCGTAAAAGCGTTTTATCCTGATAATTTGATATGAAAGTCCAGTCTTTAGACGGCGGAAGATCCAGTAAAGCGGCTTTTTCATCCAGTTTCAGCGTATAACCTTTTTTCGGGAATCCCCATGAAGTGTTGCCTCTGCCTTTGACGACCCCGGTCAGGGTCATGGTTTCATCAGCCGCATACGGACAGATGTTTTTATCACCGCCGCCTGTGTATATTCCGCAGGACAGGTATTCCGTTTTGGAAGTTATTTTATCAAAACCTTCGGTTGTCAGCGCGACAGACGGCAGACCGGTATTCAATGTTTCGACACGAAGGGTGACCGTAAATTCCGTGCCGCTTTTTGACGCGACAATGATTTCGGCCGGCTGACGCAGGTCCAGAGCGCTCTGTCCGGAAATCAGAAATTCGCCGTCGGCCTTTATATAAGCTCCGCTCTGATAGAATTTTACAACAACCGAGGAAAGATCGATTCCGGAAGGCAGCAGCGCCGAAACGGTATGATTCGAAATATAGCAGCTTATGCTGAAGGGAAGAGCGGGATTCAGGTCCGCGGTCAGCAGAAACCGCTTTAATCCATGCCGGGCACTGAAATCATCCGCGTCGCTTTCGCTGAAAAAAGAGGACCCCGCCTCTACGGTTCCCGCAAGGAGCGTGTTCTCCCGGAAAATTTCCGCCGGTTCGGTTTCGGATTCACGGACACCGCTTTTCACAGGAGTATAAATAAAAACCGGAACAGATCAGAAAAACAACGGTGATCGGAACAAGAAGTTTTTTTAAAATTTTCAATAGTGCATCTCCCGGATTCTGCCGCATAGGTTCGGGCGAACTTACAGCCACCCGGTCAGCTGAGCCAGCAGCATGGTATATTCCGTGTAGTTCTGCAGGGAAATATCGGGCGGCACACCGTGGTCGCAGGAGGGTATAAACCCGCCGTCCCTGAGAAGAGGAGGGACCACGCGCAGCACCTCGTTCTTCATCGTTTCACCGCCCGCGGTTATGGCGCGCTTGTCGATGCCTCCGCTGTAAGCCATGCTTCTGCCGTAAATATAGCGGCAGTGAACGATATCGTTATAAGCCGCAACTTCCATAGGGTCGCAGGCATGGATGCCCGATTCGATCCAGACAGGGATCAGTTCACCGACAAAGCCGTCGGAATCAACGTCAACAACGGGAACACCGTATTTTTTGATTTCTTTCAGCCATTTCAGGTATACGGGCTGCAGAAACCGACGGGTCATGGCAGGGCTTATCATGCTGTGCGCCTTGTATGCCATATCTTCGGAAAATCGGAAACAGTCCGGTTGAATATGAGGCAGAACTTTTCGGAGCAGCGCCAAAATAAATTCACACCAGAAATCCGTCATTTCCTCCACAAAATCGGGGTCGTCCAGAAAAGCCATGCATAGGTTTTCCATACCGAGCCATTCTCTCAGCTGCCAGAAAGGGCCGTTGATATTTATTGACAGAGGTTTTTTCCTGTCTTTCAGTTTAAGGCCGACCGACGGCAAATCGGGCGGAAGGCGCGCCGGGTCGTCGGGATCGTACCGGCTGCGCATTTTCTGCCAGTCTTCCCGTGTTTTTACGGGAAATGAGTGCCATTTGCGTGTGACGAAGTCTTTGGCACTGCGTATGTATGTATAGTCATACCGGTCCGAAATTTCCGTGACCGCACCCATCCAGTCCTGCACGATATAATGGCCGTTTGTGTGGCTGATGACTTTTTCCTCGAAGATCGGAATCATTCTTGAATTCAGAAAAAAACCGTAATCGGGTTCCGGGCAGATCTCCTGCCTGATGCCCAGTCTGTCGCAGACAAAGGCAAAATAATTCCGGTCAGGCGGCAAACCCTCGCTGTACCATCTCCTGAGCGTGGATTCTCTGGGACCGCCGGGAGTCAGCGGGATTTTATCCGGTGTGCCGAATGTCATGCATTGGATATAGCGTTCACGTTCGGTCAATTTACGGACCCCTTTCATAGGACATATTCATAAAATCAACGGATTCGAATGTACCGTCAGTATAACATAAGAACAGCGGGGTTGCAAGTACCGGACAGGTTTTTTCGCATATTCATAACAAAAGAAAAGGCACAGGATCAGATCCTCTGCCTTTTCATATCAGGTCCGGTAATTATTTCACGGATCTCTTTTTTGAAAGGGTGATTGCGGCAGCTCCTGCAAGAAGAACAAGGAGTGAAATACCGACAAGCGCATCGGAAGTCTGGGGAACGGTAACGACCTCAGCGGGAGCGTCTCCGCCGGCAGGTGCTTCGGCTGCGGGAGCTTCGGTTTCGGGGACTACGATCGCTGCGGCAAGCTTCAGACCGGCCCAGTTCTTGGGCAGTTCCGCGGGATTGGTGGTTTCATCGAGAAGCGCATCGTCGCGAAGGCCTCTGTCATGGAAGTTGAGCTGATCCCATGTGGTCAAAAAGGGTTCTTCTTCGGACATGTTCGGTATGATCGGTGTAAACCAGAACTTCAGTCCTTCTGCGATAGCGGGAAGAGCGCCTGCCTGAGCGATGTCGGTCCACGGAATGGCTACTTCGGTGGTATAAATGTCACCGGACTGAGTGCCTGCGAATTTCCAGTTGCCTATTCTGTCCGGGGTGTCTTCCGAAGCGAAAGCTCCGCTGAGCCATGAACGGAGAGCTACGTGCGTTTTGCCGTCGGAGCCTTTGTTGACCCAGAAGGGTTCGTAAGCGTTGGCCCACAGAGCGTCGCCGTTGTCATAAGCAAGGAAGAACAGTGTGCCGTCACCCATCCAGGGCTCGCGCGCATGGTCAAGGCCGAAGAAATAGGCTTTGTCCAGTCTCTCCTCGAGAATATAAAGGTACGTTTCATCCCATTTGATTCTGTACGTTACGGAAAGGTCCGCGGCGGCATAAGGGCTTGCGCCGCCCTGCCATCTGCCGTATTCCTTAAAGGTAGGGTGATCTGCGTTTACGACAAGTGCGTTTGCGTCATCCCATTCACCGGCTTCTGCTTTTCCGTCGAATGTGACAGGATAGACCAGTTTTGCGGCATCATAGGTATAACCGGGTTCGACGGCGAAGACAGCCGACATGTCGAGAGTCATTACGATGACCAGAAAAAAGGCGATTAAAGTTCTTTCATTTTTATCCTCCGTCTTTTTTTATTTTGAAGTTAAAACCTTCGGTTTATTATAATATGTTATTCGTCCGATGTCAAGAGTTTTTTAGTATAAAGATAATATTTTGTTTATAATAAAAATACAGAAAATTAATAAATTGTCTTTGCATAAACTTTTATGCTCTGAAAATTTTCTGCGGCAACTATATCGTCGGATTTGAGATGATTTCCGTGTATAAACAAGGCTTATATCTTGTATATAAAAAAACAACTTTACTTATAGGACAGACTATGATATAATATATCGTCGGATATTTATAATGTTCAATATCAGGGAGGACTCATTTTGTCAGAGAAAAAAACGAACACGCTCGGGACCGTGGTCCGGGGCATCCGCGCACCCATTATCAGAAACGGTGATTATCTCGCTCCCATTGTGGTCGATTCGGTTATGGCGGCTTCTGCTGCCGAAGGGATCGAATTCAATGACCGTGATGTGGTTGCCGTCACCGAAGCGGTGGTCGCCCGTGCTCAGGGTAATTACGCGACGATCGATGATATCGCTGCCGATGTAAAAGGTAAATTCCCCGGCGGAGACATCGGTGTCGTATTTCCCATCCTCAGCCGCAACCGGTTTGCGATATGTCTGAAGGGAATCGCCCGCGGCGTAAAAAAAATCACGCTGATGCTCAGTTATCCCGCCGATGAAGTGGGCAATCAGCTGATCGATTACGACGCTATCGATGAAAAAGGGATCAATCCCTGGACGGATGTTCTGACCGAAGAACAATTCCGCGGCTGTTTCGGAAAAGCGGAACATACTTTCACGGGCGTCGATTACATCGAATATTACTCGTCGATTATCCGGAATGAAGGCGCGGAAGCGGAAGTCATATTTGCCAACAATGTTTCCACTATATTAAATTATTCAAAAGAAATTTTGTGCTGTGACATCCACACCAGATCACGTTCAAAGCGCATTCTCAAAGCCCTTGGCGCTCATGTATACGGAATGGACGATATACTTACGTCCCCGGTTAACGGCAGCGGGTACAACGAAAAATACGGTCTTCTCGGTTCCAATAAAGCCACCGAGGAAAAAATAAAATTATTCCCGCGCAGCTGCGGCGAGTTTGTGGCCGATGTACAGGCGCGTCTGATAGAAAAAACCGGTAAAGTGATCGAAGTCATGGTTTACGGTGACGGCGCCTTTAAGGATCCGGTAGGGAAAATTTGGGAACTGGCCGATCCGGTCGTTTCTCCGGCCTATACCGCCGGGCTTGAAGGCATGCCGAACGAACTGAAGTTAAAATATCTGGCTGACAATGATTTTGCGGAATTGAGCGGTGACCGGCTCCGCGATGCGATCAAGGAATCCATCAAAACGAAAGATTCGGAATTGAAAGGCACGATGGCCACGCAGGGAACAACCCCGAGACGCCTGACAGACCTGATCGGTTCGCTGTGTGACCTTACTTCGGGCAGCGGAGACAAGGGTACGCCGATCATACTGATCCAGAATTATTTCAGGAATTTTTCCGAAGAATGATCCGCAAAGAAAATAAGAACAGGGGATTGCCGCGCGGCAATCCCCTGTTCTTATTTGCGGCAGCTGCAGGGTTCATCGAAAAAACCTTTTAAATTCATATAAAGCCTGCCTTCGGCGTTGGGTTCGAATCCCAGAAGGCGGCCCGGCTTTTTATCGGGATCTTCATAATACATATCGGTTATTCCGCATAAATCAACGAAGTTCATAGCGGCGCGGCCCATGATAAACAGAGCATCCGCGTCGTCAATTCCCGGACAGAGGGCTATATGATAAATGACGCCGGCTTTTTCCCGGATAGCAAACTGCACGATACCGATCGGACCGGTCGCGCCGGCGGCGGAATAAGCCAGAGCATCTGCCATATATACGATTCCGCATAACACGCACAGCCGGCTTTGTTCATCCTTGTCCTGTATTTTTTTGATTTCGAGCATTTCTTTTAATTCCTTTTAAATAATTCACCTGCCCGGTACTCAGTATTTTCCATTTGCCGGGTTTC
>CAZVPD010000134.1:0-10462 GCA_964628455.1 uncultured Lachnospiraceae bacterium
ACAGCCAATACGGCTTCCGATACACCCGACCTGAAAATCAACATAAGCTGGACGGAAACGAACCTCAACGGGATCCTGTTCGAGGAGATACGCTTCATCAATTACAGTTTTTATGCCGTAGGAAGAAAAGGCGACAAAGGCGTCATATACGGTTCTCAGGACGGCACATCCTGGAAAGAGCTTTATATGACCGCCGACAACTGCACGATCACTTCCATAGCCGGTGAATGACCGTGAATGATATGGATCGGATCATAAAAATACCGGTTTCCCGCCGAGGCTTCACCCTGCTCGAACTGCTGATAGCACTCGTCGTTCTACTGCTTGTATTGACCCTCGGTTTTCAGCTTTTTTTCTATGTGTTCGGATCCTACGGCAAAAGCGAGGAAGACTGGATCGTGCAGCGGGACGTGCGCACGGTCAGCGACCGGCTGGACAAAGAGCTGCAGACCGCCTATATTCTGGAGATCTACGCGTCGGAGCCCGCCGCGTTTGCGGCAGACGACACCTTTTATTATATCTACCCGGAAGCGGGCGGGATATACCTGAGAAAGCCGAAAGAAACGTCGGGAAACCTCATCGCGGGCAGCACGATAGCCGTAAAATATTCCTTTGACGATATCGGCAGTCCCAACGCGCTGCAGTACGAACTCACGGGCAGGGACCTGAAAACAAACACGGAGACCGTGTATGCCGTCCGCGGGACCGTTCTGATCCTGAATCTTTCCCCCGGCAGGAGAATCAACGACTCCGCGCCGTCCGGAACCGTCGGAGCAAACGGGACCTGCATAAAATACAAAACCACGGCGGACGGGATCAAAGGCATGATCGACAGTAAATAACACGGAAAGCGGTCCAATATGATTTTAAAGACAAGTCCGGTCATCACGCGCTATCCGGAAACAATACTCTCCCGTCACGACGTTCCCTACCCGTCCGCCCTGACTTTCAACGCGGGGATCGTCCGCCACGAAGGCAGGTATATCATGCTGTTCCGCAACGACTACGGGTCGTATGAGGAACAGAGGCTGGACGGGACCAATATCGGCCTGGCCTACAGCGCCGACGGCCTGCACTGGGAGGTTCAGCCCGAACCCGTCTTCGACAAACACAATTTCGACGGCTTTACGGAGCCCGGCGAGGTCCTCCGCGCGTATGACCCCCGGATCACCCCTCTTGACGGCAGGTTTTACGTCAGTTTTGCCGTCGACACCCGCCACGGGGTCCGCGGAGCCTTTGCCGTGACCGACGATTTCAAAGAATACGGGATCCTGTCGATGTCGGTCCCCGACAACCGGAACATGGTGCTCTTTCCGGAAAAGATCGGCGGGCGCTTTGTCAGGCTCGAGCGCCCTATGCCGGTCTATTCCCGCGGTGGACGCGACCTTTTCGACATATGGCTGTCGGAGTCGCCCGACCTTGTTTTCTGGGGAAAATCCCGGCTTGTCCTCGGCACGGAGGACGTGCCGTGGTGCAACGACAAGATCGGCCCGGGCGCGCCCCCGGTCAAAACCGATAGAGGCTGGCTCACGATCTTCCACGCCGTGGACACCGATCCGTCGAGGGGGAAAAACGGCTGGGAAAAAGAATGGAAAAAGCGCTATACCATCGGCGTCATGCTTCTTGACCTTCACGATCCGTCCAAAGTGACGGGCATTTCCCGTCTTCCGCTGATGGTCCCCGAAGGGAAAGCGGAACTGGAGGAGGGCATGCGCACCAACGCCCTTTTCCCCTGCGCCATGCTGCAGGATGACGACGGCACGGTGCGTATCTACTACAGCGCCGGAGACGCGGTGCTGCGCATGGCAACAGCCGGCGCGGAGGACCTGATCGCCCTCTGCACCGAAATACAACAGAAAAACAGGAGTCGTTATGTTTGAAGGAATCTCTTTTATCAAGCCGGACAGGCCGTTCATCGCCGAATACAGGGACCGCAACCTTGCGCCGATGTTCCGGCGGAGCTTTTACGCGCCCCGCTGTAAAAAAGCGTCCCTGCGGGTCTGCGGTCTCGGTTACGGCTATTTCTGGCTCAACGGGCAGCGCGTTTCGGCCGATCTGTTCTGCGCGCCGGTCAGCGACTACAACAAAACGCTGTGGGTCCGCGAATACGACGTCACGGCCCTGCTGCGGGAAGGAACAAACCTCGCCGCGGCATGGTGCGGCAACGGCTGGTACAACGAATCGCTGATCACGTCCTGGCAGTTCGACAAAGGGGCCTGGCGGGACAACCCGAAATTCATACTGGAACTGACCGCCGACGGCAAAACGCTGCTGGCCAGCGACGCAGACTGGAAGTGCCGGCCCGACACCGCGGTGATCTTCAATCAGCTGCGCAGCGGCGAGTATTTCGACGCGCGTCTGTATGACCCCGAATGGAATATGCCCGGTTATGACGACAGCGCGTGGGAAAAAGCGGTCGCCGACACGAATCCCCCGGCCGGGAAATTCACGCCCCACACATGGGAAGCGGTTGCCGAGTGCGGGGAATATCCGGCAAAGTCCGTTCTTAAAGCGCCCGACGGTACCTGGGTCTTCGACATCGGCCAGAACATATCGGGTTACGCGCGGGTATGCTTCACCGGCGAAGAAGGGCAGCTTTTAACGTTCCGTTACGCCGAATGCCTGCACGAAGACGGCACGCTCGACGTCAACGGCATGCCCGGGCATTACAAGGTCAGCCCCTTTGAAACGGACATCATCCTGTGCAGCGGCAGACCTATATGCCGTACGCCGCTTTTCACCTACCACGGATTCCGTTACGTCTCGGTCGCGGGACTCGGGGAAAAACCGGACCTTTCGATGATCACCGGCATCTTCGTTCATCAGGACGTGGAGGCCCTGACGTCTTTCGAGAGTTCGGACGAAGCGCTCAACCGATTATTCAGAATCGGACAGGCGGCCGTCCGGTCCAATCTGATGTATATGCCCACCGACTGCCCGACCAGGGAAAAACTCGGGTGGGCAAACGACGCGCAGGCGTCCGCGGAGCAGATGATGACCGATTTCGCGACGACCGGCTTTTTCCGCAAGTGGCTGGTCGATATCTGCGACGCCATGCGGGAGGACGGAGCCATGCCGGGCATCATACCGACCGCAGGCTGGGGCTACGAATGGGGCAACGGTCCCGTTTCGGACGGCGTGCTGTTTGAGGTGCCGTGGAGGCTGTACCAGTTCACGGGCGACACACAGCCGTTTTCCTGCGCGATGCCCTTTTTCAAACGCTATTTCAGCTATTATCTCTCGCGCTGCGGTCCGGACGGCATGACCGACTTCGGACTGGACGACTGGGCGCCGCCGCTGCCCGAATACGCGGATCATACGCCCGGAAAGTTCATCAACACCGCCCTTTATATCAAAATGCTGAAAATAGCGCTGCAGGCTGCGCGGCTTACGGGGAACGGAGCGGACTCGGCGGATTTTGAAACCGAACTCCTGCGCATGTCGGAGTTTTTCCGGGAGAACTGGCTGAATGCCGACGGCAGCTGCGCGGCCGATACGCAGACGGCAGCCGCCATGACCGTATTCCTCGAACTGTGGGACGAAAACGGCATCGAACCGCTGAAAAAGCAGCTCATGAGGCTGATCGAACGCAGAAACTTCCATCATACCTGCGGCATGGTCGGTCTGCGCTATCTGTATCCGGCGCTTGACCGATGCGGACTGCAGGAATACGCTTACAGGATCCTGACGGCCGAAGGCTACCCGGGCTATAAAGTCTGGCTTGAAAAGGACGCGACGACCTTATGGGAGACATGGCACGGCGAAACGTCCAAGAACCACCATATGTATTCGAGCTTCATGTGCTGGATGATCAATTCCATCGCCGGCATCAACCTCTCTTTTGAAGACCCGGCGTACCGCACGGTCGAACTGAAGCCTTTTCTGCCGTCGGAACTCGGTTGGGTGAAAGCGTCCATGAAAACGCCTTTCGGAACGGTCAGGACCGAATGGAGCCGCAAAGAAGACGGCACACCGGTTTTTTCCTATTCCGTCCCCGAAGGCATACGCGTCATCAGGCATTAAAACAAAAAGAAACGGCCGCTGTCCGCAAAGGCAGCGGCCGTGCTTTATACAGTCCGGCGCATCTTTTTTATCCCATGTCATTGACAATCGGAACGAATGATATATAATAAAACTGTATATTATAATCAACCGCATAAAAACCGAAAGGGGATTTAGTTTATGGCATACTATAACAGAACCGAACACGACGCGAGGCGCGAGAAATTCGCGGCGTATCTGCGCGGCAGGGAAATCGACTTCGGACTTGTCTATTACGACGAGACCAACGTGGCAAACGGCTGGTATCTGACCGGCTGGTGCCCGCAGTTTGAGAGCGGATGCGTGCTGGTCTCTTCGGACGGAAGGGCGATGATCCTCGGCGGACCGGAAAGCGAGCCCTTCGCGCGTCAGGAAAGCGCGGTCGCCGAAACCCGCAACCTGCCGGTGTTCATGGTCCCGGACGAGGAATACCCGAACGCGACGATCATCAGTTTCGGCCGGCTGTTCGACGAACTCGCATCGGGCGGAAAAGTCAGGCGCGTCGGCATAGCGGGCATGGATTCCATGCCCTACGGGATCCATAAGGCGATAGCCGAAGCCTTCAAAGGCGTCGAACTGATCGATATCACCGATGATTTTCTCGAATACCGCGTCGTCAAGAGCGACTGGGAAAGGGCCCAGATCAGAAAAGCGTTTTCGCTTGCGGACCTTTCCTATGACGCGATGGCCGCAAAAATCGCACCCGGCGTATACGAATACGAAGTCGCGGCGGCAGGCGAGGCGGCAGCCCGCAGCAGCGGGGCGGAGAGCTTCGCCTTTAAAGCCATTGTCGGCAGCGGAACACGCGCAAACGCGGTCGTGCCCACCGCGTCCAACAAGCGGATGCAGGCCGGTGAAACCGTCATGCTCGGGCTGGCCCCCCGCTTCATGGGCTATACGGGGGTGTTCGGCCACACGCTTCCCGTCGGCGGACAGTATACCCCCGCCCAGGCGGACGCGGTCAAGCGTATGAAGGAAGTGCTGGAGATGACGCGCGACCGGCTGCTGCCGGGCATGACCGGACGTGAACTCGATAAATTCGGACGCGCCCATTACGAAAAACACGGCCTTACGCGCTATATCGTATGCCCGTTCGCGCATACCATCGGTCTGATGGAAGCGGAAGCGCCCTTCTTCGGCCCCAACAGCGACGTCGTCATCGTGCCGGGCATGGCTGTCTGCGTCGATATCAGCTTCTTCGGGCATCCTGCGCTCAACGGGATGCGCATCGAAACGGGATACGAGATCACCGAAAAAGGTCCGGTCCCCTTCTCCCCGAAAATGGACAAAATACTCCTGAGCGGAATATAACCGCAAAACAAAAGAAGTCACCCGCCTTCAATAAACCTGTCGCCGATCACGGAGGGCCTTATGAAAAGAGCATTCGCTTTTATACTCATATCCGCGCTGGCATTTTTACAGGCAGCATGTTCCGGGACAGACGCAGCCCCGGCTGAACCGGCCGAAACAACCGCTCCGGCCGCGGCGGAAACCGAGGCCGCCGACGAGTGGGGGCGTCCCATCCTCGAGGACAGCCTTCCCGCCGACCTCGACTATGAAGGACTCGATTTCAATCTTCTCCTCCGCGAGGGCAGCTGGGCTTACGAATTCGCCGCGGAAGAAGAGAACGGCGACATCGTCAACGATGCCGTATTCCGCCGCAATCAGACCGTGGAGGAGCGGCTGAATATCACACTCAACCTGCTTTACGGCCCCCTGGATTTTATCCCGATGGTCAAGAGCAGCGTGATGGCCGGGGACATGGCCTACGACATGTGCGCGGTCTACATGTATGTCGGGGCCAAAAGCGCGACAAACGGACTTTTTTACAATATGCTGGAGATCCCCCACATCGATTTTGACAAAAGATGGTGGAACAGCAGCTTTACAGACGAGATGACACTCAACGGCAGACTGTATTTCGTCATGGGCGACGCGAACTTCGACGCGATCCAGGGCATCTACACGATGTATTACAATGCGGACCTGCTTAAAGACTATCTCGGCGACAAGGACCTGTACCAGACGGTATACGACGGCAAATGGACCATCGACACCCTGCGGGAGATCGTTTCGGTCTGTTATGCCGACCTCAACGGGGACAACAATGTCGGCGAGGAGGACTTTTTCGGTTACGGCGCGTCCACCGCGTCGCTGATCGACGGGTATACCTTTGCCTGCGCCGACCCCGTCACCACGAGAAACGCGGAAGGCATTCCCGAACTGACGTTCGGCGGTGAACGCACGGTCGCGATGACCGAAAAACTCTATCAGCTGCTCTTCGAAACGAACGGCGCGATCGGCGGATATTATACCGCGGAGTCCGCCGTCCTGATGTTCAACAAATTCCTGAAAAGCGAACTGATCTTTCTGATGCGCTCGCCCGGTTTTTCCGCTTCCCTGCGGGACTTCAAACAGGAATACGGGATCCTGCCCGTTCCGAAACTTTATGAAACCGACGATTACAAAACCACGCCGAACGACGGCTGTTCGCTGTTCGCCGTTCTGTCGACCTGCGGCAAGACCGAACTGACCGGCGCGGCCCTGGAACTGTTCGCGGCGGAATCGTACCGGCAGCTGATCCCCCAGTATTACGAAGTGGTCATGAAGGTGAAATATCTCCGGACCGACGCCGCTTCCGCGATGTATGATTTTATCCTCGGATCGGTCGGCTACAACTTCGGCATGGTCCACACGGGCAGCATCAACCATGAGGTTTCCATCATACGCGAACTGCTCGCCGCCAGAAGCGGGGATTTTATGTCCGCGTGGGAAAAGAAGAAGACGGCGTCCCAGCGCAACCTCGACAAACTGATCGAAGGCTATTTCGCGGAATGACCCGCGGCAGCCGGCAAAAAGAAAAATAAAAGAAAAAAAAAGAAAGGTGATACACAGGATGAATACCGAACAGGGCAAAAAAAACTGGGTCTTCTGCGACGGAGACCTCCCCCCGAAAACCGAAGGTCCGCTCGAGGCGCACGAGTCGCTGATGATCGTCAACCTCACGGACGAGGACGCGGAGATAAGAACGGCCGTTCTGTTTGAAGACAAGGATCCGGTCGAAAACATCGTGCTGCGCGTTCCCGCTAAAAGGGTGAAGTGCTTCCGTCTGGACGGTCCGATAGGCGATACCGGATACAGAATACCGTTCGGCCAGTATGCCCTCTCCCTCTGCAGCAGCCAGCCCGTCTTTGCCGTTTTCGGCCGGCTCGATACCCGCCAGCCGAACCTCGCCTATTATACGGTGCAGGGCCATTCGTACTGATCACACCGGAACGGTACGGATCAGCCTGCCGGAAAACACGGAGATAAAATCCATGATCTTTACATCAGGGAATATAAATTTCATATTCGATGAAGCTTTCAGACTGACAGAGATCATAACGCCCGCCGGAAGCATACGTCCGGCGGGCGAAGCTCAGCCGTTTGCCGCCGCCCTTTCGCATGACGGAAGACGCGCGGTCCCGGTCCGCGCCGAACGCGCGGAAAACAGGCTGGAAATAACACTCGACGACGGCGGGAAACTGTGTTTCGGCGTCAACGAAACCGGCGAAGGACTTGTTTTCACCCTTTCCGGCGAAGCGCCGTATAAAGCCGTCACAGCCGCGGATTTTACACCCGAACCCTATTCGGGTGAGGGCGGTTACGCCGTCTGCGGTTTCGGCATGTCGATGAACATCAACGCCAGGTCTTATCCGACGCACAAACGCAGCCGCATATGGGCCGAAGCATACGCCTTATCGGGTTTTGACGGCGCTTCATTCGCGCTTGTCTGCGCGCCCCGCGGAGAGATCCGTTCGTCGCTGCAGAAGCTCAGCCTCCTCGCGGAAAAGATCCCCCTGAATCTGAAAGGCGGGGCGTTCGCCCTCGACTGCGCGGACAATTATCTGAATTACTATATCATAACCGACAAGCCGAAACCGGCCGAAATTGTCGCCCAGGGCCTGAAATACAAGAGCTACGGGATCGACCAGCTGGATTTCCATCAGGGGAGCGTTTACATTCAGGGCTCCATGCGCTTTGACGAAACCGATTACCCGGATGGCGCCGCGGATTTCAGACGGCTGGTTTCCGACCCGCTTGCCGAAGCGGGCGTCACCACGGGACTGCATACCTACGCCTGCTATATCGCGCGCGACTGCCGGGAGATGACCTGCGACCCCAAAGTCCGGCAGCAGCTGATCTGTCTCGGAGAATATTCGCTGCAGAAAGACGCCGGAGAAAGCGACCCGTTCCTGCCGTCCGGCGACGACCTGTCCGGCATATCGCCGGACACCGGCTTCTTTGAAAAAACAAGCAGATTTATCCTGATCGACGATGAGATCATCGAATTCGACTGCACGGACGGCGGATTCGCCGGCTGCAGGCGCGGCGCGTGCGGAACGGTCCCGGCTTCGCATGCCGCGGGCTCCGTAATAAAGCACCTGGCGAACATGTTCTTCATGTTCTGCCCGGTGCCGGGCAGCGAACTGTTCTTCGATCTGGCGAGAAACACCGCCTCGGCATACAACGAAGGCGGATTCGGCATGATCTATCTGGACGCGCTGGACGGACTCGCCTCTTTTGACGAACAGGGCCTGGCATGGTACCACGCCGCTGCGTTCGTTTCGGAAATATTAAAAAACTGCGTGCGCCCCCCGCTGATCGAATACAGCACCATGTATCCGTCGCTCTGGAGCGCCCGTTCGCGCATGGGCGCGTGGGACGTCGGCATTGCGGGGCACAAGCGCTATCTGGCCCTTCACGCCGCTTCCAACGAACAAAGCTGCGATTCGGTATTCCTGCCCTCGCAGCTGGGCTGGTATACGTTCCATCCCGCGGCGCTCATGGGCGACGCTTTCCCCAACGCCCAGGTAAAAACGCTCTATGAAGACGATATGGATTTTTTGGGCAGACTCGGCATCGCGTACAACAGCGGTTACTCGTTCATGGGAGTCGGCGACGCGCTGACCGGGCGTTTTCCCGTCATCCGAAAAAACATCGACACGTTTTTAAAATACGATTCCCTGAAGAAGAGAAACATCGTTCCGCCTGAGCTTCGGGAAAAATTAAAAAAAGCCGAGTTCAGGCTCGATACGGCAGACGGCATTCGGTTTACCGAAAAGCACTATGCGAAAGCCAAGTCCTGCGGCGGTCAGTCCCTGCGCATACACAACCCTTTCGGCGCGCAGAAACCCTTTATACGCCTGGAAGCGCTGTTTACGGCCGACCGGGGAGAAGAATCCGCTGCACTCGTTCATTTTGACGAAACAACGGCGCCTGAACTTCAGCCCGACACGTATGAATTCGATCCGCACCTCAACCTGAACGACCGCAGAGCCCTGAGGCTGACGGTCACTTCGGAAAACAGGAGCGGCGTGCTCTGCATCCAGCTTCACAGCCCGTCTTACCGGGCTTCGGGCGGGGCGGACTTTTACATTCCGCTCGATTTCACGGGCAGCCGGGAATTTATCCTGCTCGAAACGGACAACGGCGACTACGCACCCGAAGATTTCGGGCGGATGAACGAACACCATTACGAGCTGCATTTCAACCGCGTATACTACGACGAGATCTCCCGGCTGAAGATCTTCAAAAAAGGCGACTGTTCCGGCGTGCGCCTGTCGGACATCCGCACGTATCCGCACAAAGCCCTGACCCTGAAGGATTTATCTTTAAGCGCGAACGGCTCCCGCATCTTCTTTGACTGCGAACTGCAGAGCTCCGAGTATATCGAATATGCGCCGGGAAGCGCTGCCGCGCTTGTATTTGACTCCGCGGGACATTCGCGTACCGCCGCCGTCCGCACGGAGGGTGATTTTATTTTAAAGTCCGGGGAAAACACGGTATTGCCGTCCTGCGGTGACCCGGAGGCGAGATTATCGGCGACATTCGCTTTCGACGGGGAGGTCATTGAGATATGACAAAAAACCTGTGGTACAAGAACAGTTTCATACGCAACCTGACCGACATGCACATCCCGAGGGGGGATGAGTTCCTTTCCCGCTTCGACCCCGAAGCCTATGCCGAAAACATAGCCGCGTCCGGTGCGTCGTGCGCGTATATCTACGCCTCGAACTGTCTGGGACTCTGCCTGTACCCGACCCTATACGGCCTTCGCCATCCCGAAGCCGAAAAGCGGGACCTGTTCGGTCTGACCGTATCGGCATGCCGGCGCAAAGGCCTGCATGTCGTCGGCTACCTCAACGCATGGGGAAGCTTTGTCTGCGACGCCCATCCGGAATGGAGCGTCGTCAATTCAAGCGGCGTTTCCATGAGGGACGGCTCGCGTTACGGAAATCCCTGCATCAATTCGCCCTACCGCGACTATTTTTTAAAACTGGTGCGCGAAATGTGTTCCTCATACGAGATCGACGGCTTATGGGTCGATATGATCGGCATCTGGGAACCTGTCTGCGCGTGCGGAAGCTGCCGTAAAAAA
>CAZVPD010000135.1:0-10230 GCA_964628455.1 uncultured Lachnospiraceae bacterium
TTATATTTCCTTAAATTACTATTTCCTATAGGGGTAAATATTGCGGATTTTATTTTATACGAAAAAATCCGGGGGAAGAAAGGACGGCGGACGCTTATGACCTGCGACAGCAGCTGCGGAGTAAATAGGAAAGCCGCGAAAAAGAGGACAGCCGCGCTGCCGGCCGGTCTTTTCACGTCTTTTTTCAGGATCGGAGCCTTCACCTTCGGCAGCGGTTTCGCCATGCTGCCCATGGTCCGCAGGACCTTCACGGCGGAACGGTACGGTATGGAGGACTGCGACATTTCGGACACCTTCGCCCTGGCGCAGTCGCTGCCCGGCTCGATAGCGGTCAACACGGCCGCGATGATCGGGCACCGGACCGCCGGAAAGGCGGGGGCCTTCTTCGCGGCGGCCGGCGTCGTCCTGCCTTCCTTTCTGATCATCTTCGCTTTGTCTTTCTTTCTCGACAGGATCGGGCACCTGCAGGCCGTACGCTACGCCTTCGCCGGGGTCAGGGCGGGCGTCCTCGCCCTGATCATCAAAGCCATGCTCGAAATGGCAAAGCAATGCACGCGGAACAGGCTGTTCTGGGTCATCGCCGCTTCGGCGTTCGCCGCCGTCGTCTTCTTCGGCGTCCATGTTTTCACGGTCATCGTTTGCAGCGCGGCGGCCGGCACCGCCGCGGCTTTCCTGCCTCCGCGAAAGGAGGCCCGGCCGTGATCCTGCTCGAACTGCTGCTGACCTTTATGAAGATCGGACTTTTTACGATAGGCGGGGGCTTCGCGATGCTCCCCCTGATACAGGAGGAAGTCCTCGCCAAAGGCTGGATGACCGCCTCGCAACTCACGGACTTTATAGCGGTCAGCGAAAGCACCCCCGGCCCGTTCGCGATCAACGCCGCCACCTACATCGGGACAAAAACCGCAGGGCTCGCCGGCGCGGTCTGCGCGACCGCGGGGGTCGTCCTGCCCTCTTTCATCATCGTCCTCATCGCCGCCGGGTTTTATACGGCGGCAAAGAAGAGCCGCGTCTCCACCGGCTTCATGTCGGGCTTAAGGCCCGCCGTCGTCGGCCTGATCGGCGTCGCGGCGGTCTCGACGGCTGCGACGGTATTCTTTCCCGAAGGGACAGGCCCGGAATCGTTGAGCGCAGCCCTGATCGTCCTCTCCGTTCTGATCACCGGCCTGATGCTCTTTCTGCTTTATAAAAAGATCAGTCCCGTTTTCGTGATCCTGCTGTCCGCGGGCATCGGGATCCTGACGGGCTATGCCGGACAGCTGCTGCAGGCCGGCGGATAAAGGACCGGAAATTCAACAAAACCATACGGCCGCGTTAAAACGGATCTTTTCGTTTTAACGCGGTCCTTGACATTGCGGGGGATATCTGCTATATTGGTTTCAGGATCAAAATAAAAAAGCGAGGTGAGCCCATGGACCTTGCGATTCTCAGAAACAGGAAAAGCCGTTCGATCTCCCCGGAAAACCCGACAGGCGAAAAAGGCGGGGGCGGCGCGGCGGAGAGCGGCGTCTGCAGCCCGCAGGCGGCCGGGCTCGGCAGGGACGGGACGGGCAGGGGCGTCAAGCTCTCCCCCTGCATCCTCATCGGACCGGGGGAGACCGCCGTCCTCGCGGACATCGCGGGACCGGGTGAGATCCTGACCATGTGGTTCACGGGCTGCTTCGGCCGGGACTTTATCTTCAGGATCTGCTGGGACGGCTGCGCGTACCCGTCGGTCGAGACGCCGCTGGGCGACTTTTTCGGCTGCGGCTGGTACGACCCCGAAAACAAGATCGCGATGGAATTCGCGCCCCTCGATTCCGCCCTCATCGCCGTCTGCCCCTTTAACGGTCTCAACAGCTATTTCCCGATGCCCTTTGCGAAGCGCTGCAGGATGACCCTCGAGAACAGGAGCGGGCATGCGGCGAACCTCTACTACCAGATCAACGTCGAACTCGGCGAGATTCCGGCGGACAGCGCTTATTTCCACGCGCACTGGAGGCGGACAAATCCCGTCCCCGCGGGAGAGGACTATGTGCTGCTCGACGGCGTCCGGGGCAGGGGTCATTACGCCGGCACGATGCTCAACATCGGCCTCAACGGGCCGAATCTGTGGTTCGGCGAGGGCGAGGTCAAATTTTTCATCGACGGGGACGGCGAATACCCCACGATATGCGGCACGGGCACCGAGGATTATTTCGGCGGGGCCTGGGGCTGGGACGTCGGGGGAAACTACACGGCCTATTCGGCGCTCTATACGGGCGTGCATTTTATCCACAGGCCCAAAGGCGGCGAGGATACGCAGCAGCGCTTTTCGATGTACCGGTGGCATGTGAAAGACCCCGTGATCTTCGGAGAGGACCTGAAAGTCACGATCCAGAACCTCGGCTGGCGGCGCGGAGGAAAGCGCTATCTGCAGCGCAGCGACGACTATTCCTCGGTGGCCTATTGGTATCAGACCCTTCCCGGAGCGCCCTTTGCGCCTCTGCCCGGACGGGACGTCCTGGAGGTGATCTGAGCATGGCCGAAGAGACGAAAAACATCCGCTTCCCCTTTCATCCGCATCCCGCCGGGGTGCCGGTGCGCGGGCCTGTCCTCGAAAAATGGGAGTCGCCCGGCATAAAGGAGCTGACCGGTTATCCCGTCGCGCCCGAATCCGCCTTTAAGAACGGCTGCAGGCTGCAGAGGTTTCAGAAAGGGTATATCGCGTACGGCCCCGGTACCGGAGCGCATCCGGTGACGGGCAGATTCCGGTTTTTCTGGGCGGACAGCCTGGGCGTCTTCGGTCCCCTGGGTCTGCCCGCGGAGGACGCGTCGGACGAGGACGGCGTCCCCGTGCAGCGCTTCGCGGGCGGGACCCTGCGCGGCAGCGACCCCTGCATCGCCGGCGGCATCGACCTGAGGGGCGAATTTGCCCGCAGGGGCATCGCGCTGCGCGACCAGGGCCCGCGCGGCACCTGTTCGGTGCAGGTCATGGTGTGCCTGCAGGAATACCTGTACGCGGGGCTGCTCGGAAGAGAATTCGCGCATCTTTCCGTCGAATACGCCAACCATGCCGCGAACGCGGCGTCCGGCGACCGGGACGACGGCCACTGCTTTATCACGATCGCACAGGGATACGAGGCGTACGGCATCGTCCCGGAGAGCCTGTGGCCGTATGAAAAAAGCCGGGTCTATGACTTTGACGAAGCGCAGAGCGCCTTCACCCCGGACACGGTCGCCGAAGGACGCAGGCTGCTCGGGAAAGGGCTGCGCCTCAGGGGGCGCTTCATCAGGGAACTCGACGGCAGGCCCGGCCTGAGCGAAGAACAGTTCTCTTCCCTGCTGGCCGTCCTCGGTTCGGGCCTGCCGGCGGGCGTCGGGCGCGACCATTCGCTGACCGCCGTCGGGTATAAACTCGACAAAACGCAGCCCGGCGGAGGCTTTATGCTCTTTCGGAACAGCTGGGGCACGGGCCCCGATTACACGGGGTATCAGACCGAGACGTTTGAAAATGTCCGGAACACCGTAAACGACGTCTATGTCTATGAATGCGGGGGGCCCGATGACGAATAAGAACGACGGCGGCAGGCTGCAGATCCTGGCCGGACGGTACCGCCGGGCCGAAGCGGCGCTCGCGGAACAGGGCGTCGGCGCGTGGATCACCCTGGGCAGGGAAACGCATCTGCTGGGCGAACCCGCGATGCTGTTTCTGGCCCCGATGACGATTTTCAGACACACCGCCCTGATTTTAACGCCCGCAGGCGGCCGCATCTGCGTATGCGCCGGCATCGAGGCCGAGGAACTGCGCGTCAGCGGGCTGTTTACGGAGATCACCGAATACAAAACGCCCGCGGATTTCGAAGCGGTCCTTGCCGGAGCTCTTGCCGCCCTTATTCCGTTGAAGAAGATCGCGCTGAATTTCTCGCGGTACGACCCCTCCTCGGACGGACTGTCCCATTCGGACTTTCTGCTGCTGGAAAGGATCCTGAAAAAGACGGGCTTTGAAGGCGAAATCGTCTCGTCCGAACCGCTGATGAAAAAAGTCAGGGGGAAGAAAAGCGATGCCGAAGCCGGAAAAATAAAAAAAGCCGCGCAGGCTGCGGCGGAGATCTATGAGCTCGCGCGTCCCCTGATGGAGACAGGCATGTCGGGAAAGGATGTCCGGGACCTTTTTCAGCGCCTCGCCGACGGCAGAGGACTCGGTTATTCCTGGCAGAAGGAATACAATCCCTATGTGTCGGTCGGCGCGCGTTCGAGCTATAACTGCAAAATGGCGCCGTCCGATGTGTTTATACAGCCGGGTGACGTCGTGAACGTCGATTTCGGCATCCTGTCGGACGGCTACGCTTCGGATAACCAGCGGACTTTTTACGCGCCCGAAAGCGGGGAGACAGAAGCGCCCGCAGAAGTCCGGCGCGCTTTCGGTGCGCTGCAGAGCGTGAACCGGGCCGTGTGCGCCGCCATGAAGACGGGGACCGATTCCCGCTCGCTTTCCGCCGTGGGCAGCGCGGTCATGAGCGAATACGGCTTCGACGGCATAAAGTTCGCAAGCTACGGCCACGAGATCGGCCTTTTTGCGCATGTCGGGGGCATCGCCGCGGGCGAGAACGCCTTCAGCGCCTTTACCGACACCCTCCTCGAGGAGAACATGACCTTCACGCTCGAGCCGGCCGTCGTCACCTCCCGGGGCAGGGTCTGCCAGGAGGAGATGGTCTGCGTGAAAAGCGGGGGCGGCGTCATGCTGAGCACCCCCCAGAAGGAAATATGGATCATAAAAAACAGACCGGACAGGCCGGACGGAGTCCGGCCTATAAAATAACATAAGAATGCGATGTGAAATACAGAACATATGGAAGAGAAAAATATCGCCCTGCTGATCGACGCCGAAAACGTCAGCGCAAAATACGCGAAAAGCATCTTCGACGAACTGACTTCGTTCGGCACGGTGTCGGTGAGAAGGATCTACGGCAACTGGCAGAAGCACAACGGCTGGGACGAGGTACTGCTGCTCGAGTATTCCATCCAGCCCATCCAGCAGTTCGATTACACCAAAGGCAAAAACGCGACCGACATGGCCATGGTGATCGACGCCATGGACATCCTGTACTCCAAAAACACGGACATCTTCTGCATCGTCACGAGTGACAGCGATTTTACGAAGCTCGTGATGAGGCTGAGGGAATCGCAGGCCTACATCATCGGGATGGGGGAGTCGAAGACCCCCACCGCCCTGACCAAGTCCTGCAACAAGTTCATTCACCTGGACTTGATCTCCCCCGAAGAACCCAAGGCGGAGGAACAAAAGAGCAGCGCGGCGGGCAGACGGAAAGTCCCCGAAACGCAGGAGTCCAACGTCACCCCGATCAACCTGATCCGGGACGCCGTGATCGAGCTGACCGCGGATTCGGATTCCGTTTCCCTTTCGGAAGTGGGTTCCTCCCTCGCCAGGATGTTTACCGATTTCGACGTCCGCAATTACGGTTATTCGAAGCTGAGCGTTTTCATCCGCGAGGAATTCAACAAGATCCAGCTTCAGGAAAAAGGCGGATCGTATATAATCAAGATGAAAAACAGCGTCGACATCGAGGTGATCTGCAGGGAGATCAGGGAGATCATCGCCAGAAACGGCGGCAGCGTCGGCAATCTGTCGAAAATATACGAGATCCTGAAACTGAACCATAAGGATTTTAATTTAAAGGATTACGGATTCAGCCGTTTTTCCAGTTTCCTGCGGAGCATCGAAGGGATCACGGTCGAGGAAAATAAAGTGAAGCTCAATCCGTGACGGAACGGTCGCCGGACCGGTGCGGCGCTTTCACGGTCAGCGCCAGGACGATGCCCGCGGCGCTCAGCACGGCGGAAACCATGTAGCTCACGCCGTAGACGCCCGTCAGGTCGCGAACGAGCCCGCCGACCATCGGTCCGAAGACGCCCCCGGCGCCCCAGGCCGTGAACACAAGGCCGTAGTTGACGCCCAGGTTTTTAACGCCGAACAGGTCGGCGGTGATTGCCGGGAATACCGTGAGCATCCCGCCGAACGTAAAGCCGACCAGAGCCGTGCCGGCAAACAGCGGCAGCGCCGACGTCAGAAAGCCGAAAACCGAGAACACCGCCGTCTGCACCGCGAACACCAGAAAAAGGACCCTGCGCGGCCCCAGTCTGTCCGAAAGCAGCCCGCAGCCGATACGCCCCGCCCAGTTGAAAAAGCTGTAGACGGCGATCAGCAGAAAGGTGCCGCTTTCCGAAAGCAGGGCCTGCTCCTCGCCGATCACGCGCAGCTGGCCGATGATGAAAAGGCCGGCAAAGGTGCCCATGCAGAACAGGGCCCACAGCTTGTAAAAGGCGGGGGTTTTCAGCATCTGATGCCAGTCCAGGCCGGAGCTTTTCTGCCCGGCCTTGTTTTTTTGCGGATCTCCGTCCGTACCCGCCGGCACATAGCCCTTCGGCGGATTCGAGACAAAGCGCGACAGGACCATGATCAGGACCCCGTAGGCGATCCCGAGGATGACAAAGGTTTCGGCCAGCCCGTAATGCGACAGCAGATAACGCACCAGCAGGGCCGTATAGATGCCCGCAAGGCCGAACCCGCTGACGACGATCCCGGAGATAAGGCCCCTTTTGGCCGGAGCGAACCATTTGACGGCCGCCGGCGTCGGAGCCGCGTACCCGAGTCCCATGGCCAGGCCGAAGACGATCCCGAAGCTGACCGACAGCCCCGCCGGCGTGATCAGCAGCCCAGACAAAACGAAGCCCGCGCAGACCAGAACGCCCGCGATCGCGATCAGCTTATGCGGTCCGATCCTGTCCTGGATCCGTCCCGCGGGGACCATCGACAGGGCGAAGACAAGGCAGGCGATCATATACGGCACCTGCGACTGCAGGGCGGTCCACCCGTATTGTTCGTGCACCAGAACGCTCTGGAAAGCGCTCCAGGAATAGAGGATGCCCAGCGCGAGGTTGACCGTCATCCCCGCGATGACGACGACCCGTCCCGAACTCCTGCGTTTTTCTGCGTTCATCCTATCTCCTTCCGGTATAAAAGCCGGCCGTCCGGCAGTATAAAAAAAAGCACTTTTCGCGAAATTCCGGTCCGGCCGTCCGAAGTGTTTTTATTATTATACGGAATTCCTGCCCCGTGCGCAAGCGGATAAGCAACTGTTTTCGGAATATTCATTTATTCTTAACGAAAGCAGATTTTATAAGGAACGCGCGGCGTTCCATTAAGCCTTCCCCCGAGGGGAAAGTGTCAAGGAACTCTTTGAGTTCCTTCGCTGCCGACGGATGAGGGGATATGTAACATGATATTCTCCTCATCCACCGCCGCGGCGGTCCCCTTCCCCGCCGGGGAAGGCTGAGGAGATATGCGATGAAACGTATTCTGGTCAGTAACAGGGCGGCGCGTCAGCGCCGGGGTGGTCGGCATGAAATTGTACAGCTTTTAAAAAACGAATCGTTCTCCTTTTTTTCCTTCGATCAGGATGTCATTTCCGTTCAGCTTTATAACGGAATTTCCGACTTTCCGTGCCGTCCCGGTTTTTTCGGGAAAAAGCGCGTCAAACACATCCGCAAGAACGACTTTTTCGGCATACCCGAGAATGATCTCTTAACGGACCGGTTTGCCTTCCTTCCATTCCAGATCCAATACATGACCGCCCGGTGTTTTAACTCCGGACAATCTGCCGTTTGCCCACGGCTGCGGCAAAGCGCGAAGAAGGTGCAGCTTTCCTCCCCAGCTCTGAACGAGCCCTTCCAGTACCGCCGCGGCCACACCCAGATTCCCGTCGATCTGGAATATACGCGGCGGGTGAAGATCAAGCAGAGTAACCGTTGCAAAGTCTTTGATCAATCCATACAGATTTTCCCATAACTTTCTGTTGTCTCCGATCCTGGCATACAGGCATGCCACCCAGGCTCTGCTCCATCCGGTATGCCCTCCCCCCCGGGCCAGACGAACTTCCAAAGACGCGACGGCGGCCTTATACAGGGCGGGCGTATCCGAAGGGTTTATGATATCGGACGGGTACAACCCGTATAAATGGGACAGATGTCTGTGTCCGGGTTCGACCTCTTTTCGTTCTCTGTCCCATTCAAGCAGCCTTCCGTCGGAACCTATCGCAAGCTTCGGCAGTCTGCCGCGCATGCTGCGCCAATTTTCCGCAGGCCCGGAATCGGTACCGAGGATCTCCGCCGACCGTATGGCATATCCGAATGCGTCATTGGCCAGCTGCACATCCATGGCCGATGATATACCCAGGCTGACCGGCCAGTCCCCCGTTCCTTCAAATCTGTTTTCGGGAGACTGACTCGGTATGATCTGAAGGATACCTTCCGCGTCCTCCGCAAGATAGTCCTCATAAAATGCCGCTATCTCTTTAAAAAACGGATAGGCCCTGTCTCTTAAAAACCGCACGTCGCCGGAATATTCGTAATGACGCCAGAAATGCTGTGCGATCCAGGGAGCGGCGCCGATCCAGACAGCCCAGCCATACGACTCCGGAGTCGCCCTGCCCCAGGCATCCGTCTGTATCGGCAGCCATATGCCCCTGCATCCGTATAAATCCTTTGCGGCTTTGCGGGCATGGGGCACAAATCTCTCGACATACTTGAGCAGGGCTTCGGCGCATTCCGGCATGTCTGCGGCTTCGGCCATCCAATAATTCATCTGAAGATTGATATCGAAGTGATAATCGCACTCCCAGGGAGGATCGATCCTGTCGTTCCATTTTCCCTGAAGATTTGCAGGCAGTTCTCCCGCAATAGACGATGAAACAAGCAGATATCTGCCGTAATTAAAATACCGGAGCATCAAAAACGGGTCCTCTTCCCCGTTCTTCGCAGCTTCAATCACCTCATCCGTCGGGCCGGCCGGCTCCGGCAGATCAATTTCAAGCTTAAGTCTCCCGTAGACCTTTGAGAAAGCAGCCTTGTGTGATGCCAGCAGCTCCTCCCAGCCGACATCCGGAACGGGATACCTTGATATCTCATCGCTTATACCGGTTACACTTGTGGCAATATTTATAAAAGCGATGACATAGGTCGCATCGTTTACAGACAGGCTCTTATCGCCGCAGCTTATGCAGCCGTCGGACTCTACGGCAATCTCCGCTTTATAGCTGATTCCGCCGGCGAAGGCACAATGAAAACCGATCCTGTTCTTTTCGACCGACAGTTCTTCTTTGGCGTCCCGGTCTTCCGGCCTGGTAAAGAACATCTCCCCCGAAAACCGTCCCTCATCCGAATGCCATCTGCCTATGATCAGATTATATCCGGGGTGGGCTATAAAGTCCGATATAACCCGATTGCCGCCCGCAGTGCGGTATACCGTGACCACAGCCTCATCTATATTGAGCTGACGCCGGTAAAATTGCGAGTCTTTGAGCTCAAATACCAGGTCTCCTGCCGGCTGATAGGCATCCACCCTGCATTTTTTTCCCGACACCCCGCCCATACCGCCCATAAACGAATTGGCAAGACAGGTAGCCGCTAAAAAGTCCCCTTTTTCAAGAAGCTTTCGAATTTCGGGCAGATGCCGGGAGACCGGCTCATTGTCCCGTTCTTTATTCACACCCCGCCACAGCCACTCATGATTCAGGCTTAATCTGTCTTTGGATTCGTCCCCCCATATCATAGCCGCCAAACGTCCGTTCCCTATGGGAAGCCCTTCCATCCACTCTTTCGATTGTTTGTTGTACCAGATCGTATTGTTCATTTTCCATGCACCTCAGATAATACAGAATACGGACTTTTCAATAGTAAACATTCCGAATACGGATGAGGGGGTTCCGGCTGAGAACGGATAACGCCCCTCATCAGGCGCCGGTTTTATAAGGAACGCCGGCACGTTCCTATGAGCCTTCCCCCTCGGGGGAATAAGGAACTCTTCGAGTTCCTTTGTGCCGGCTTTGCCGGCGGATGAGGGGGCTCCGGCTGCCAGAATCGGTATTACGCCCCTCATCACCCGCCTTCCAAGGAACGCGTGGCGTTCCATGGGAGCTTCCCCCGTTTTTGAGCCTTCCCCCTCGGGGGAAGGTGTCAAGGAACTCTTTGAGTTCCTTCGTAGCCGGCGGATGAGGGGGCTCCGGTTGCCAGAATCGGTATTACGCCCCTCATCAGGCGCTTACAGCGCCAGCTTCCCCCGAGGGGGAAGCCTCATGTCGTGCCGGCTGTTGCGGACGTTTTCGGTATTACACTCTTCATAAAAAGCCGGGCTTATATGAGCCTTCCCCCTCGGGGGAAGGTGTCAAGGAACTCTTTGAGTTCCTTCGTAGC